>JAEWLI010000194.1 GCA_023393375.1 Bacteroidota bacterium
TCGTTCCTCTTAAGATAAGCTCAAGAACAGGTATTTCTATCTGAAAAAGTTTTGAATATTACTAGCCAAGGCCGCACAATTAATAATTGTAAATTACTAATTTTTAATTATTAACACTAAGCCACACCAATTTCCTTCGCCAGGTATACATCCTGGATATGATTTAAAAGTTCAGCTCCTTCCTTCATTGGCCGCTGGAATGCTTTTCTGCCGGAAATCAATCCCATGCCCCCGGCACGTTTGTTGATCACGGCCGTTTCCACAGCTTCCTTCAAATCGGACTTACCTGCCGAAGCCCCTCCGGAATTGATCAACCCGGCCCTTCCCATGTAGCAATTAGCCACCTGATACCGGGTGAGGTCGATAGGATGATCAGTCGTCAATTTTTCATACACCAAAGGATGTGTTTTTCCAAATTTAATGGCGTTATAACCGCCATTATTGGTCGGGGCTTTTTGTTTGATGATATCCGCCTGGATGGTTACCCCCAAATGATTGGCTTGTCCTGTAAGATCAGCCGAAGTATGATAATCCACACCATCTTTTTTGAAATCATTGTTACGGGTATAGCACCACAAGATAGTTGCCAAGCCCATCTCATGAGCATATTCAAAGGCTTCAGCAACTTCAATGATCTGCCTGGTCGATTCCTCCGATCCAAAATAAATGGTGGCACCTATGGCAGCAGCCCCAAGGTTCCATGCCTCTTCCACTGACCCAAACATCACCTGATCATATTTATTGGGATAAGTCAGCATTTCATTGTGATTGATCTTCACGATAAACGGGATCTTATGGGCATATTTGCGTGCCACCATGCCAAAGTTACCGAAGGTAGTAGCTACCGCGTTGCACCCGCCTTCAATAGCCAGCCGGATGATGTTTTCCGGATCAAAATACTCAGGATTGGGGGCAAATGAAGCCCCGGCAGAATGTTCGATCCCCTGATCTACAGGTAGTATGGATACATAACCCGTGCCTGACAACCTTCCTGTGTTGAAAATTGCCGCCAGGTTCCTGATGGTCTGGGGATTTCTGTTGGAATGGACAAAAATGCGATCTATAAAATCAGGCCCCGGCAGGTGCAGATGTTCTTTCAAAATGCTTTTACTTTCGTGCTCCAGTAATGTCTTGGCACTATCACCTAATATTTCAAGTATTTTTTGGTAGGACATAATTTTATGGGTTTGTCATTTAATCGCTTTTCGTTTAATTACCTAACCCTATGATAGGGAAAAAGTTGGTTTTATTTGCAGTTTTCCGCACAGCCCTGCGCCACAACCTACCGTACCAGGGCTACCCGGCGGCCAAGCCTCCTGCTCCTCACTCCCAAACCCACACCTCAAACCCACACCCTCTTCCGGTCTTGGCCCGCCTCCAATGCACGTCAAAGTCGTGAACAATCTATTGGGTCAGGATTAATCTGTAGTCATGATTTTGCTAAAATACCGGTTGTTTTAACCTTAAACATTAAACCCTTGAACATTGAACTTTGTAAACTTTCCTTCCCGCCACAAAAGCACAACCCACCACTGCGTCATTCCTGTTCTTTGAAGGTTTAAAGTTGGAAATGTTTGAAAGTTTGAAGTTGAAAAACAATTGACATTAAAGTCGTGTTCACTCTAGTGAGTCAAGCTTTATCTTAGCAAATAATAGTTAAGTGTTGAAAAAAAAAGGGTGATTATATTCCAGGGATGGTTCAAACTTTCAGCTTTCAGCTTTGAACTTTCAGCTTTTGAACCCTTAAACATTCAAACAACTTCAAACCCTTTTAACCGAAACAGAATACAAAACCCGTGAGATCCCTGTCTTCACAGGGATGACGTCAAAGTCGTGATCGTTCTATTGAGGCAAGCTTTATCTTTTTGCAAATAATGGTTGAAGGTTGAATAAAATGGTCAACCATTTTTAGGCATGGTCACTTTTGAACCTTGAACCTTGAACTTTTCGAACTTTCAAACCATATCTAAACATATTATACTCGCATATTAGTAACATTTATAGCCTATATCCAAAATTTACCTTCAGGGAAGAGTTCTTTGAGTTTTGAGTATATATAATCTCATCATATTGATACTCTATATTACGATAGAATCCATGGTCAAACGATACCTGAATCAGGTACCTATTACGGGTAACCCCTAAACCAAATAAAAGGCCATAATCCAAATTTTCCATTTTTACTTTATCAGGGGAAGGAGGCAAAAAATAATTATCCGAATTGGTCTTGGAGCTTGTTTTTTCAAAAATACGATAGCTGATATAAGGACCAAAAAGACCATAAACTTCATTATCACCGAAATTATATTTCAATTTTAGGGGAAGTGGAACATCTATATAAATTTCATTTACTAACGATTCTGATGTTAATTCAAAAACATCTCCGGACCCACCTATAATTTCGAAAGGAATGAATATTGAACTATTTAAATGTTCTCTTTTCAACGAAAGCTGTAAGCCTGGCATGAAGGAAAGGAGTTCGTTCATTTGGATGTCAATCGAAGCTCCAATCTGGAAACCTGGTCTTAAACTTCTGTCTGGTTCAAAGTCAGCATCTTTTACCTGCCTTAACTTGGAAAAATTTAATCCAGCTGTTATATAAAAATCCTGGGCTAATAATTGCATAGATATGCTCATTAACGGAAGAAATACCAAAATCTTAAAGACGAGATGTTTTTTCATGTTTTAAAACATTTTTATAATTATTAAATGACCCAAATAGAGGCTACGATTTGTTGATCGTTATGTGTTAAGTAGCGAACAAAAACTAAGATACACAGAAAATTCCAAAAATAACAAATCGGGATAACAACGGAGAACTGCGGGAAATTACTGAGTAGTAAAATTAGAGGCAATCTCGTTCAAGGAATGGATAGGATTTTCCCATTGTACACACGCTCTACTGCCATCCATTAATTTAATAATATTAATATTAATCGAACAAAGTAAGCTTTTTATCGAAAATGCAACTATTACTTAAAGAAATCCTAATAATTTTACTTAGTTAAAATTAAGGAAAAGTATGAGAGAAGGTATACATAGAATTCTTACTACGTTAAACCGGATGTTTCATTCTATAAGGAACCATTTTTCTGATAAACCGATAATGATATTTGATCCAATATATCAAAAAAGGAATTTTTTGATTTTATTAATTTTAATGGGAGGGGTGTCGGTTGCAAATGCACAAGTGATTTTGTGGCAGGAGGAGTTTAATTATTCAAATGGTACACCTGAAAATCCCCCCTGGACAATCGATTATGATGGCAGAGGGCGATTTGATGTACAGGATGGCCGTTTAGAAGCATTTCATATGGACGGAATGGGAGAATGGGAATCGGAGGTAATAGATATCTCGTCTTCCAATTATGTAGAGGTTACAATGGATATCAGTTGGTTTGGTGGAGGTGGTTTTTCAGATCCTGATATTATGAGGGTATATTACAAAGTTGATGGAGGTGATGAAGTGCTTTTTTATGAAAATATCCTCACTAATGCTATTAGTAGTGGCGGTTCTGCTGCGTTAACTAAAGTGATAAAAGGGAGTGCGCTTCAACTCATCATTAGAACATATAATGATTATGGGCAAACAGGTTGGCCTTTTTATACATATTCATATAATAGCTTTGATAATATAGTGGTTAAAGAAGTAAAAACCTTCTACAGCTTTGCAAATGGTAACTGGAATGATGGCAACAGATGGTCTGTACACCCATTTGATCATCCAACAACCAGACAAGCTGCCGGAGAAGTGCCTACCGCAAATGAAGGAGCTATTATAGGTAATAACAATAACATTACCATTAATGTGAATAATGCCGGATTATCTTTTCTTGAGGTTATTGACAATGGAACATTGACCATGAGCGGTAGATCGCTCTCTATGCACAGAGGTGGTGGCATAACCGTAAAAGATGGAGGTAAAATCCATAATAACGGAACGATAATTTTTCGTGATAATGCAGATACCGATATGACTATTGATACACCCAATGGATTAACAGTTGGCACTTTAACATTACAAGAAGGATTAAAACTGAATATAAAAGGCACTGGTAATGGAACGATATCCGGAAATGTCCAGTTTTCCTCACCTAATAACACCATTGATCTGAACTGTCCGTTGACTATAAATGGAGACATAAGTTCTTCCAGCAATACCAATCAATTGATTAATAAAAGCTCCATCACCCTTGGAGGCCAAATAGCTTCCAACATCAGGCTTTTTTCAAATTATCCAGGATCTGGTTTCAATTATGCTCGTGGAGGCAATCAAACCATTATTACTCCAGAGGATGCCTATCATCATCTTTCCCTCTCTGGTTCTGGTACTAAATCAACTGCTGGTAATTTCTCAATCAATGGGGATTTGAATATCACAGGATCTGCCACATTATCTTACAATAACACCATATCACTGGCTGGTGATTTCAACAATCTACGAAATAGTACAAGCACTTTAACGGGGAACGGTACATTTATTTTCAATGGTTCAGGTAACCAAACCTATACAAGTCCTGCTGCTTTAACCTTTTCTAACCTCGGTTTACATAAAACAGGAGGTAATTTGACCCTGCAACACAACATGACTAGTACAGGTACGGCTACTGTTCGTAATACAAATCGAATTGAATCTTCTACCGGTATCCAGTTGACATTTGCAACCCTCAATTTTCCCGTTACAAATGCACTCTTGGATTTAAATGTGAATACCACTATATCGGGTAACATAACTTTATCTGCGGCAAACAATCAACTTATCAACAGAAAAGAACTGACATTGACTGGAAATTTCCCAACAACTACCCAAGTGTTTACGGTTACTAATTCTGAAAATTCAACTGTCAACTGGGGTGGTGGAACGGCACCCGGAAGTGGGTTCAGGCTGTATTCTAATAGTTTGGGAGCCGTTTTTAATTATAATAGAACAAATGCTCAACCCATTATTTTACCACAGGATGCTTATCATCACCTCACCCTTTCAGGTTCAGGAAATAAAACGACTAATGGTAACTTCTCAATCAATGGGAACATTAATATTACCGAATCTGCTGTTTTATCATACGGACATACCATTAGTCTGGCTGGAGATTTTATAAATAATCGTAACAATACAGGAGCAGTAACGACTCCGACTACAGGTTCAAGAACATTGATTTTCAACGGCTCAGGGAATCAAACATACACCAGTCCTGTAAATTTGACCTTTTTAAATATTGGTCTTAACAAAACAGGTGGCCGTTTGGTATTGGAAAGGCAACTAGCTATTTCCGGTAGCATGGCTTTTATCAATGGAGTAGTGGAAACCACCTCAACAAATCTACTTATATTCAACAGCGGAGCCACCCAAACCGGAAGCCACAACAATAGTTATGTAGAGGGACCGGTACGAAAATTAGGTAACCAGGATTTTACTTTCCCTGTGGGTGATGGAGGTATCTATGCACCTATACGAATTTCCAGTATGCAGAATGGTGCTGGTGATACCCACTTCACTGCTCAATATCACAACCAACCAGCCCCATTTCCCAATCAAAAAGAGACTGATTTCTCTCATGTGAGTGGTGCAGAATATTGGGATTTAAGCAGGACTTATGACGCAGGTAATAACGCTCGTTGTTATGTTCATTTATACTGGATGGATGCCGATCGTAGTGAAATCATTCAACCCAGTGATCTTATCGTAGCGCATTATAACAGTCAGACCTCTAAATGGGAAAGGTTTAATGCTCAAGAATCAGGTAATTCAATAAAATCAGACAATAGGATCACCAGCTTCAGCCCATTCACATTTGGCTCCATCAACGGCATCAACCCCCTGCCGGTCGAATTCCTATCTTTCTCAGGAACGAGCCAAAAAAATGGTAACCTCCTGAAATGGCAAACAGCTACTGAACATAACAACGATTATTTTTCTGTCGAAAAAAGCAAGGACGGTAAAGAATGGTCTGCATGCGGTCAGGTAGCAGGTAATGGTGACAGCTTTACCACGCTTTCATACAGTTATCTGGATCAACAAGCGGCTTATGGGGTTACTTATTATCGTTTGAAGCAAGTGGATTTTAATGGGGAATATGACTATTCTTCCATCATTTCTGTGAATAACAGTAATATCCCTCAGTTTTCTACCGAGCGGGCATATCCCAATCCGACCAATGGCGAATTGATGGTGAGGTATACCACACCAGAATATGGACAAATAACCTTAACCATTCAAAACCTGCAGGCTCAGCCGGTTGTCAGAAAAGTGCTGAATGCCGAAGCGGGATCACATACAATAGAAATGGATATTGCTGGTTTGGCCAATGGCTTGTATTTACTGATCATCCAACAAAATCAAAACCAGGTGGTAGAAAGAATAGTAAAACAATAATCCCAATAGAACGGGTATACAATTTTCTTTAGCACCAACAAGCTTTAAAGGAACTGTAATAATGGATAGATATGCGATAACTTAATTGAAAAATTGGATTTTCAATTAAGTTATCGTCATTTTCAGGGGTGAAGAATCTGACCTCTTCATAACACATAATTAATCCTCCACCATTAATAGTAACATTGGCTTCCTAGTTATTTAACAGCTTGGAATCATTGAAATTTACTCCACAGGGTATCTTTGAAGTAGGATTAACTGTTTGGGATACTTTTAGTATTTTATATTCGAAAGAAGCTGATGGCTTTTTAATATAAGGTATTTGTAAAAAATAATTCCCGTAAAAGTTCCTTCACTTAAAGATTTAAATCCAAATGCTTAAAGGGACATTAGAAGAAAGTAAGATAGTATTACAGAAAGAGAAATCAAGCTTGTATGAGTATTTGACTGATAAATTAAACCACCACATACTCAAGAATATCATCATTAAAAATTTTCGTAAGGATGAATTGATATATTTTCCAGGTGAGTCTAACCTACCTATATTTGAAATTCTGTCTGGGGGGGTATTATTGGGGTATTACACGGAAGAAGGTGAAGAGATAACGCATGAAATACTTGTAAAATATGATTATTTTGGAAACCTAAAGAATTACCAAAGTGGCATGTCAGAGTTTGCTAAAGCACTGATTGATACCACCGTTGTCGTATACAATCACAGTTATTTCAACACCTTGGTTGGTTCTGATATCATAATTTCCGGTTGGTTTAATAAATATTTATCACGGCGTTGGTCGGACATAGAAGTCAGGCTTCTGAAAATCAACTCTCAAAAAGTCGTTGACAACCTGGTTTATTTATATCGAAACCTCAATAAAAAGGTAAAAGATGCTCATGGCAGGGAGTTCTTGATATTTGATTTATTGACTAAAAAGGAAATTGCAGATCTTATTGGTTGCACAAGGCAAACGGTTGCTTCAGCATTAAAGGAATTAAAGATAACTTAGAAGTAAAGACATATCTATTCCCATGGTCTGTGACCCATAGACTATTCTTAACAATCTATCAGAATTACTCTGTAACCCTGAGCTATTTATTTCGACTCCGGTGGAACTGTTTTCACCAACAAACAATCAAGCAATTACACATAGAACGATTTATTTCATACTATTCCCATGTTGACGGATATGGTTGGACATGAATCGAAATAGTGAAAGTACAGAATCTCGCCTCCGCTCACAGACCATCCAAAAAATTGTTGGCATTTATGCTACAGATCAAGGGTTCCGAGTAAAAGATCGTAAGACCAATAATTAGAATTAATGCAAGGTAAATCCCTTGCATTAATAATCATAAAGTTTCAAAACTTTAGCCAGTTGTTGACTTAGATTTCTAATTAGATTACATGATTGCTACTTCGGCATTACAGCTATGGGCAATTCCATATTTAAATCTAAAAGATACTGTACAATACCGGCTACATCTTCTAAACCCATCTGCTCGATTACCTTTTTCTCAATACCTGCACCCCAAGCCACAAACCCGGTTTCGATGTCTTTAAAGTCCGGAAAAAATCCATGTGTACCACCTTTGGCGGGTTTTAACAATTCACCCGAACTGGCAGCAGACATGTTGATACCTGGTATGGGAGCTAATGCCAATACTGCATTTGGATCGGCACCAATTTTATCCAACTCCTCACGCCCTACAATTCTGAACAACTTTTGATGTTCTGGCGGAAGTTTGGCCAATATTTGTTTGACCCGTTCCGCTGTTTTTTTATCATTGGGATCTTTCAGGTGAAGAAATGCAGATGCTCCGGATGTATGAAAGGTCGCCTTCCAATTTCCCCGATCTTTGTTGTCTTGCATCAACCCAGCGTTTACCAACCAGATATTAGGACTGAGGGTGGTATGAATATCCACAAATCCATGATCGCCAGTGATCAAAAAAGTGGTTCTGTCCAAAATGCCTGCTCTTTCAGCAGCTTCCCTAATTTTCCCTATTGCTCTATCGGCAGCAGCCAATGATTTAAATACCATTGGCCCTTCCCTGCCTTCTTTGTGTTGAAAATGATCGGTGGCGATCAAATGGATGGTAATTAAGTTTGGCTTATAGGTTTCCAGTACATAAGCTGCCATTTCACCAGTTCTATCTTCCCTGTTTAAATAATCCCCATTAAAGGTCCTTTCGTTCATTTTACCCAATACTTCCCGTTCCATTTCAGCTAAAAACCCTTTTGGATGTTCTTGTTCCCGCATAGGTTCTATTCTATCATAACCTTGTTCCAAATCCCAATATTCAGGCAGATTGTAATCAATAGGTGCCCCAACAGATACAGGCCATAAAAAGCTTGCGCTAATCATACCGGCATCTCTCACAGCATGCCATAGGGTAGGTGCTTTTATCATGGAGGTTTTCCAATACCACTTGCCGGTTTGTCCCTGAGCTTCAAAGGGAGAATTATAATATATTCCATGCTGTGCAGGAAATTTTCCAGTAATAATAGTGGTATGTGATGGATAAGTGACAGACGGAAAAACTCCCCGAACACCTGCCGCATAAGCTCCATCATTCTTCATTTCCTTTAAATTGGATGCCGGCCATTTTTCCTCAAGGTAGAATTCCGGCCTAAGTCCGTCAATCGAAATCAGAATGACATGGTCGGATGGTTGGTCTTGTGCAAATAACACCCCAATGCTAACCATCAAGGATATGAAGGTAAATAAAATATTTTTTATCATGTTCTATTACTGTTTAAAGGATTTAAAAATTTACATAACTGGCTGGTAATTCTTAATTGCACGTTCAAACGTTGAAGCATTCTTTTTGATGTTTTTTTCAAACAACTTGTCAATATTATTGATCTCATTGAGGCTAAAAGTATTAAAATACGACTTTCCCTCATACACTTCTTTTTTGTCCTGAGTATAAATATTAAAATTGAAAATGTGGAACAGGGTATTGAATGGCTCTTCCTGCCATTTTAAATAATATTGACTGAACACCATCAAGTAATCGGCATTGTATTGTTTCATCAATTCATCATAATCCTTATCACTTACCATGGATATATCGGTATATATCTCTTCATCTTCTCCCTTAAGCCGTATTAGTTTACGTATATTATTCACCTCATTTTCCTCAACAGTGACATAGGTGATTTTACTATTGTTGATGACTGTAAAACTGTTTATAAACTTCTCATTTATAAATGAACTGAATTCCCCTAGACCCAGATTAGCCTTGTCAGCAATCATACTTTTCGGATAATAATTGGATTGAAATTGGTCACCAAAACTCAGTACCAAAACCTTAGAACCTTCTTTTAATTCTTTACTCTTATCTTTTTTATCAGGATGTGAGAAAGAAGAAAAAACAGTAATTACAATCAACAGGCTTATAAAAATTTTTATTGCTGTCATCTTTGTATCTTATTAGTTTAGTTGAAGCAAGGCCAAATCCTCCTGGAACTTGGCCTGCCGAATTTTTATCTTAAAAGTAAAGTCTGCCAGATAATTGGAATTGATAGGGTGTACCACCTGGACTAGCAACCCCTACATTTGGATTTACAGCATATTTATATGTTCTACTTTCTAAATCAAAACCAGTAATGGTAAGCAGGTTTTGATTTCCAAGGATTTTTGTAGTTCCCCATTCTTTATTCAATAGGTTTGCTACATTGAAGATGTCAGCGGAAAGTTCAATGCCTGTACGATTGTACAATTTAATCTTTTTAGCTACACGCACATCCCATGTGCCAAAAAAACCATTCTCTCCGCCATTCCTTTCAGCTACTTTACCTAAGCTGCTTACTATATAATCTTTTGCAAGGTTATCCGGATTATCCATTACATCTCTCATGGCCTGGCTAAAGTCTTCACCATATCCTTGACTATTTGGATCAAACACAAAAGCCAAATCGTTAGAATTTACAAAATCACCGTTTACATTGCCATTTACACGCAAAGAATACCTTGTTCCACCAATACCGGAATATCTAACACCTACATTTATGCCCCAAAATGAAGGCAATGTGCCATATACCACCACTTTGTTACGGAATTGAACATTTGAATAGTTCATTCTGCTTAAATCTCTTGGGTCATCTACTACCATTTGAACCAAAGTAGCACTGTTGGCCACATTACCATTGTAGGAAGTGTTATCTTTACTATCGTTCCAAGTGTAGCTGGCTGTTATTTGCCCATCCTTAAAGTAACGGTAAGTAGCATCTATTACCAATGAATAAGTATTGTTTTTCCCCTCGCTCACCAATTCCAATACCCTGCCCACATTTGTAGTCTTTCTCCCTTGTGTCCAATCAGCGGCACCGTTTTCTGCTATCCCGGTTACAGGTACGTATACGCCCCTGTTTCCTTCATTTGCCAGGCGGAAAAAGGGTTCATCTACCATGTTTCTGTCAATGTACATATAATTGTTTCTCCCCAGTGACACCATGAAATTAGCACCAACACGTAAACGGTTGCTCAAAAGTTTATTGTAGGATGCATTCGCTTTATATACAGTCGGTACTTTTAGGTTTTCATTATTCATATTAATCGTAGCCACTTTATTTACTCCTGGTAAATTGAACAGCTCTTCACCAGGAGCTAAAGTTGGATCCTGACGATAGCCAGGGAAATTAGGCGATGGTACATTTTCTCCTTGAATATCAACTGCAAAAATTTTAGTGCCATCAAACTGCAGATTATTGACCATGGAGTAATTGTTTAAACTCGACCCAAAAATGCCACCACCTATCCTGATGATGTCAGTTTGCCTGTTGTTTACATCCCAGGAAAACTGGAACCGGGGTTGAAGTTGGAATCCTTTAGCTGTGTTGTCAGTTTTTAACCCCAAATCATCGTACACGGTCTGATTAAAATTAGGCTTATTAAAATAAGATGTATAATCAGCACGCAAGCCAAAAGTAACATCCATACCTTGTTGAATTTGTATTTGAGCCTGACCGTAAATTCCCGTTCCAAGAATGTATTGATCCACTGTAGGATCCACTACAGCTACTTCCCTGGCATAACGGTACGGTTGCATGCTTTCAAAGTTATCAAGGCCCGTAAAATAGTATCTCCCGTTCATTTCGCTGGTTGCCAATGAACTTAGATAGTTCAACATGACATCAGCCCCAAAGGTATAGTTGATTTTACCTGCATTATAATATAGGTTGTTCACTACCTGGTACACATTGGATTTAAAGGTTTCGGGCAGATACCGTTGACCTCCTAATTGTATGGTTGTATTAACTGTTTTATCATTTACAACCGATTCAACCCTCTGTACGATAGCCCGGGGTATATTACTTTGCGGTAACTGATCACTTGGCATTCCATCATCTAGTGTATAAAGATGCTGAACCTTTAATTCATTGGTCAATCTGGTGTTAAGTACCGAACGTAGTGATACCATAAAACTATTGGCCAAAGAAAGGTGTGAACCATATACTTCATAAAGGTTAATGCTACTATTGTCACTTACTCCCTGACTATTCAAGTCTCTGGTGTAATTATTTCTTATGGTAAGCAAGTTGGTTGGGTTTAATTGCCAATCCAGTCTGCCAAACACCGTATGGGTATATCTTCTCTTGGGGAAACTACCTGTTTGGGGTGAGTCGGACACCCCGTAGCTCCCTCTGGCAATTTGTAGATACCTGTCTAATGTAGGTTGCGAAATATTGTACCTTACTTCATCTTCTGGAGTAATAATATCTGCTATATACAATGGTCGGGCATCTCTTTGGCCATCGTATGCCACAAAAAAGTGTATCCTGTCTTTTACAATTGGACCTCCCAAAGTAAATCCATATTGTTGAATAGCAAACTCGTCATCCCTGGTATTGCCCCTGGTATCATATGGGCTTGCCAACCAGTCGGCGCGATTATAGAGGAAAGCAGAACCTTGAAAAGTATTGGTTCCTGACTTGGTTACTGCACTGATTATCCCGCCACCACTTCTTCCATTTACCACGTCATAATCGTTGGTATTGATCTCAAATTCACGGATAGCTTCCATGGAGATAGAAAAAGGACCTCTATTGGTAGTACCACTTGAAAGAGGGCTTCTATTGGTCATGCCATCAATGGTATAATTGGTAGAGGAATACAACTGGCCCAATAAATTACTACCATTACTAACCGGTGACAAATCGACTAATGACGTAAAATTGCGACCATTTACAGGCAAAAGGCTCATATCCCTGGCAGTAACCGAAGTGGCTGACCCCATCTTGTCTATTTTTCCATTGATGGGAGTAGCTGAAATACTAACTTCCTTAAGGGAAGTCGCTTCTTCTTCCAATGAAAAATCCAACTTCAAATGATCACTCTGGTTCAGTTTATAACCTGTTACCTTTCGAGTGCCATAACCAATATATGAGCAAGTGATCGTATAATCTTCGCCAAGCGGCAACTGACGAATATTATAAGTTCCAGTTATTCCTGTGGTTGCACCTGTCCAAAAACCAGTTGCTTCATTTTTCACTTCAACGGTAGCCCCTATTAGTAGATCTCCTTTCTTATCTTTTACAACTCCGCTAATGGATGTGTTGGTGCCCTGTGCCCAAATGTTGGACATGCCAAAGCACAAAAACAAAAAAAATAGTTTAAGTTTTTTCATACTTTAATCATAAAATTTTTCAAACTGTTTAAAAATAAATACTCATGCAAAATCAATAAATCTGATCAGGTAAATGAATTCGGTAGCAAAAGTAAGTTTGCAAAAAGTGCTAAAATGTTAAATTTTAACATTGGGTGATGAATTAACAGAAGCTTAAAATCAGGATATAACTGATAATCGGTAGGATATTGGAAAATTGGCCTAATCCATATATTTTAACCGAATTATACCCCATACGCAACTTAATGCATGAATATAATTCATTGTGCAATGTAAATATTTTATCAATCTTTACCATTAAAGTTATTTAATTCTTAATACGCCATCCACATTTTTTAAAGTTGCGGTAACATGCCAACTTTATTTTTGTGGCATCTGATTTATCTGTGTCTGTGGATTTTTTTGAGCTATCCTTGCTTTTTGAAGTACCCATCGACACTATGAATTAATATTTACCTGTTTAGTATTTAAAAGGGGTTAGGGTAACGCTCTAATCTCTTTATTTTTCTATTTTAGTTACACTAGGATGATGAATGATATGGGAATTCTAAAAATTGGTTGTTTGGTAATTTTCTTGGTATTAACCACAATGACAAATGCACAGGAAATCATCGCCCATCGGGGAGCGTCGTATATAGCCCCTGAAAACACATTGGCTTCAGTGAAATTAGGCTTTGAACTAGGTGCTGATGCCGTTGAAGTAGATGTTTTACTTTCGAAAGACAACAGGCTGATGGTAAATCACGACAAAGACACCTACAGAACAGCCGGTGGACAAAACATGATCATCAGCGAAACCCATTCCGACCAATTGAGGCAACTTGAGGTGGGATCATGGAAAGGTGCTCAATATAGAGGTGAAAAAATGCCTTTTCTTGAGGAAGTGTTGGCCCTGGTGACTGATCACCAAAAACTTTTTATCGAGTTCAAGACAGGTCCTGAAGTGTTACCATTCTTTAAAAAAACAATAGAAGATTATAAAAGACGCCAAAATTTAGTGATCATCAGCTTCAATAAAGAAACCATCATTAAATCAAAACAAATGTTCCCCGATATACCTGCATATTGGCTGATCCATAATTACAACCAACACAAATTGGAAGAAGCCATAAAAATTGCCCTTGATAATAATATGGAAGGATTAAATGTGCATTATAAATTAATTAATGAGACATTTATGAATATAATGGCAAATGCAGGTATACAAGTTTATACCTATACGGTTAACGACCCCAATGAGGCTAAAAGGTTGCGTGCTTTAAAAGTAACTGGCATTACAACTGATAGGCCTCAGTTGTTGGAGCAACAAATAAAGATTAAACCATGATTGATTAATTATCATAAACTTTTTATCGAATAAAACTATCCATGAAAACGAAAATCAACATCCTCATCATGCTGTTTTGTCTATTGGCAATGGAAACCCGGGCCCAACAAAAAGCCTTAGGTTATGTATTTGAAGATTCCAATAAAAACGGCAAAAAGGATCGCAACGAAAAAGGAATTGCCAATGTAGCTGTATCGAATGGCTACGATGTGGTACTTACCGACAATAACGGAAAATACGAATTGATTGTAGAAGATGACAACATCATTTTTGTAATAAAACCTTCAGGTTACAAGCCTTTGGTTGACGATAACAACTTACCGAAGTTTTATTATATCCACAAACCTTTGGGTTCGCCCCAACTAAAATATGCTGGAACACCTCCTACGGGTAAATTACCGAAATCTATTGATTTTCCATTAACACCTACTAACCGAAAATGATGATTTCCGCATGCTGGTTTTTGGTGATTCTCAACCTTATTCATTACAGGAAGTGGACTTTTTTGACCGAGGAATTGTTTCTGAATTAGTGGGAATACAAGGTGTTACCTTGGGTCTTAGTTTGGGTGATCTGGTGGGCGACGATCTTGATCTTTTCAAACCATATATCCAAGCTGTAAAAAAAATAGGAGTGCCGTGGTACAACGTGTTAGGAAACCATGATATAAATTTTGATGTGACCGCTGATACACTTTCCGATGAAACTTTTGAAGCTCATTTTGGGCCAGCCAATTATGCCTTTAATGTAGGGAAAGTGCATTTTATTGTTTTAGATGATATTCTCTATCCAGATCCCAGAGGGTTGAGGCAATATTGGGGTGGTTTTCGTGAAGATCAGTTAAGATTTGTAGAAAACAATTTAAAGTACGTCCCTAAAGATCACTTGATTGTCCTGGCGTTTCACATCCCTATTTTTAACGAAAATGGCAATGATACTTTCAGGGATAGTGACCGTGAACGTCTGTTTGAGCTATTACAAGACTATCCAAATACACTTTCTCTTTCTGCACATACGCACCTTCAAAGACATGATTTTTTCACAAAAGAAGATGGTTGGAAGCAAGAAAAACCACACCACCATTTTAACGTAGGCACTACTTCGGGTGATTGGTATTCTGGTAAACTAGATGAAAAAGGTATTCCATATTCGACCATGAGGGACGGAACGCCAAAAGGTTATGTGTTCATTAATTTTACCGGTAACGAATACATCATCGACTACAAACCTGCCGGGCATCCTGAAGATTACCAGATAAAAGTGTTTGCTCCTAAGGTCGTGGGACATAAAAAAAGAACTTCAGCAGGCATTTTCGCCAACTTTTTTATGGGAACAGAAAATGATATGGTCGAGTATAGGGTTGGCAATGGAGAATGGAAAAAGATGCATATCATTGAAGATTATGACCCTGCATATCTGGGATTGCTACATGAGTGGGATTATGCTGAAGAATTAATGGCAGGCAGGAGGCCGTCTAACCCACGGGCGTGCAAACACCTATGGCGTGGTGCCATACCTACCGATCTTGCTCCTGGAACTCATACCATAGAAGTAAAAGCCATAGACATGTTTGGTAGGGAATTCTTACAAAAAAGTAGTTATAGAATAGTTGAAGGGAAATAGGAGAAAGGAACAAGGATGGGGTTGAAAAGGAGGTTGCTTTCATCCTTATATTTTCCAACTCAACTTCAATTTGCTTCAATCGATAGACAAACCTTTGGCGTTGATCGAAAATACCAGCGGTTGGCTTGGTATTCATCTATATTTATTGTGACTTATATTCAATTCCAGTAAATCTAAATGAATAAAAATTACCATATTGTCTCATATATTTTTGTTTCTTTTCTGGTGATTTCGTCTTTACAAGCCCAACCACTACCTTGGATTGAAGATTTTAATAATATTGAAGATACCAGATGGTCTATTGATTATAATGGCCGGGGATATTTGGCTGTCAATGACCAAGCCCTCAAAGCTTACAATATGGACAAAGAAGGAACATGGTCCTCTGAAGAAATCCTGATCAATGACGTGAATTATGTTGAAATCAGCATGGATATAAGCTGGTATGGAGGTGGTTTTTTTTCCCAACCCGATTATATGCGGGTGTATTATATTCTTAATGGGGGCGAAGAAACACTCATGTTTGAAAAGGTTCTAAACAGCATTCTTAGTAGTGGGGGATCGGCTACCTTAAGCAAGGTTTTGAAAGGAGAAAACCTGCAGATTATCATCCGAACTTTCAATGATTTTGGCAATACTTCCTACAACCGTTTTGATAATATTAAAGTCTCCGAAGTCACCACATTTTATAGTTTTAAGTCAGGTGCATGGAACAATGGTGAAAATTGGTCGCTGAATAAATTTTCAGAAGAGCAAATTCCCGTTGGTGGTAATATTTTCCCAACCAGCCGGGAAGGTGCAGTGATTGGCAATCGGAATAATATCAATCTCATCCGAAATGAAGAAGTCGCCTTCCTTGAAGTACACCAAAATAGTTCTCTGAATTTAAATACAAGAACCATTTTTATCAAACGTGGAGGAGGTGTTTATGTAGAAAATGGCGGATTTATCCGGCATAATACTCCCAACTCTTCCATTGAATTTTCAGATCCTCATACCACCAATCTTATTGTGAATGCTGATAATGGTATTGATATTGGCCGGATAAGACTAAACGATCAGGTAAAACTCAAAATAAGTGGATCGGGAAATATTATTATCAATGACAATCTGGACTTTCTTGGTAACAATGCAGAGTTGGTACTTGATATACCTGTATCTATAACAGGGAATGTGTTGGGTGCGAATAATAACCGGATCATTAACAGGAAGCAAATCAACTGGTCTGGTAACATATGGAATACCAGGCTTTTCTCCGACTTCCCGGATGCCGTGTTTGATTACACTGCTAATGGAAATCAAAATATAATTGTCCCACAGGATGCCTACAATCAGCTGATGCTTTCCGGATCAGGAGAAAAACTACTCACAGGAAATATCGATATTAAAAATAATTTGGAAATTAAATCATCCGCTGTTTTTAGAATGAATTCCCATCGTATCATGTTATCAGGCAACTGGAGCAATCAGGGCACTCATCAAAATTCATTCGCAGAAGGCACGGGAATGGTTATAGTAAACGGAACAACTGACCAATATTTCCAAAGCAATAACCCGGATACATTTTACCAGTTTCAGATCAATAAAAACGGTGGTGAATTTATCTTGAACCAAGCTATGCATGTTTCAAATGAATTGATATTTACTTCCGGAAATGTTAAATCATCTCCTGATCACCTTTTGATTTTTAATAGTGATGCTACTCATTCGGGCAGTCATACAAACAGCTTTATTGATGGTCCGGCAATGAAAACCGGGAATCAAGACTTTACATTTCCAATAGGTGAGAAAGACATTTATGCACCATTGGGTATCTCAAATCTAAGTGATGCTACAGGTTTTACAGCACAATATTTTATGCAACCTCCAAGTAATGGTGGGGCTAAAACCAGTGATTTTTCACATATCAGTGGGGGAGAGTTCTGGGATCTTACCAGAACAACAGGCAGTAATGCTTCTTGCTTTGTGGAATTGTACTGGACTGATGCAGACCGTAGTGAAATCTCCGATCCCACTGATTTAATTGTAGTACATTTTAATGATCAGATCACGAAATGGGAAAATATGGGTGGCCATTTGTTTGGCCAATCTGTACGTAGTACTGTCAAAGCCACACATTTTAGTCCCTTTACTTTTGGATCTATTGCAGGTATTAATTCTCTTCCGGTCGATTATTTGTCCTTCACAGGGTCAAATCACCCACATGGCAATCAATTGAAATGGAAAACAGCGGTGGAGTATGAAAATGATTATTTTAATATAGAAAAAAGTAATGATACCAAACAGTGGATTAAAATCGGGCAGATAAGTGGTAACGGCAATAGCAATATCATTCTGGAATACCTGTATTGGGATAATCATGTTTCTCCAGGGATTACTTATTATCGTCTTCAACAGGTAGATCATAATGGTACCTTTGCATATTCTGATGTTATCAGTGTGGTTAAATCAACATCCAAAATGTCTCAGGTAAAGGTTTTTCCTAATCCTACTATCTTCAATTTGCCATTAAGTATTTCACTACCTTTTGGAGGTGAAGCCGAATTGCAATTGATAAATACACATGGTATCCTTATTTGGAACAATAAGGTTTCAGCATTGCCTGGACAAAACATCATTTATTCCGATCTATCAACACTTCCCAAAGGGGTTTATTTCCTACATATTCACATAAGTGATCATCAGTTTATAGAAAAAGTGATTGTCCCATAACATTCCATTACACAATTTTTCAGAAAATTCATATTTTCATTAACTTCACTTTTTTAAACTTCCATTATGATCATTGATAAAATAAAGGACCGCTTATCGGGAATTATTACTTATGGCCTTACACCTCCCAAACTTAATCTGGATCCTGAGCGGATAACTGCCATTACAAATAAACATATAGATAGGATTAACACTCTTCCTATCGATGCATTGGTTCTTTACGATCTTCAGGATGAGAAGGAAAGAATAACAGAAAATCGGCCATTCCCGTTTTTGCCCACCATTGATCCTTATAATTATGCCACGAACGAGCTTCAACAATTGCAAATACCCAAAATTGTGTATAGGAGTGTAGGAAAATATACTGAAACTGAACTTAAGCAATTCCTGTTGTCACCAGAACAGCACTTATTGACTGTCTTTGTGGGTGTTGCGTCAAGAGAACAAAAAGTGAGTCTGACATTAAAAGATGCGTATCAGATTTACAAGGAAAACAATACGACCATGTTATTGGGTGGTGTAACTATTCCGGAACGGCACAAAATTCATCAAAATGAACACCTCAGGGTAAAACATAAGGTGGCAATGGGTTGCAGGTTTTTTATCACACAGGCTGTTTATAATACAGAAAATGCCAGGAATTTTTTATCCGATTATTATTACAATTGTCAAGAGGAGGGCATTCCATGTCAGCCAATCATTTTTACCTTATCACCATGCGGATCTGAAAAAACCCTGCATTTTATGAAGTGGTTAGGCATTGATATCCCCAAATGGCTGGAGAACGATCTTTTACATGCAAGGGATATTCTTGAAATGTCATATAATCATTGTTTGAGTGTATGTAACGACATGATTGGTTTTTGTGTCGATAAAAATATACCCATGGGATTTAATATCGAAAGCGTATCTATTAGAAAGGAAGAGATCGATACCGCTATTGAACTTGTCCATCAGGTTTATAAAAAGCTTCACAATACTGGTTTCTGAAATAATACTTATAAGGAGAATATTTAGTTGAAACCAATTATTTCAATCTGCTGTTAATCGATAAAATAAGATTTTAAAAAATGCATGAGATAGAACCATTTTATAATTGGGGCAAATATTACGATTCTGCTGCTGATCAAAACAGTCCTTTTTATGGAAAAACCTATGATTTCAACCAGTATTCTGATGCCATTTATGGTTATTACATCGACCCTGCATGGGATTATATAGGATCGGAAACTTTATATATCAAGGTATTATTTGCCGATTATCAACGGAATTTTGTGATCATCGAATTTATAGGAGAATGGAATGACGCCATCAGCAATGATATCATGTTTCTAAAAAGGAAGATTGTCGATCATTTTCTGAAATACGGCATCGACAAATTTATCCTTATCGGGGAGAATGTGCTCAACTTTCATGGCTCCGATGATTGTTATTACGAAGAGTGGTTTGAGGAAACTTCAGATGGGTGGATCGCTGCTATCAGCTTCAGGGATTATATCACATCAGAATGGAAGAAATACAATATTGACTGCTATATCAACTATGGTGGTAGCCTTCAAATTGATAACTGGAGAACACATCAGCCGATCGCTTTATTTCACATGATAGACAAACTCATCAGCCACAGGATTTCTCTAATATAGCACCGGCATCTTCAACTTTGAGTACCATCGCCAATTGTGGTATCAGGTATTTCTTGCCAGAATGAACTTCAGTACACAATAC
>JAEWLI010000024.1 GCA_023393375.1 Bacteroidota bacterium
GAATGAGGCTTTGGGATATTTAAGGAAGCATAAAAACTTGTTGATGGCGGTTGAATTAGAAAAAGCGGAAAAGGAGCCAAACTATCAAACGATTCAAGATAATCTTGAGGCGGCTGATTTATTGGAAATGATCAATGAACTTCCTGATGGTTACAGAGCAGTTTTTAATTTGTACGCCATTGAAGGTTATTCACATAAAGAAATTGCTGAACTATTAGGAATCAGTGAAAATACTTCGAAATCGCAATTGAGCCGGGCTCGGCAATATCTTCAAAAAAATTTATTAACGCAGGAATACCGGTTAAATAAAAAATGTCAGGATCATGAAAAAGCTTGATAATCTGTTTCAACAAAAGTTGATCAACCATGCAGTACAACCTTCGGATACTGCATGGGAAAAAATACATGAAGAACTACAACCACGGAAGGGTAAAAGATGGTTTCTCTATCTGTCTGTTGCTGCAAGTATTGTGTTGGTATTTTCATTAAGTATATTGCTGTATCTCAATCAACCCACATCTATAATAAATGTAGTTACTGATAATCAGCAAGATCTGCCGAAGGAAGTACTAGAAGAAAAATTATCCCAGACCAAACTGCTCGATCAACCAATGGCAGAAATACCTGAAAATCCTCAAAAATCAGATAAAAATGAAGCAGGTAAAAAAGCCCATGTTCCGGAAAAGAATCATGAAATTCAAAACAAGGACATAATACTTGATCAAAATGAAAATTTGGAGCCATTATTAGCTGTTCAGGAGCTGCAGATGGAGGAAGCTGATTTAGTTACAGACTTAAAAGAAAATATGCCAGAGTTGGTGGCTTCAGCAGAAAAGCCCCAACCTGTGATCAGGATTACTTATAAACGGTCAGAAACGGTGAGATCAGAACCATTACACTTAGAAGAAAAGGATCGGACACTAGAAAAAATGATTGTGTTTGCACAGGATATCAAAAACTCCGGATTTGGCTTGTCAGATCTACGACAAGCCAAAGATCAACTTCTTGATATCGATTTTAGAAGATCAGAGACAAAATTTAGAAATAATTAAATCATATTAACCAATGAAAGGAATTAGCACATTTTTATATGTAATTTTTTTAGTGCCTATTATTTCTCTAGGAAATAGTATTGAAGACACGATAACGATTGATTTAGGCAATAATAACAAGATCATTATCCTTGTGTCTGGGGAAGATGATTTGAAAGACCTTCAGCAATATGACATTAATAAAATGTTGAAAGATTTGCAACTTTCCATAGATTCCGTGGATGCATCCCATTCGGAACTTACTATAGAGGACACTTCCGGCAATTATCTGAAAAGTGATGAATTTCCAAAAGATTTAGCTGAACTTGAGTTTGAACCCGGTGGATATTACCGCAAAATAAATATCAAGGGGGTCGAATCTGTGAACGTTGGCAATAATTTCGAAGCTCTGGTTAAACGAAGCAACTCTTATAAAATGACCATTAGTGGCAAAGAAACTGATGTGGATGAAGTACATTATCAACAAAAGGGCAAACATTTGGAACTAGGTTATAGAACAAATACCACCAACCGAAAACAAAGGGTGAAGATATTAATAGAAATTCCTGAATTATACCACATCAAGGCATCAGGAGCAGCAAAAGTAAATGTAGTGGGTTTTGATT
This sequence comes from Bacteroidota bacterium, assembly GCA_023393375.1. GTDB lineage: Bacteria > Bacteroidota > Bacteroidia > Cytophagales > Cyclobacteriaceae > JAEWLI01. The sequence continues at coordinate 1,658 of JAEWLI010000024.1, forward strand.
CGGATAATTTTCACGCAGAAGCATCTGGTGCGGCAAAGTTGCAAATGGCTTTTGTATCAAACGATGCATCGATCAATGCCAGTGGAGCTTCAAATGTAAAACTCTTTGGTAAAACCGACCGGTTAAAGTTGGATGCTTCAGGAGCATCAGAAATTGATGCCTCCACGTTTAATTCAGGATTTACACAGGTTAATTCGAGTGGAGCTTCAAAAATTTGGATTAATTCTCAACAAGTAGAATCAAAAGTTTCCGGAGCGGGCAGGGTCATCAACCGCAACAAGTCCGACTCCAGTGAACCACAATCGATCACTACCAGAAATTCATTTCGGGTCAAAATTGGAAAATATGAATTTTCTGTTCCTACCGATGATTGGGATAATTTTGAACGCAGGATAGGAGATGTGGAATCCTTGAGTGATTTGGAAAACAGGATCGATAAATACGAATACGTGCAGAAAGATATTCCTCCTGTCCGGCATTCAATGAATTTTGAATTCGGCATGAACAATTATCTTGAAAAAGGCAGCTTTCCGGATATTGATGGAGAATTGTACACAGTTAAACCATGGGGTTCGTGGATGGTAGGGATCAACTCAATACACAAATTCCACTTGGCTGGTCCCTTATTCCTCGATTGGGGCAAAGGTGTGAGTTGGTATAATTTTAAATTTGAAAATCCGGATGTCAGGGTATTGAAGGGTGATCATGGTGTAGTATTTGAACCGGATGCTCGGGAATTTGCCAGCGTAAAAAGTAAAATAACTATATCCCACATTAATATGAGTTTTGTACCTCTCCTGGATTTTGGACAGGGTTTGAGAAAGGTAAAAAGCTATTCGCTTGAAGGTATGCGATTTACTCAGTATCACAAACGTGGTTTCCGGATCGGTGCTGGACCTTATGCAGGTTATCGTATAGGTTCACATACTAAATATGTATATAAAGATGACCGAAAAGAAAGGGAAAAAGACAGGGGAAATTTCTTCCTCAATAATTGGAGGTACGGCATTCGCGGTCAAATAGGTTATAAAGCATTGGACTTGTTTTTTAATTATGACCTCAGTCCGCTTTATGTCGGCAAGGATAGCCCTGAACTCCAACCTTTTAGTTTTGGAATAATTTTTTAAATCAAAAATTAAGGTATTAGAGGTGCATAAAATTTGAATTTTATAAAATAAAAAGGAGAAGTTATTTAACCAACCTCTCCTTTTTATTTTATGATGAACCATAAGCAGGTTTATCTATATCAGGTTTATCCGTATTCCTGTTTCGATGGAGCTGCCTTACATTCTGACCAGGTGTATCTTCTTCATCAAGATATTTTTCAGTTATCTCTTCCGACCTGTCCAGAGCATCTTTTTCCGTAACTTTTTTTACTTCGGCCTTGCTTTTACCCGAATCGGATGGTTTGCCTTTCCCTTGAGGACTCATCCTATTTATTGCTTCTTTATTTTTTTCCATAATTCCTCCTTTTTTAGTTCTTATATATAATGCTAACAGAAGGATGCCAGCTATGTTTTGGTATAAAAAACTTGACTATTATGCAAAAGAAAGATAATATTTGGGAATAAAGACGATAGATAAATGCAAATGCAAGCCATCTAAGCATATCTGAACATGTCCTGGTGTTCAGTCTGCTTTTCTGTTTTTACACCGATATCATTCAAGTAAGCCATTCGTTTGTTCCAATATTGCCATGAAACTTCATAATCCTGATCCTGGAGTGATTTGTAAAATCTCTTCCATAATTCAACAGAATGACGTTTTTCATCTTTCGTCATATCGGAGTACTTGCGTATTGCAGCCATAAAAAGTCAAGTTTAAGTAAAAAATTAGTTTTAAAACTACTAAACTCTAATTAAAAAATCCTTCAATATGCGACTATCATGAAGGTGAATTATATAACGTATAATACCCCACACTGGTTCTCAAAAAAATTAAGTACCGTGGTTTTACCAAGTAGTATGTTCTATTTTTAGTGCAGCACTTAATATGTCACGCCTGCTGACCAATCCTACAAGTTTTCCATTTTCCAAGACAGGGAATCTTCGGAAATGGGACTTCAGAAAGGCATCTGCCACATCCAGTACATCATGATCGAGGGTAATGCTAATAGGGTCAGGTGTCATATAATCAGATACTTTGCTTTTGCTGAGCATTTGATTGTGATATCCTACGTCCATAAGCACCCGCAAGCAATCCTTTTCTGTAATGATACCCACCAACTCTTCTTTTTCATTCAATACAGGAGCCCCTGATATTTCATTTTCAATCATGGATTCAATTACCTCGGCTATATCCTGGTCAAGTGTAAAAGTCACCAGATCTGTTGCCATATATTTTCTGATGGGCTCATAATTAGGTTTATCAATGGCTTCTTTTGTGTTGATGAAACTGGGCCTGAAATTCATAAAAACCTCCTCGTTATAGTAAATAAAAAATTTGAGTAAAATCTGTCCGGATTGCACAGATGAAAAAATATCAGTTTAAATATAAATAAATAATTTCATTTAGTCAATAAAAGTTTCATTGCTTTAAAAAAACTGTAACTAACACATGGGAAATCTCCCACAGAATAGTTTATTTTTGTTTACCAGATAATTATTGGTATATCATCCAATAATTATTTCTTATGTGGGTATTAAGAGATGTCTATGGCAAATAAAATTACAATATCTGGGTCGAAAATAGGATGGGTGGGGACTGGTGTGATGGGTCAGTCAATGGTTAGGAATTTGTTAAATGCCGGTTATTCAGTGGTAATATCTAATCGTACCAAAACAAAAGCGGTTGATCTAATCACAATGGGGGCTAAATGGTTCGATACTCCCAAAGAGGTGGCAACACAAGCTGACATAATTTTTACAATGGTGGGATTCCCTCAAGATGTAGAGGAAGTTTATTTTTCGGAAAAAGGAATTTTTAATGGGATATCAAAAGGCAAAATTATAGTGGACATGACCACCACTAGTCCGTCTCTGTCAGAAAAGTTATATAAAAAAGCAAAATCCCTTAAAGCTCATGCGGTGGACGCACCTGTTTCAGGTGGCGATATTGGGGCAAAGAATGGGACTTTGTCAATAATGGCTGGTGGAGATATGCCTATTGTAGATAGTTTATATCCACTTTTAGAATGTTTAGGGAAAAATATAGTTTACCAGGGGAAGTGTGGAGCCGGCCAACATGCAAAAATGTGCAATCAGGTGGTAATAGCCAGTACAATGATAGGAGTATGTGAAGCCTTGTTGTATGGACAGCGAGCCGGTCTTGATTTACCCACGCTATTGTCATCGATTAATAAAGGTGCTGCCGGTTGTTGGTCTTTGGATCACCTGGCACCACGCATTATGGATAGAAATTTTGATCCAGGGTTTTATGTGAACCACTTTATTAAAGATATGGGTATTGCACTGCAGGAAGCTGAACGAATGAACATTACATTACCAGGCTTAAAGTTGGCTCACCAACTGTACCTTGCAGTCCAGGAAAATGGTCATGGGAAAAAAGGGACTCATGCTTTAATGTTAGCCCTTGAAAAAATTTCCAGATAGTATAAAATTTGTATTCACTATCACATTTTTACGCTTTTAGTTGGTTTTCTCAATTTTTTTTAATTAATTCAGGTTGTGATATTTATTTTACATAAACAACATGGAAAAAAATTGCCTGGAGTGCGGAGAACCTCTTCGCGGTCGTTCTGATAAAAAATTCTGCTCTGATCAATGCAGAACGAGTTTTAATAATCAATTAAAGCAGGAAACCAATAGTTTGGTAAAAAAGGTTGATTATACATTGAAAAAAAACCGGAGAATTTTACTGGAGTTGAATCCAAATGGAAAATCCCGAATACATCGGAAAACACTAATGGATATGGGGTTCAATTTCAACTATTTCACCAATATTTATAAAACTAAAAATGGGAATACTTATTATTTCTGTTTCGAACAGGGTTATCTTCCCATTGAAGAAGGGTATTTTGCCCTTGTTGTGAACAAGCAATTTTTTGGTGACTATAAATTGGCATAGGATTTTGATAAGTTGTTAGGTTTCGTATTTTTGTATGTCACTCTTAAAAAAAGATGGAATCTGAATATTCTCTACAAGTACTAGGCTCTGGAGACGCATTTGGAAGCGGCGGCAAAAATCAAACTTCTTTTTACGTCAAGACTCCTGAAATTAATCTCCTCATAGATTGTGGCCCGTGTACACTCAGTTCATTAAAAAGCAATCAACTTTCTACCAATGACATTGATGTGATTGTACTCAGTCATTTTCATGGGGATCATTTCTCAGGTGTACCATTTATCTTATTAGATGCAGCACTGATCGAAAAGCGGAAAAAGAAACTCAAGATTATCAGTCCGATGGATGGGGAATGGAAAATTAAACAACTGTTTAACTTGTTGTTTCCAGGTTCTGAGAAAATATTTGATGACCTTGACATTGATTTTGTGTATTACGACAAATATGAAACCATCAAAGATGAGAAGTTTTCAATAACTGCTTTTCCTGCTATTCACTCTGAACAAGTATTTCCACATTCTTTAAAAATCTGTATTGGTGAAAAGATTGTGGGATATTCCGGTGATACCTCATGGACGGAAGACCTGATAGAAGTAGCTAAAAATGCCGATCTTTTTATCTGCGAGTGTAATTTCTATTCTGGGGAATTTGAAGGTCATATGAATTACAAGTTGCTTGAAAACAAACAAAATTTATTCAAGTGTAACCGACTACTTTTGACCCATTTAGGGAATGAGATGTTGAGTAGGATGCAAGAAATCAACATGGAAGTGTGTGAAGACCACAAAATTTATAACTTTTAGCAGTCATTTTTAATTTAATTTGAATGAATTTCGAAGAATTCAGGGCGTCTATAAAACTCCAACAACTACCTGAAAATCTCAATCCGGCCCTTCGATCGTTGTGGTATGATGCCCAGGGCAATTGGACTGAGGCACATACTATTGCGCAGCAGATTGAAGATTTTACCGGTGCCTGGATACATGGATACCTACACAGAAAAGAAGGAGATCATTCGAACGCGGCTTATTGGTACTCCCGAGCAGGAAAAAACCCTCCCAACATTTCATTACAGGAAGAGTGGGAATTAATTGTTAGACAGATATTGAATAATCATCATGGTTAGAAAAATATATCGGATCGGGAAGGCCGGATCAATCAACGACCTGACTTTACAGGAGGAGGAACTACCAGAATTAGAAGCTCATCAGGTAACTGTAGAAATAAAGGCTATCGGTTTGAATTTTGCCGATATTTTTGCGATTCAGGGATTATACAAAGCTGCACCAAAGGAACAATTTGTACCTGGTCTTGAATTTTCCGGATTGGTAATAAGAACAGGCTCAAAAGTGAATCAAATTAAAAATGGTGATCGGGTGATGGGGGTGACACGTTTTGGAGCCTACACCACACATCTGAATATTGATCAGAAATACGTTTTCCCTCTTTCACAAGATTGGTCTTTTGAAGAAGGGGCTGGTTTTCTTGTACAGGCTCTTACTGCATATTATGGTCTTGTATATCTTGGGGCATTGGAAAAAAATGCCACTGTGTTGATTCATAGTGCTGCAGGAGGTGTTGGTATTTGGGCAAATAGGATAGCAAAGAAATTTGGAGCTTATACTATTGGTACTATTGGCAGCAGTAGCAAGATAGCTTACTGTAAACAGGAGGGTTATGATCAGGTGATTGTACGATCATCTGATTTCGAAACTAATCTCAAAAATGCACTGGATGGTAGGGATTTAAACTTGGTGATGGACAGCATAGGAGGGGATATATTCAAAGTCAGCTATCGCGTATTAGCATCACAGGGTAGGGTAGTAGTATATGGATCTGCACGTTATACCTCAACAAGCAGCAAACCCAATTACCTTAAATTGGCACTATTGTATTGGCGGCGACCTAAAGTGGATCCACAAACCATGATTAACTATAATAAATCGGTAATGGGATTTAACTTGATCTACCTTTATAAAAAATCGGAATTGATGGAGAAAATCATCGGAGAGTTGAATCAGCTAAACCTTGAAAAACCAACAATTGGCCATACATATTCCTTTGAAAATCTGCATGAGGCAATCTATAAGTTTCAGTCAGGAAAGACAATTGGGAAAGTTGTGGTAAAACATTAGCACCTTCGCAGTCGTGGACAAATTCCACATTTCTGATGATACCTGCGACACCAGTTTTTTTAATCGCACAGCAATTTCTACACCCTAACCTCGCACAATATTTATCAATTGATTTGGCACACTTTTTAGTTGATCATAGGCATGATCAAGCAAATATTTCATATCATTTTATTTACTGTCCTTTCCATGATGTTATTATCATCAATAGCGAATGGACAAGACTTAACCTATTATAATAGTAATGAATCTACTGATGATATGAAAGCTGAAAACGAAGTGTCAGAAGAGATCTTAGAATCTATTTATAAATATGATTTACCAGCGGAAGAAACAACCATAGAAGTGGGATATGATCACTTGCCAAAAGTGATACAAAAAGATTTTTCTAAAAGTAAATACAGTTCATGGGCTATCATAAAGATTTTTGAAATAAAACAGGATCCTAAACATTCATTTATTATCACGGTAGAGAAAAAAGGATATCTGAAAACGCTGCATTATAACCATAAAGGAGATATAATAGAAAAATTTTAATATAAACCGACCAGTTGTGTAATAAGTGAATGCCTTACTTTTAGTAAGGCATTTTTTTTATATTTGCAAATTGATATGCATGTTTACTTAGAATGGATAAAACTTTTAGAGGGCAATGCTGTTTTCTTCTTGTTTTAATTCCTTATTTATCTGAGATTTATATTTTAATTACAAATTCACTTAGATTTCTTTTAATGAAGAAAGTATTAATAATAGACGATGACCCAACCTTCCTGATGATGCTTAAGAATTTCCTTGAAAAAAAAGGATTTATAGCCAGAGGAGGGATATCGGCAAATGATGCATTGAATATTTTAAAAAAAGAACGTTTCGATATTATTTTGCTTGATTTTAAGCTACCTGATAAAAATGGCATTGATTTATTAAAAGACATTAAAGAAATCAACCTGGATGTGCCAGTCTTGTTAATGACAAGCTACGCTGATATAAAAACAGCAGTTACTGCTATAAAAATGGGGGCTTTTGACTACGTAAGCAAACCCGTAAATACCGATGAGATTTTAGCTACTATCAACAGTGCCTTAAGGAAATATGATACATCAGGTAGCGAAAGTGAACAAAAACCTTCGGGGAGAAGAAATGATTTTGACTATATTTCAGGAGTAAGTGAACCTGCTAAAAAAATCAATGAATATATTGACATAGTAGCACCCACTAATTTTTCTGTAATAATTCAAGGAGAAAGTGGCACTGGTAAAGAGTATGTAGCCAGAATGATCCACTTAAAAAGTCAACGCAGCAACAAACCATATGTAGCTATAGATTGTGGTGCTTTATCGAAAGAATTGGCAGGGAGTGAACTGTTTGGGCATATCAAAGGCTCATTTACAGGTGCTATGAATGATAAGAAAGGTCAATTTGAAGCTGCTAATCAAGGCACCTTGTTTTTGGATGAAATTGGTAACCTTTCTTACGAAGTTCAGGTGCAATTATTAAGAGCTATCCAGGAAAGGAAAATCAGAAAAATCGGTAGCAATTCAGATATTTCAGTAGACGTTCGAATTATTGTAGCTTCCAATGAAGATTTGGTTGAAGCTGTCAAGAAAGGCACCTTTCGGGAAGATTTATACCATCGACTCAACGAATTCACCATTTATATCCCCCCACTTCGGGAAAGAAAGGAAGATATCATCCTGTTTGCAGAGCAATTTCTGGCTATGGCCAATAAAGAACTGCACAAAAACATTCAAATGTTTGACGATGATGTGCTACGTAAATTCAGGTTTTATGATTGGCCCGGCAATATCAGAGAATTAAAAAATCTTATGAAAAGAGCTGTGCTGCTATCACAGGGTGCTGCAATATCCTCTGATTGTTTACCTACTGAAATTAATTATCCAGACATAAGAAAAGATAAAAAAGGAAGTTCTACTGATCTTAAAGCCATTGCAGAACAAAATGAAAAAGAGATCATTTTAAAGACCCTTGAACAGGTTGGTTATAATAAATCTAAAGCAGCCAGGTTAATGAACATCGATCGCAAGACATTATATAATAAACTTCGGTTGTATGGATTTGAGATCTAGATTATAATTCCAGAAGGGTATAATTTTTTCTTATACCCCTTTCACTTCCTCTTCCTTATTCTCTTTGTTTGTATAATAGAGAATACGCTCTTCCAGGGCAGCGAATATATCTTTTGATACAGTTTTGATATGTTCTAATAAGGGTGTAATCTGATTATAACCTTTCTTTCTGTTTATTATATCTTCAATTTTTCTCAATGCCGACACCACACTAAACGCTTTAAGGTGATTGTAAGAAGGCAACATCTTATGAGCTACTTTCCCTAATTCCACCCATTTTTTTCCTGCTGCAAACTCATGCATTTGAAAAATATTCATACGATTATTGTCAATCAATCCCCTCAAAATAGCCATCATTGCTTTAGGATCACCCTCTGCAAATCGTTCAATATCAAACAAGCTGAAAGTTGCTTTTTCCTTATTTTCTAAAGGTGAGTCATTCTCTTGTTCTTCCTGGTCTTCCTTATCCTCCACACTCAATTTGATCTTCCATGCATGGCTGATCTTTTGGAAAAGCTCCTTTTCCTTAAATGGCTTAAGTACAAAATCATCGAATCCAGCTTTTAAATACGAATCAATGTCTTGTTTCATTACATTTGCTGTTATTGCCAGGATGGGTGTGTTTTTATTGAGCGTATCTTTCCGGGTTTCATCCACCAGTTCCATTCCGGATTTTTCAGGCATATGAATATCAGATAAAATAAGATCATATTCCTTTAGTTTGATTAAGTCCATCCCTTCCTTGCCGTTTGAAGCCATATCGGTTTTCATTCCCCATTTTTTAAGGATTGTATGAAAAAGCAACAAGTTGTATTCATCATCATCCACCACAAGTACTTTTTTGTTATCAAACCTTGCCGTGACCACCTGCTGTTGCGATGTATCGATTAGAGAGGCCTCTTCTCCAAGTGTATATTTTATTTCAATGGTGAAAACAGATCCTTTTCCTGGTTCACTATCTACATAAATTTTACCATTATGTAGCAGAATCAGTTTTTTTGTAATTGCCAAACCTAGTCCTGTACCACCATATTTTCTTGTAATAGTAGTGTCTGCTTGACTAAAATCCCTGAAAATACTTTTGATTTTGTCTTTTGAAATTCCAATACCGGAATCTTCAACAGCTAATTTTACCCATATGTTTTTGGTGTCCTTTATGATTTTAGTGCCCACAATCCTGACATAGCCTTCTTCGGTAAATTTGATCGCATTACCTACCAGGTTGATAAGTATTTGCTTCAGCCTAAAAGCATCTCCCAACACCACATAATTTAAGTCCTCATCCACTACATAACTAAGATCAATATTTTTTTCAGATGCTTTCAAATTCAAGGTTTCGCATACTTCTCTTATTTCATCTGTAATCCTGAAGGGAACTTCTTCCAGTGTAAATTGTCCGGCTTCTATTTTTGAATAATCAAGTATGTCATTAACTGTTGATAAAAGATGATCAGATGAGTTTTTTACTGCCTGTAAGTAAAATCTGTGTTTTTCCTGCAAGTCCGAACCCAAAAGCTGCTCGGTGAAACCAAGAATAGCGCTTAACGGTGTCCGGATTTCATGGCTCATATTGGCCAAAAATTCTTCTTTAGCTTTAGCAAGTTTTTCAGCTCGTTTTTTAGAAGCCTCCAGCCTGCTTTTATAATAGTTTGATCTAGTTATATCATTTAAAATCAAAGAAATAAATACGATGCTTACAAATAACCCTCCTAAGCCAATGATCAATATGGTAAGAATAGACCGTTGTGCCATCATTTTCGATTCCAACGAGTTTTGATGTGCGCGAGCAATTTCTACGGTCTGAAGATTTTTGATCATGCTCCGGATCTTATCCATAATCTCTGCTTCTTTTTGAAGCAACTGGAATTCTGCCTTACTTTGATTGATTTGGAGTAAATTTTCTTTTTTTCTGTATTCATCCAATACACTCATCACTGCGTCCCAAATCTGTTGGGCATCAGCCTCTGTAATGACAGTATCATAGGTAACATGTGTCTCGGTAAAGGTATTTAAACTATCACTATTTTGCTGTTCTTCTTGTGAAGGAGTAGGTGTTTGTTTTTTAAAAAAAGCTTGCCAAATACCTCTGATCAGTCCCTTTTTATCAGTCTCTTTGGTTATTTGATCTTGTTCAGATTGGGGGACCGATTTTTTGTTGGAAACTTCAACTTTTTTAGTGGTGGTAGTGGTTTTTACTTTTGCCGTATCCAAAGCTTCATTGGAAATCCTATTCATCGCTTCTGATGCCAGACTTATCCCTTGTTGTTTATCTTTAAGAGCAATAAACTCATCAAATAATACGGTTCTGGATTGCCACAGATTTTCGATAGAGTCAATCAAGGGATATTGTGCTGTTTTTGGATTGGTTTTAATTTTTAAAGTATCTAATTCTGACTGGATATTTTCCGTGTATTTTGAAAGCTCCTCAAGAAAATGCTCATCATCCGTTAAGGTATACAATCTTACGATTCTTTCTGTTTCCTGAATATCATCCATCATTTTAGCCAATCTTTGCACTTTTCTGTCAGGCATGGTCAATTCTTCTATAGAATCTTTTAACCTGTAGAAATTAGTAATAGTAACATACAATGCAGCAAAAAGAGCCAAACTGGCGATGGTAAATCCAAAAATGACTTTAAATTTAAGATTGTCTTTCATCAGTATAAAAAAAGTTACTAAACTATATAACAAATAAAATGCGAAAGGATTTTCTGTTTACATGTAAATTTGACTGCGATCATTCGGTTTTTCTTACATGACGGTTATAATACACTCTAAAATTATAAGCTACGTTCATCCATAATTGCCGAAGTAAACAAAAGCAATAGTTTAAAAGTGCCTTCAAAACCAGTTAATGTAAGAGTTTCAGCTCTGTCATTTAAGTCATGATAAGCTTTATGGCCTCCCATGGCATAAATAAAAAATGTTGGTACACCTTTTCTGTAAAACGGACAATGATCACTATTACAGCTTTCTCCTCTGGCATAGATGGTTGGCAACAATTTATGTTCATTATTAATTGACACCAACGTATGAAACTGTGCTTCAAAAATGCTGCCATTTACTACAGTTATTCCCTCATCTCCAGTTCCAACCATGTCCAGGTTAATAAGGAATTTGATTTTTTGTAAAGAGAAATAGGGATGTTCGACAAAATGCCTCGACCCAAACAAGCCTGACTCCTCAGCTCCGAATGCTATAAATACGACAGTGAAATCCGGTGGGTTTTGCGAATAGTGTTTCACCAAACTTAAAAGCATGGCTATCCCACTTGCGTTGTCATTTGCCCCAGGATAATAAGTGTCTTTACCCATTTTGCCCAAATGATCATAGTGCGCTGTAAAAACCAATAAAGAATCAGAATATTTCTGTCCCGGAATGTAGCCAATCACATTCTGTGTACGATATTTATTTTTAAATATTGATTCTATGTTAACTGATATTTGATTTGCAGATTTTATCCTGGATTTTTTTACAATTATCCCAGGAATAGGACAAACAAATTGAGATGCAGACCATATTAACGGCCGGTCAGTAAGCGTTAAAATACCTGAAATTTCTAATGTACTGTGCTTTAATTGATCATATACCTTTCTAACATCATTAGGAGGCAGTTTTAAAATTGTCTCATCAAGTAATAATACATTTTTTTTATTTTTTTCGATCGCTTTTTCAAAAGCCTTATCATTTGAGAGCCATGATTTTTTATATTTAAAAGTTTTATAATTACCTTCCAGGGGAGGGCTACATGGATCTATTTGATAATCTACCCCCGGCATCATTTTTTTTCCATCAATTAACAGTGAAATATTCTCCGGAAATGTATTGATAGAAAGGCTGAAATTTTGCAAGAAACTGTTTTGGAATCCGGTAACTCCGTGAATTTTAAATTCTTCAGCAATATATGAAGCTGCTTTTAGATCCCCATCCTCTACATATCCTCTCCCAGCCATTTCTGGAGAAGTCAAAGTATCTATTACTGATCTTGCATAAGAGATATCCTGAGCTGTAAGAGCCGAGGAAAACCAAATACAGAATAAAATTAAATTAAAGATTTTATTATAGCTGGATTTATAACGCATAATTATTTTTCCGAATTTATGAATTCCTGAATGTTTAAACAAACTTTTTCCATTAATGCAGACCTTGCTTCAATGCTAGCCCAAGCAAGGTGAGGGGTTATCAAGATCTTGTCTTTATTCTTAATCTGTAATAACGGATGATCAGGTTGAATGGGTTCATTTTCCAGTACATCTATTGCCGCGCCTGCAATCCAATCATTATCAAGGGCGTAAGCCAAATCATTTTCATTAACAATTCCTCCTCTGCCCATATTTATTAAAATAGAGGTAGGCTTCATCATTTTCAATTGCTTGGATGATATTAATCCTCTGGTATTTTCATTTAGAGGGGCATGGATCGACAAAACATCAACAATTGGTAATAAATCTTCAATTTGATGGCACCTGGTATACCTTTCATCATTATTTTTTCCTGAAGTGGAGAAATAAAAAATCCTACACCCAAACGCTGTGGCAATATCGCCAACCCTCTTTCCTATATTACCTAAGCCAATAATACCAAAATTTTTGTTTTTTAATTGCCAGAATGGTTGATCATGATGGGTAAAAGACATACTTTTTTCATAATGATTATCTTTAACATATCGGTCATAATAATTTATTTTTTGAACCACATATAATAATGATGCAAAAGTGGTCTGCGCTACACTTTCTGTTGAATAATCAACCACATTTTTTACAGCAATCCCTTTTGATCTTGCATATTCTACATCTACATTATTAATCCCTGTCGCTGTTACACAGATCAGTTTTAAATGAGTGGCATGATTAATTGCTTCACGATCAATTAAAACTTTGTTGGTTACAATGACATCACAATCTGATATTCTTGAGTGAAGATTTTGTGGGTGGGTAAACTCGTGTACTATCAATTCTCCGAATTTTTTAAGTACATCCAGAGAAGTTTTCCCCATCGTAATACTATCTAAAAAAACTATTTTCATATCTAAACCATTTATAATCAATCAATTAATTACGCTATGATAAAAAAAATCATTGTTTATTGAACAATTTTATGGTTTTTTTTATTTATTACATGTGTATAGTATCCGAGATTTTTCAACACTTTACATAAAAACCAAAAAAAATGCTATATTTAATAAAAAAATGCATAAATTTGAAGCTTAAATTAAACCTACTTACTATCTATTGCCAGTTGGTATGAAAAAACTATTACTTTTTATAATATTTCTTACATCATTTTTTTTGGCTAAAGGTCAAACGAAACTTTACGGCCAGTATGTTGCTGGAGATACCAAAGAGGTTGTAGCTAAATATGACCGTTCAATGCGACTAAATGGTATGTTTTATTATATTGAACCTCATTTTAATAAATCCAGTCAATTATATAAAGTCAGGTTAATTAATCACGACTACGTCACTGAGACGGATTATCCGGTTGTTCTCAAACACGCACAACGTCTGGTTGAATTGATGGAATATAAGTATGGTAATCCCAATACCCACACAAATTCTGAAAAATCAATATCATGCTCTATTGATACCCCATTTACGGTTGCTTTTTGGAGACAAGAGAATAAAGAAGTGCAGATTGATATTGATTGTAAGGATGGAAATTATTTACACATAACACTAACTATCACTGCCAAAAATCTGGCTTCTGATCATTATCCTCATGTACTTTACGAATTAGCTGAGAAATAACGTACAATTCTTTACCCTATTTAATTAATACGAATTTATTTTAAAAATCCCCTGGGAATAGGATTAATTATATAGTAATCTTTATTTTATTAATCTAACGGTGGTTTATTTTATATATTTTCCATATTTTTTCGGCAAAAAATTGCGTATTTAAAAAAAATCAATAATATTTATGGTAGTAAATGGAAGTTAAGTAAATATCATTGATAACCAGGTATTTCATTAAATAGCATTTTTTTACAAAATTCTTTAGAAAAAGGTGGATATTGAATTAACCAATAGATCGCAATACGATGTTGTTTCATTATATGATTATGAGAAACGTATGATTGCGCTGATATGTGAAGCGAAATCTGATCATGATATCGCCCAGTTAATGAACATGAATTCTGATGAAGTTAATAATTGCAAATCCAAAATCTATCAAAAGACTAATACACGCTCATGGGCTGAGTTGGTTATTTATGCCATAAGGAAGAGTATATTTACATTACATTTTTAATTCTAAATATTCAGCTTTTTTTTACAATACCTCCCTATTATATTGCTTCAATAAGATGTTTGCAGTAGCTTTATCAATAAAATTGATAGTTGCTATATATTATAAATAATGATTACAAAAGCTGTTATTACTGCTGCAGGTCGTGGAGAAAGATTATACCCAGTCGGGGATACCGTACAGAAGGCAATGCTGCCTTTGATAGACAAGGATGGAATATTTAAGCCAGTCATTCAAATCATTGCAGAAGAGGCATTCGATAGTGGAATAGAAGAAATTTGTATTGTATGTGCTCCCGGAGATGAACAACGGTATATCGATTCATTCACTTCTTTAAAAAACAATTTATTAAAAGCTTATAAAGAAACAGATTGGGCTCTCAACCATGCTGAAAAAATTGAGCACTTGTTGCGTCATACACAATTCACAGTTCAAGAAAAAGCTATGGGGTATGGCCATGCAGTTTACTGTGCAAGGGAATTTGTAGGAGATAATCCATTTTTACTTTTATTGAGTGATCATCTTTATGTATCACATATTGCCGGGAAAAGATGTGCGGCACAAATTATAGAACTTGCCAATAAAGAAAGCTGTTCTGTTTCAGCCGTGAATCCCACTATAGAACATCAGATTAGGAAATACGGGACAATTACTGGTAAAAATTATAATAATCAAGCAGGGCTTTATCAAATAGAGAGAATTGTTGAGAAGCCGTCATTAAGCCTTGCTGAACAAGAACTACAAACCCCAGGATTACGGGCAGGTTATTTTCTCTGTTTTTTTGGTATGCATGCTCTTTCACCTTTAATATTTGACATTTTAGAACAATATCATGCCCGGGCGATCAAAGAAAATTCAACTTATTTGCTTACCCCGGCATTAATGGATCTAGTAAAAAAAGACAAATACTTGGCCTTGGAAGTATCAGGGAGTCGTTATGATATTGGTAAAAAGTTCGGTTTGTTACAAGCACAAATTGCATTGAGCCTTGCAGGGCAAGATAGAGATAGAGTTTTAAACACCCTGATAGATCTTCTGGCTGAATCAAATGTTAAACGATTCTGACTTATAAATTTCCAAAATGAACATATTTTTAGATACTATTACCAATCCGGATCCAGACATCAGAGATACTTCTTTTTTTTTGCTGGCATCATCTTTTACACCTGCAGAACTCCTTAAGCAAATTGAAGAATTGGATCAATTTAGAAAATCGTCTTCAAATTTATATGACAAGGTTCGGGCAAGTCTATTTATTTATGCAGCGTATCGTTTTTTTCTTGTAGATTCAGAAGAATATCCTTCTGCAAGCCCAATATGTATAGAAGGGTACAACAATTTGCTTGAAAGAAGATTTGAAAAGGCCATTGATTCATTTAAATTAGTCTGCAAAAATGAAGGGTATTCAAGGGCACTATTTAGTGCTTTGGCTGATGGTTACCATCAAATTACTTTTCAATACCTGACAGATCAGGTAAAAAAAAGTGTGAGATTCAGTAAAGGTAATCAATGGATGTTTCGTGTTGGACATCCCGATGAACATGCCATCAGAATTCATCCCAAATTATTACAACGCCAGGATGGTACTGCTTTTTATCCGATCATAGCAGAAAGCACTCCAGTACGAATGGATCTCAGCCATAGTGGTTGGTCTGATATTTTTTTTCTGGGTATGGATTACCCGGAAGGTGCCAGGGTGATCAATGTATCAGTAGATTTAGGAGTTTACAAGCGGGATGAGCACATTTCAGCACCAATTGCTACCTATTTGCGCGTAATTCCTGAACCATGTATCAGGCTTACCAGTATTGACCTTAACACCACTAAGGATATACTAACTTTGTCTGATCTTTTTAATTTCGGAAATGATTATTTAAGTCTACTTAAAGCAGGAGTGATTGCTTCTGGATTA
Organism: Bacteroidota bacterium; assembly: GCA_023393375.1. Taxonomy (GTDB): domain Bacteria; phylum Bacteroidota; class Bacteroidia; order Cytophagales; family Cyclobacteriaceae; genus JAEWLI01. The sequence continues at coordinate 18,055 of JAEWLI010000024.1, forward strand.
ATTCCTCCATCATTCGAAGGCACCCAACAATCCTTACAAAAAATTCTTGCCAATATCATCAGCCCGGGGATGGGTATTGAAATCATTACCAAGGTAAGTGATATACCAAAAGGTTCCAGGTTTGCTGTTTCTACAAATTTATTAGCTTCTATGATTTCGTTGATCATGAGGGCTACTGAGCAAACCTCCAATCTTGAAGGGGGCTTACTTGAAAATGAACGCAGGTTGGCAGCATCCCGGGCTATTCTGGGAGAATGGCTTGGTGGATCAGGAGGAGGCTGGCAGGACTCAGGTGGAATCTGGCCAGGAATAAAAATAATTAAGGGAGCATTTTCAGATGAAGGTGATCCTGAATTCAAAGTGAGTAGGGGAAGGCTACTTCCAAATCACCAGATATTCAAGGAGCCATTTATCTCTCCAGATCTGTATGAAAAATTGACCAGCTCCTTAGTGCTTTTTCATGGAGGAATGGCTCAAAATGTTGGCCCCATTTTAGAAATGGTTACTGAAAAATACCTGCTTAGATCTGATGCAGAGTGGAAAGCCAGATTAGCTGCAAAAGATATTTTTGATCAAATCATTCAATCTTTAAAGGATGGGGATGTAAAAAAACTGGCAGAATTAACCACCAGAAATTGGGATTATCCTATTAAAACGATTATTCCCTGGGCATCTAATTTTTATACAGAATATCTGATAGATAAAGCAAAAGAAACTTTTAAAGATGATTATTGGGGTTTTCTGATGTTAGGAGGTATGTCTGGTGGTGGCATGGGCATGTTTGTTAACCCGAAAATTTACCATGAATTTAAAGAATGGTTATTGGATTTGCTTCAAAAAACTAAAAAAGAGTTTTCAGCATCTCTTCCATTTGCCATAGATCCTGTAGTATATAATTTTAAAATCAATGAGGAAGGTACCATTTCTAAATTATATAAAAAATCAGAACCAATATTACCTTCAAGATATTATAATATCCAATTAAATGAAATTATTAAAAAAGATCTGAATGAGGTTGCCGCATATAGAAAATCGGAAATTGATCATTATACTTCATTGTGCCACCAAAACAATGAAGCTTTCCCGTTATTAAGATCTATGATCGGTAATCTGTTTAAAATTTCCGGTATTTCATCACAGGAAACCCGAATGGATGAGAATGCTAAAGCAGATCAGATTAAAATTGAGAATGGATTTGATCACATTCAGCATGATATGATCCGTGACGATATGCGTAGTGGCAGAATAGGTCTTTCAAGGAACCGGTTGCCAGCAGATACTTATGTAGAGGATGTGAGGGATGAGGACGTGATAGATTTGTCAGGGATTAAGAATATTGATAGTGGCAATCAGGCGATAAAACGTGGTAAAGTAGCAGTTATGACTCTTGCAGCTGGTGTAGGCAGCCGTTGGACAAAAGGTGCAGGTGTGATTAAAGCTATAAATCCATTTGTAGAAATAAAAAGTAAGCACAGGAATTTTATTGAAATCCATTTAGCCAAAACCAGGAGGGTAGCAGAGGAGTTCCAATCCATTATCCCGCATATTATTTCTACAAGTTACCTCACCCATCAACCCATTGAAAATGCATTATTAAAATCAAATCACTACGGATACAATGGTCCGGTGTACTTATCCCCCGGAAGGTCATTGGGACAAAGATATATCCCGATGGTTAGGGATTTAGTGTTTTTGTGGGAGGAAATGCCACAGGAAACATTGGATGAACAAAAGCAAAAGGTGCGGGATGCGGTACGAAAAAATATGTTGGAATGGGCTAGGACTAAAGGAGAAGGGTCTGATTATATTGACAATATTGCCCAGCAAAGATTCAGCCCGTTAGGTCATTGGTATGAATTGCCAAACATGATCAGAAACGGTGTATTATCAGAAATATTGGAAAAGCATCCTGATATAGAAACTATTATGATGCACAATATTGACACATTAGGGGCTGACATTAGTCCGGCAGCTTTATCATACCATTTGGATTCAGGAAATGCCTTAACTTTTGAAGTTACCCCCAGGCGGATCGAAGATACAGGTGGAGGGTTAGCGAGAATAAACGGGAAAGTCAGGATTCTTGAAGGTTTGGCCCAGCCCCGAGAAGAGGACGAACTTCAACTGAGATATTACAATACAATGACAACCTGGATTCAAATTGATAAATTGTTAGCTTACTTTGGTTTAAACCGACAAAGTTTAAAAGGTGACCAGGAAACATTGTCAAAGGCAGTCAGAAATATGGCTTCACGAATGCCCACCTATGTTACAATTAAAGAAGTTAAATACCGTTGGGGCCATGGTCAGGAAGATATTTATCCGGTGGCACAAATAGAAAAATTGTGGAGTGATATGTCAGGCCTTCCGGATATGCAGTGTGGTTATGTGATAGCTCCACGGATAAGGGGCCAACAATTAAAAGATCCAGCACAACTTGATGAATGGATAAATGACGGTAGTGCAGAGTATGTGTCGTTAATGTGTAAATTACCTGATAAAAAATAAGGGTTATCTACTTAATTTATATATAGATTGCACCCCAATTTGAGCAGCATATAGACAATAAGGCACAACAATCGGTAATACTTTAAACCAAGATTAATTTATAAATGTAATTCAAAACAAGAATTATGTTTTTCAGTTTTAATAAATATCTCAAACAGCCCAAAATTTTTAATGCAAATGTAAACATTTTTATTTTTTATTTCATTTTTAATATAATAATACTTAACATTGCGGTAAATTTTTTTAACTAAAAAGCTTAGTTTATGAATATGAGGAATGATGGTTGGTATGATAATTCATATAAGTTTATACTTTTAATTTTTGATTTAATCCTTTTAAATATTGTTTTTTACATTTCCTACGCAGTCAGATTTGAGTTTGGTTATTTGCCCGAATATTATTATATGTTGCTGGTGGTCTTTAATCTTGCCTGGATAGCCGCTGCTTTATATAATAATATTTATGATATTGACGGGCATACGAAGTTTAGTGAAATAATTATTAAACTAATATTTACTTTTACCTTGCATCTGTTTTTTATCCTTGCCTTTATAGTAAGCGTAAAAGGGTTTTATTTCTCAAGGATCTTTATTTTCGGCACTTACACGTCTTCCATATTATTAATCGTGGCATTGAGGCTGACATCCATCAAACTTTATAAGTATTACAAAAATGTGGGTGCAAACTATAAAAAGGTGGTAATAATTGGTGCCAGGAAAAATGCTCAATCATTGGTAAGATTCTTTGAAACCAAAAAAGACCTTGGATACAAATTAATGGGGTTTTTTGATGATAATCCTGATCTTAACCTTTACCCTGAGCATCTGATTCTTGGTACGATAAACGACATCAGAGAATATGCCAATGCCAACAGGATTGATGAGATTTATTTTGCGTTGCCATTAAATTATTCTGACTTAATAAAGGATATTTCCGAATTGGCTGATGAAAAATTTATAAGTTTTAAAATAGCCCCTGACTTTAAAGGGTTGGTCCACACCAATGTCAATTTATATTTCTACGATGGCATCCCGGTTTTAGCCATTCGTAGGGAGCCTTTGAGCATACTCTTCAACCGCATCATTAAACGGGCTTTTGATATTGCATTTTCATTAGGAGTAATTTTATTGGTATTTCCAATTATGTTTCCACTCATTGCCTTAGCTATAAAAATTGACTCAAAAGGCCCGATTTTATTTAAACAGTTACGGCCAGGTAAGAAAAACAGACTGTTTTACTGTTATAAATTCAGAACCATGAAGGTCAACAATAATACCGAATTGCAGGCTCATAAAAACGATCCAAGGATCACCCGTGTGGGAGCCTTTTTACGTAAAACCAGCCTTGATGAGTTCCCTCAATTTATCAATGTATTGCTTGGCGACATGTCAGTAGTGGGGCCAAGGCCTAACCTGATCAATCAGTTAGACAAGTACTCCAAACTGATCGACAAATATGCCATCCGTCACTTCGTACTTCCTGGAATTACAGGTTATGCACAAGTTAATGGATACCGAGGTGAGACAAAAGATGTGGAACTGATGGCTAAAAGAGTAGAATATGATGTCCGGTATATGGAAAACTGGAGTTTTGCCCTTGACGTCCGGATTATACTGAAAACCGTTTGGAATGTCATTAGGGGAGAAAAGAACGCTTATTAAGATTTGTAAATTCATTTTTAAAGTAATTTAATTTTTTCCTAATGATCAAGAAAAAAGTTATCAAGACGTTGGTAAGTACAGGTTCCTTTGTGGATTTTGTTAATGCAATATTTTCCTTGACAGATGAAAAGAAATCTTCATATGTTTGTTTTGCCAATGTTCATATGGTAATTGAGGCTAAAAACGATCCCACATTTTGCGAAGTAGTCAATAATGCCGATATTGTGGCTCCCGATGGTCGCCCACTTTCAATTTATATGAATGTATTTTATAAGATGCGTCAAGAAAGAGTGCCAGGAATGGATTTGATGCCTGCTCTGCTCAGAGAAGCTGAAAAAAGGAATAAATCAGTTTATTTTTATGGTTCTACAGATGAAATTCTTGACCTGATAATCAAAAGGGCAAATAAAGAATTGCCAATGCTGAAAATAGCTGGAACATATAGCCCACCATTTAGGAAGTTAGAGGATCTGGAAAAACAAGAGATTATAAATAAAATAAATAGCTCTTCGCCAGACCTGTTATTTGTTGCTTTAGGCTGCCCTAAACAAGAAAACTGGATGGCTGAGCATAAAGGTAAAATTAATGCTTGCATGTTAGGGGTGGGCCAAGCTTATAATGTATATGCAGGAATAGAAAAACGGTTGCCTAAATGGATGAGAGATCTTTCCTTAGAGTGGGCATATCGACTGTTTCTTGAGCCTAAGCGATTGTGGAAGAGATATTTGGTTACCAATACCACTTTTGTAATGTTGTTCCTTGGGGTATTTTTTCAAAAAATGTTTAAGGTAAAAGAATAAAATGTTGCCAAAAACTTATATAAGTACCACAAGAAGAGTTCTATTCTGATATTCGAAATTCTGGATAAGATTTGTTTTCCAACTTTTTGTTATTCATACGGATATCATACTGTCTTATTAAAGACCGCCTCCGTATAAAGTGCTCTAAGCTTTGAGTTTAGAAAGAATTGTAAATTGAATATTTAAATATATTTAAGGAATAAAAGAAATCCCCCCTTGGTAAGCCTGTTTATAAGAGGCTAGACTCAATTTCACAAGCGTTTTTTTCCTTCATTTCTACTACTTTTTCAATAATTGCATCAACATTTATAATAATATCAGATGTAATGCCTTCCCTCATCTTCGTGGCCATTTTATCTGTATCAAAAATCAAATAATGATAATCTAAACCGAGACTGGTCGAGACGTTGTAGTAGTGTGTATGGGTGAAACTTCTGGAGAAAAATTCAAATACTTTAGTGCCCTTCTTGGCAAAGAATAATGTGGCTAAGGCTGCACCAGTAGATGAAACAATAATATCGGCATTCCTAAACAATTTGATTTTCCCATACAAGTCATAGTCAGATAGCGCGACACTCACAAAGCCTAATTTTGATAACCTTTCAATTAATCCATCTTCATCCGACAATGAGCGTTGAGAGGAGTCTTTTCGATTGATGTACACAAGTTTAGGGGAATGAGGATCATTGTCATATTTTGCCAGATCAAAATGAGTTTGATAAAATTCCATTACCCAGTTTGGAATAAGAAAACTATTGGTACCTCTTGGATGAGTGGAAGTGATGATCCTGTCAGCAGTAATATGAAGTTCATCGTTCCCCCTAATAATTTGTTCTTTTTTTATCCCAAATATTTCTAACGACTGTATATGGTAATCATACTTATATTGTGGCACCAAAAAATAATCTACCTGATTGAATAACCCACTTTTTTTCAATAAATAGATTCTTGGAATTGAATCAATTAACCAATGGCCATAATTTTTACTGGCACCTCCACCTGCAAGCATATTAAAAACGCATCCTTTATAATGGGTGGGTTTTGGAAAATATTTTTGTTGAAAAATGGGACTATATGGAGGAGTAACCGTTTTGCCGTTTCTGTATTGAAATGAGGCTTCCCCAATTAATCTATTCCCCTCAGAAATGATGGAGATAAGATTTTTATTATTGGAAAAGATTCTTCCATTTTTTATGTCAAACACTTTATAATCAGTTGTGACGCTTAATGAACACTCATCATCATTCTTTTGGTCATAAATAGTGAATGGAGATATGTTAGAAAAAAATGGTTGACTTACTACCAATTTAGTTTTGTATTGAGGAAAGATATCTATGATATTAACACCTTCAGAATCATTTTCGTACAGACCTTCAGGACGCAAATTCGAATTAAACGGAATATAGGATTTAATTCTTTCGAGGAGCTTTTGCTTGATTTTTAATAAAGTAACTGACATATGAAAATTAGTTTAAGTTATCTGCACTATATTGGGTATGGATTTTCTGTTTTGTGTTTTTATCGCTTTAACATTTTGACTGATTAATTTCTTATAGATATCAATTAACATTAAATAATTTGAATCATAAGAATATTTTTCTTCATAGGTTTTGCGTGCATTATCATACAAGGTTTCTGATTTTTCTTTCTGCATAAAATTCCTAAGTGCTCCTGCTAATGAAACTGCACTATTGTTTTTGAAATGTATACCATTATAATTGTCAATCACCAATTCATTAATGTTATCTATATCAGTGGATATAACAGGGGTGCCGGTTGAATATGCTTCCAGTATAGTACGAGGCATACCCTCATACCAGATAGATGGGAAAACTAGAGCCTTGCATTTTTTCAAATAATTGATAATTTGATCATTTGGTCTAAATCCTTCATAATGGATATTGGGATGACTTTTAGCCGCGTTGATTACATCATCTGCAAGGGGACCTGTTCCTATTATTTTCAATTGATACTTTGTATCTATAAATGATTTCAATAAAATGTCTATTCCTTTTTCTTTTGAGAGCCTTCCTATGAAAAGAAAGTAATCCTCTCTTTCTGCCATAGAAGTGTAGCCAGTGTCGACAACAAAGTTAGGTTTAACAGCAATTTGATGTTCTTTGAGCTTTAAATTTGAATTGATCAGTTTATTTTTGGCAAATTCTGTTAACACAATATATTTGGAAATCAAGGTATTCCATGTTCCTAACAGTCTATGCACTAAAATCATCAATGATAAATGAAATGATTGAAGGTATGAATTCCTGTGGCACTTATAAATGACACCATGAATGGGGATTTTTTTGGTAACACATAATTCACATACTTTTTCATCCCTTAACAAATAAGCCCCTGAACAGATCAAGCGGTAATTTCGAACAGTAAACACAATGGGTATTTTCTTCCTTTTTGCTACAAAGAACACACTTGGAGATACGAGATAGAAAAAATTATGTACATGGATAATGTCAGGGCTAAACTCTTTTATGACCGTTTTCAGGTTACGCACCGTAGTGTTGTTGTAAAACAGTTTATAAGAAAGCTTGAAAAGTGAAATTACTGAATTAATGTTATTATTTTCATATACCAATTGCTTGACATCATGACCATGGTCTCTCAGCATCTGGCATTCTATGGCAAAAGAATTATCTTCCCCACCTTTCTCTTTATATTTATTATGGACAATCAGTATTCTCATATAAGAATATTTAATAAAGAGTTTTTTCTAAATAACACAACAATCTTAAAAACCATATTCCTTAAAATTAATTATATCACCCACTAATTGGCCTTAATGTTGTACGAATTTTATTTTAAATATAAAAATGCTTATAATATTATATAAACTTAAAAACTGAAAAATAGTTTTGTTTTTTTTCATTAATTTAGGTTGATACAATTACTAATGCCTTGGAAATAGTTTGATACCATATTTTTGATGGTATATTTTTCTTTTGATAATTTACACCCTGATTGCAGTTTTTCTAATTTTTCCCGATTGGTTAATAATTCAACAACTGCATTACTATAGCTCTCCAGGTTATTTTCTGTAATCACCCCATTGATGCCATTCGCAAGATAACTTATTTCCGGACTATGGTATGGATAATTAGTAGTGATTATGGGGGTTTGAAGAGCAAATGAATCTACAATGGCCAACCCAACCAAACCTGGCATTAACAATACTTTGGAAATTCTAAAATATTTAACACGATCTAATCCAAATTTAGGACCTAAATAGTGTATCCATGGTTTGTTTACAATAATTTCCTTCAGCATAGTTAGTTGTTCACCAGTTCCAATTATCAATAAGTGAAAATCCGGTATTTGCTGTTTTATATGATCTGCCGCTTGCAATAAAAAATCTATTCTTTTATTAGAGTATATCCTTCCGCAATAGATGGCGATGTTGTCAGATTCAATTCTTAACTCAACTTTAATTGAACTTTCTTTGTTTTCAAAGTTATTATATTCCTCAATAAGATTACTTGTATCGATAGCGTTCTGAACATCAGTGATTTGATTTTCTGGATAACCCAATTTAGCCAGCTCTTCTTTTACTTGATTGGTATAAGCAAACCACCAATCAACGTTTTTAATAAAAAACCTTTTAAATTTGTTGCTAAAGCTATTTTTATCGGATTGTCTATTTCTTCCATGCCCCCAAAACGCAAATTTCATTTTTGAAAATAACCTTGCTATCATCAAATAATATGTGATCAGGTTTTTATTTGACTGTTCGCAAATAACCAAGTCAGCATTTTTTAGATGTGATAAACATGGTCGCCAGAAAAGCACAAGTTTGCCTATTTTTATATTTATTGGTTGAATGACTGTACCCCATGAAAAATTAACTTCCCCCTTTCCATTGTCACTACCTACTCCATAAATCAATCTGAATTCTACCCCTACCTGATCCAGCTTTTCTTTTAGCTTTTCAAAAAATTCTTTTCTATAGTGAGGGATAATGTTTTGGATTATTACTACTTTCTTTTTTTGCATAAAAAAATTGTTACCGCTTTTAAGCTGCTATTTCTAATTTTTAGCAGATAGTTATTTTGAGTGCGAAAAAGTACAAATATCCAATATCAACATCAAATCACCTGTCGATATTGAATATTTTTTTTACTAGCCTGCTATGTTTACTGATGAGTACCTGAATTATAACCAGTATGATAAGTGCTCGTTGTTTGGAGGTTTGTTATTTTAAACTCTACGCGTCTGTTTATTTGTCTGTTTTCTTCAGTGTCGTTATTTACTTTTGGCATTTGTTCCCCATATCCAACTGCAGTAAGTCTTTCAGCAATGATACCATTAGTTACTAAATAGTCTTGTATTGCTTTTGCCCGTCTTTCAGAAAGGTTTTGATTATAGGCATCAGACCCCATAGAACAAGTATGTCCGGAAATTTCTATATCCATATCCGGATTGTCATTTAATAACTTTAATAATCTATTCAATTCCGGGAATGACGTTTCTACCAATTCTGCTTTATCAAATTTAAAAAACACATTATTCAATACGATAGGTGCCGATTCCTTTATTGGTTGTAAATACAGGTCTCTTTCTATTTCCACACTTTGACGGATCTCCGACAAATCAATATTTGCGCTAATAGGTATAAAACCCTTCTTTTCGGCAAAATAGCCATATTTATAACCATATGGTAAAATCATTTGGTATTTTCCGGTCACAGAATCTGAACTGGTCATACCCACTTCTTTACCTGTTTGAAGGTGCTCATACCTGATGATAGCTTTTAATGGTTCCTGCGTAGCAGCATTTAATACCCTGCCTTTTATCTTCACAATAATATCGGGTCGTTGATATTGTGGAAGGGCTACCCGGTAGATATCTACATTCTCTAAATTTCCTCTTGAGAAATAAGCAAATTCATCAACCATTGACAAATTAAAGAAAATGTCATCAACTGACGAATTTATAGTGGATCCTAAATTTTCCGGTTCTGACCAATTGAGCCAGGTGTCGTCAAGTCGTCTTGTAAGATAAATATCGTAACCACCAAATCCATTAAATCCTTTGGATGAAAAAAACAAAGTCCTGTCATCGGCTGCCAGGTAAGGAGCCGCTTCTTCATCGGCAGAATTAATGATATCGCCCATATTCATAGGCTCAGTCCAGGTGTCATTATCTTTTAAAAAACTAACATATAAATCTCTACTGCCACGGGTATCGTCACGTTCAATAGCCATGATCATTGCTTTTTGACTATTTGCGAGAAAAAAGTTGGCTCTGGGAGAAGTATTGTAAAAATTGTTGATAATTGTTGATTGCGGGTCTGTCCATCCAGTGGAGGTTTTTCGGCTAATTGATAATCCAGCTCTCATGTTTTTGCCTTTGTATTCGTTTCCTAGTAAAACCAGAATTGAATTCCCGTCAGGTGTAATGGAGCTGATGAAATTTGGACCTTTATTGTTTAATGGTTCTCCAATGTTTTTTGCTTTGGTCCATTTTCCATTTTCATCTCTCTCTGAAAACCATATGTCTTCATCATCTTTTATTCCACCAATGTTCTCAGGATGATTTCTCCTGGTAAAATACAAAGTGGAGTTGTCAGGTGAGATTAATGGCCGAAGTTCGAGGTAAGGCGTATTTATTGCATCACTCAAGGGTTCAGGTTCAAAAAAGTCTGTAATTTCATTGGTAACGTTCACACTAATTGAAATGGGTATTTTTGAATTTGAAATGCCTATGGCATCAATACCAAAATTATTAAATGCTATAGATGAATTGAAAACCAACTTTATAGCGTAAACATCAAAAGTGGTTTCATCAAAGTAGGTCCGGAATAACCGGCCATTTAATGGTATGATTTTAGGGTTTAAATTTAATAAAAGGTATTCCTTGTCATCTTTGTCATATGCATATATATGTGAAAGCGCACTTGGATTGTATGACTCGGCGATGGCTATTTGTTGTAAAGGTGTTGGCTTTTCAAAAGCCACTTTAATATAGTCGGTTCTGTTGCCTGGCTTAGGCATCCATGCATTTGGACTCATTCTTTCACCTACTGAAGTGGTCATGAGGGCATCAGGCTTATTTAAAACCTGGTTAGCCGAGAATTGGGGAGAAGATAATTGTGAGGAGAACTCGATAACCTTGGTTGCCCATAAAACTTCTTGAGCATTCACCCACCCCGCAGTCAGTAACACAAAACCAATATTGAGTAATATCTTCTTCATGGTATTAATGATCATATATATTTGTTTTTTTTGATTTAATAATTGACTTTAGGAGGAGCATGTCTGCTCAACTTATACTTCATTGAAAACTCATATGCTCCCACTCCTGATTCAAAACGGTTTAGTGAGGTCATGTTCCAATCATAACTAAATCCGAAGCTGAAATTATTTGTCATCAACTCTGTGCTTAATATGAAAGAATCTTTTATCCTGTACCAACCCCCAACTCTACCTATTACATTTGAAAACAGCCCATTGTCGAGGGACTCGGAAACTCTATAAGATAAAAATGCCCCCATATTAGTTTGATTTTTTGTGTCCTGTAACAGTGTCAAGACATTCAGGGATACACTTGCTTGTCTTGAAAGGCCAAACACAATGCCACCATGATATTTGTAAAGTAAAGGCAAAGCTTCTTTATAACCCTCAATTATCGATTGTTCAGGATGATTAACATGTCCTACAGATAATCCCGAATAAATGGATTGTACAGTAGCTGTGTATTTTCGATTATAAAACCTATAAAATACTCCCGGTGTAATATCCAAAAAGGTCTTGCTTTCAAAATCCAACTCTGTTGCACCTGGTGCATCAGGATTATAGCCCAGATTAGGATCATATTGAGAACCCCATTCAAATACAGTTGGATCTGTTCTTTTATTAATCACACCTATCTGCAACCCAAATGAAATCCGGTTGACATGGCTGGTAGTCAATTGTAAATTATAAGCAAAAGATAAATTGGCACCCTGATTTTTAAAACTTTTATTTACCCCTGCCACGTCATTATAAAGAGAAATCCCCATACCTCCATTATGAGAAAATGGATATTTATGAATGGTATTGTAGAATGGAAAAATAAACGATGCTTGAGTAGTAGCATATTCTGATTGTACATTTTTCCATTGGCTTCTATAACTTAGGTTTAAGGTTAGATCTTCTTCGTCACCTATCATTGCCGGATTTAAATAAACCGGTGAATTATAGAATTGAGAGAATACCGGATCCTGGGCATTTGCCTTTTCAGTTATCAGGACAAAACTTAAAACTATTATATTCGCTATCAGTAATTGCTTTATCATAAAAGATTATTTTACAAGTGTAACCGAACCGGTTTTTTCAATTATTTCTCCATCAAGAAATTTTCCTTGTAGCATATAGGTGTAAACACCTAATGCCTGCATTTCTCCATTTCCTTTAGCTTTTCCATTCCAACCAGCTGTTTGGGCAACACTTAAATTTGTGGTTTCAAATAATACATTTCCCCAGCGGTTTAATATTTTAAACATAAATCCTTCAGTCGACAACCCAGACCCATAAACTTTTACAGTTTGATTTTCAGGGTTTGTTGCCCACGGGCTGAATACATTGGGAACGAAAATAATTTTTTTCGTCTCCACTACTTCAATAGGCATTTCGGCAACTCCTGTACAACCTTTTTTAGCGACAATAAGCTCGACTTGATAGATTCCGCTTTGATCGAAAGTATGGGTGAGCACATCCGCATCCAAATCATTGGTGGATGTGTTGGTGATCGACCATATATAGCTATCCATGCCAGATACTACAGGCGTAAAGACTACAGGATGATAGGTTTCAGCTTTGTTGGGTCCTGTGAAAGCTGCATTTAAAGGTTCTGGTATTTGTACTAACATCACATCACTTGTAGTTCCACAGCTATTCGAAACAGCAACAGAAAATTCTATTTCTCCTTTTTCACCCTCCGCCGGAGTATAAACCGGATTTAAAGAAGCGGCATTGTTAAAAGTACCGTTTCCTGTTGAGGTCCACAATACAGTTTCATATAGACCATTTACAGACGCCGTTAATGGAATATCTTGTCCAAAACAAATTCCTTCTGGTGCCGATAAGCTTACTTGTAAGCGGTTATCCTCCACTAAAGCAGATCCAGTAACTGTACCGGTGCAAAAGGCATCTGAAACAGAAATTAATGAAAAATTTCCGGCATAGTTAATATCTAAATCTACATTAATGTCTGTGATATTAGATAATACATGTTCCTGAGATCCATCAAAATAAGTTACTTCAAATGGTGCAGTTCCTGTCAGAGCAATGTTAATATTTACTTCATCTTCTTCATGACACAAACTTCCTCCACCTGAAAGAATTGCATCAGGCAAATCTTTAAATGCTATTTCCACATATCCATCGTTCTCTGCAACACAAAACGCATCATTTAAATTGTTAAACTTATACACTCCTGATTCTGTAACATCAATTTTGTATGAAGATGAATTCCATCCAGTCACTTCCTTCAATAGCTCATCATCTTTTAACAGGTTAAAACTCCATGGGCCATTGCCACTCAAATCTATACTGATGGGAGCTGTTTCGTCACAGGAATTTCCACCACCTGCAATCTCTGCAGAAGGAATATCTGCTACTGTAATTGTTGCCTGACCATTACCTGCGCCATCACCGTTTACATCAGAAACACTCACTATCTTAAAAGTAGTGGATTCTGAGGTAGTAAAAGTATAGATTGGTTCTGAAGTGATAACGGTTGTTTCTTCACCATTACTATTTTTGTACACAATTGTCCATGGAGCAGTACCAGTTAGATTAATGGCCACTGTTGATTCAGCATCCGGACCACAGATAATAGCATCACCTGAAATAACGGCAGTGGGAAGTGTAACTGGACATAAATTTGAAGCTGAACTAATCTCTACTGTTCTGGCTACACTGTCAGGGCCAATTAACGTCCAACTAAATGGGTTTCCATCGAATTCAATAAAAAATACACCCCTGTGCTGACCTTCAAGGAACTCCTGAGGTTGGCCGGCATTAACTGTTGATGAAAAAAAGTTTTTTTCTCCAACCGGAATTTCAATACTCCTGGTATCTTTATTATGGTATCCTAAAAATGCCGTATAGTTTCCGTCATGCAAATCATTGATACACTCCAATTCTGGTACGACTGGCCCTAACCACCCGTGCAGGCTTTCTACGTAAGTAACATCATATCCGTCATCGGTATATTGAAAAATAGGATTCAGAGGATCAGTCTTATCCACTATTTTTACATATAATATCCATGAAAGTTCTTCCGGAAATTCAACTTTTGCAGTCCTGCATTTTATTCCCAAAGAATACCAGGTAATTGCATCCTGTGAAACAAAAATTTCAGCTTGTTCCGGCCAGTTTGCACAGGGACTATAAGTTTGTCCAAATGAAGTTTCATGGATGATCAAGTCTACCCCGTCACCATTTTTTACTGGTGCTGGGAATGCAAGAACAATTTCCCCGGCAAAACCTAATGAAACAAAATCGTATTGGTCTGTTTCTGGCCCTCCTAGTGCCTTTTCAGCATTAAAGCGACGTGGATCTTTTGGTGCATTTCCAATAAGATAGCCGGTATCATAAGATATTAATTTGGTGGTGTAATATCCTTCAACAACCTGACCGAAACCCGGGAGGTTTATCGCAAAAAATAACACGATCAAATAAATCGATTGACAAGTAAATTTTTTAACCATTGTATAGAAGTTTATTTGAACTTGAATTTCTAAATCTATAAAATATTTTAGTATTTATGTCAGATTATTAAGCTTGTTTTACCTCTGACTTTTACAAGTGTCTACAAAAATAGTAATTAAGGGATATAATTTATAATAATTTATATAATATTTTTTAAATTATTTTCAAAATCGCCATTTGATACGTATGTAAGATAAATTTTTATTTTTATTTTTTTAGCAGTTACACCAATTAACCGTTCAATTATATTTTACACCATGAGTTGTTGATTGAATATGGATTTAATAATTAGATTTCGAGAATAAATAAATATGGCTATTTTTGCCTTCTTTTTAATGATAACAATATGAATTTAAGTGAACAAGAATTAAGGCGCAGAGAAGAAAAAAGTGAGATCGAAAAGTTGGGGTATAATCCTTACCCTGCAGAACTTTTTGATGTAAACATATATGCAGCTGATATTAAATCAAACTTCGATGCTTATCAAGGTGAAGAAAAATTATATTCTTTGGCCGGTAGAATGATGAGTCGACGGATTATGGGCTCTGCATCATTTGCGGAAATTCAAGATTCTACTGGAAGGATACAAGTGTATATCAAACGTGATGAGATTTGTCCTGGTGAGGATAAAACGTTGTACAATACGATATTTAAAAAATTACAAGATATTGGGGATATTATAGGGGTGAAGGGTTATGTATTTAAAACCCAAACCGGAGAGATATCTCTGCATGTGAAGGAGTTTAAACCATTGTCTAAATCGCTACGTCCGTTACCGGTAGTAAAGGAATCTGTAGATGAAGAAGGAAATGTTAAAATACATGATGCATTTACCGATCCCGAAATGCGTTACCGACAGAGATATGTTGATTTGATAGTCAATCCAAAGGTAAGGGAGACATTTAAGCAACGTACAAAGCTGGTCAATTCTATACGTAATTTTCTGAATAATAAAGGTTACCTGGAAGTAGAAACCCCGGTATTGCAGCCTTTATATGGTGGGGCAGCGGCAAGACCTTTTAAAACCCATCATAACACCCTGGACATGACACTTTACTTGAGAATTGCTAATGAGCTCTACCTGAAAAGATTGATCGTAGGGGGATTTGATGGGGTGTATGAATTTGCAAAAGATTTTAGAAACGAGGGTATGTCCCGTTTCCACAATCCGGAATTCACACAGGTAGAATTGTACGTAGCGTATAAGGATTATCTGTGGATGATGGATATGTTTGAAGAGATGATCGAAAAAGTTGCACTTGATTTACATGGTGACACTAAGGTGCAGGTAGGTGATCATGTGATAGATTTCAAAAGACCTTGGAAACGGTTGACTATGTTTGATGCCATCAGGGAATTTACTGGTATAGATATTTCTGCTCAGGATGAGATAGGGCTTAGAGAAACAGCAAAGCAATTGAAAATTTCGGTGGATGAAACCATGGGGAAAGGTAAAATTATAGATGAAATTTTTGGTGAAAAATGTGAGCCCTTTTTAGTCCAACCAACCTTTATCATGGATTATCCCGTAGAAATGTCTCCGCTGGCAAAAAAACACAGGCACAAAGAAGGGTTGGTTGAAAGATTTGAAGTGATTTGTAACTCAAAAGAAATTTGTAATGCTTTTACTGAATTGAATGATCCGATTGATCAAAGACAACGGTTTGAGGAACAATTGGAATTGGGGAAAAGAGGTGATGAAGAAGCCATGACTTTGGATGAGGACTTCTTAAGAGCATTGGAATATGGTATGCCTCCTACTGCAGGCCTTGGTGTAGGAATTGACCGCCTTACCATGATCATGACCAATTCAAAATCGATTCAGGATGTTATATTTTTCCCTCAAATGAAACCAGAGAAGAAGGAAAAAATTAGTTCTGAAAATGATTTTATAGAATTAGGAGTAAGACCAGAGTTGGTACCGGTATTACAGAAGGTAGGAATCATTTCTATAGATCAGCTAAAGGAAAGTTCTCCAACCAAGTTGTTCAATGATGTGTGTGGAATGAGAAAAAAGCTTAAACTGGAAAATGTAAAAAATCCATCCATAGAAGAAGTTGAAGGATGGATTTCAAAAGCATAAAGCGATTTGATCTATTGTTGTTAACATCTGGATTCTTGCCTTCGTTTACATATTGATCACAGGAAATCATTCCGGATTATAAAAGATATGAAAACTGAACTAATTCCGCTGGCAGAGCGCATACGGCCAAAAAATCTTGACCAGTTTGTGGGTCAGGAACATTTAGTAGGTAACGGTGGTGTGATCAGAAAGATTATTCAAAGTGGTTCATTGCCTTCAGTTATTTTTTGGGGCCCACCAGGAGTTGGAAAAACTACGCTTGCTCAGATTATCGCATCGCAGGTGAAAGCGACTTTTTATACCCTTAGTGCTATTAGCTCTGGTGTAAAGGATGTACGGAAAGTGATCGATGAGGCACGTTATCATACCCGGACGATTCTGTTTATTGATGAAATTCACAGGTTTAGCAAATCACAGCAGGATGCACTATTAGGGGCTGTTGAAAAAGGTATTATCACATTGATCGGTGCTACCACAGAAAATCCTTCTTTTGAGGTAATATCTGCCTTACTTTCCCGATGTCAGATTTATATACTGAAGCCACTTACAGAAGAACATTTGAAGCATCTGCTTCAATATGCCCTACAAACCGATGAAATACTTTCAGATAAAAATATTGCCATTGATGAATACCAGGCTTTGTTCAATATTTCAGGGGGTGATGCAAGAAAAATTTTAAATTTATTAGAACTTACTGTGGATAGCCTGAGCGGCCAGGAACAAATAATTATAAAGAATGATCATGTGATTGCCGCTGCTCAACAGCGTATAGTGTTATATGACAAGGGGGGAGAACAACATTATGATATTATCTCAGCCTTTATAAAATCAATGCGTGGGAGTGATCCCAACGCAGCCGTTTACTGGTTGGGAAGAATGATAGAAGGTGGTGAAGATGTAAAATTTATTGCTCGGCGGATGGTCATTTTTGCATCCGAAGATATAGGAAATGCCAATCCTACAGCTCTGGTGCTCGCTACCAACACATTTCAGGCAGTAAATCTTATAGGTTATCCTGAGGCTGAGATTATCCTATCTCAATGTGCTACCTATTTGGCCTCTTCTCCTAAAAGTAATGCATCATATGTGGCCATCAAGTCCGTAAAAGCTGTAATTCGTGAAACAGGAGATCTTCCGGTACCACTTCATATCAGAAATGCCCCAAGTAAACTGATGAAGGATATAGGATATGGCAAAAACTATCAATATGCACATGATTTTGAGCAAAATTTTTCGAGCCAGGAATACCTCCCTGATAATTTACAAGGCAAGAAATTTTATGATCCAGGTAAAAATCCAAGAGAAGAAGAACTTCGGAAACGATTAAAACAGCTATGGGGGGATAAATACAGCTACTGAACTTAAAAGCTTTTAGTTATTATAATAAAGAAACAGACCGTATAAATATTCCAATCGTAATTGAAATAGATAAGAATTATAATATCTTTAATGGTTTATTAAACGAAAACCTAGGTTAACTCAAATGCAACTTATGGGTTTCAACATTACCACAAAAAATTAAATGATGAAATATAAGCATGTATTTTTATTGATTTTACTGATACTGTGTTTCAAATCAGTAACAAGTGCACCAATTCAGGAGAAACCTAAACGAATACTGGTAATAGGATTGGATACACT
>JAEWLI010000062.1 GCA_023393375.1 Bacteroidota bacterium
GTTAATACCCATACCAGTTTATCTGATAAAAATGGCGATGGCAAAGTATTTCAAAAAGTGGATAGGCGGCTACACAGGTGATTGTCTTGGGGCTATACAACAAGTGACAGAAGTGGTAGTGTACCTTTGTTTGCTCATTATATGGAAATATACCTGATACGACATACCACACCCAATATCGCTAAGGGCATTTGTTATGGACAGACGGATATCCCTTTGATCAGTGATTGTGAAAAGGAAATGGAGGAAGTATTGACGAAAATCCCCGCTGATTTCGATGCATTATTTAGCAGTCCGCTTAAAAGGTGCATACGGCTTGCAGAGAAAATCAGGCCAGATTTTCTTCTGGATGCCCGGTTAATGGAAATGCATTTTGGGGAATGGGAAATGAAAAAATGGGAAGATATACCCATGGAAGTTTTACAACCCTGGATGGACAATTACATTACGAAAGCACCTCCAGGCGGCGAAAGCATGGAGGAAGCTGCTATAAGAGTCCAGTCTTTCCTTGATTGGATCAAGAAATTCCGATATAACAGGATTTTAGTAGTAACCCATGGCGGTGTGATAAAATTGATGAACGGTTTAATAAAGGGTACTGATAAAAAAAAGTGGATGGATTGGCACGTGGGTTATGGGGAAGTGCAGAAAATTGAGGTGTGAAACCCAACTTTGTTATAAGTCATAATGGAAATTAGAACTCAGGAATGAGTCATTTAATTTGGCACAGATAATAGCCCTCTTTCACTTAGGATAATAGGGACTCCTGAACCATAAATGGTAAGTTCGCAATGTAATTTCTTTTCTTTTGCCCATACAACCAAACGGCCACCAGCAAAAGTCCCTGATGTGATGTTGAAATAGGCTTTGTCAGCGGTGTTTTGCCCCTTTGTACCAACCAGAGTATCTGCAAGATCGGAAATGTCATTTAGGGTAATGGTCACTTGTTGTCCATTTTCAGAGAAGACTACTGTATATTCTTTCACTTCGCTAAAAGGGGTATAATCAGATTCTTGAAGCTCAGTTACAGGAAATTGCACATCAGGTGAATTGGCTACCCTGTCAATCGTGAGAACAAACTCGCTGTCTTGTAAGGGGTCAATAATTACTTCTACCTCATTAATTGTGTCGTTGCAGTTCGTCAGAAAGATGACTAAGATAAAGGATAATAAAAGTGACTTCATATTTGTTGGGTTAATTTATACTTCAATAAAATGTTTCTGAAATAAGAATTAATCCATAGACACCTATGGGTGAGAAATGGTTGTTGGGTATGATGGTAAAATATTTGTAACAGCCCTGTGAATGATTTAAAATCGAAGTGGACACTTCGCTATTCTACTTAAATATCAAAGTGTCCAAAGTAATGCTATAACAGTGCATAATTTTTTAAATACATTTTCCAATCTACTCCAAATGGTATCTTTATATAATTACCTTCTGGTGAAATCAGTATTTTTGTTGGATATCCAGTTACCTCAAATAAAATATTGGTTTGAATATCAATTTCGGTTACTGGAAAAGTATAACTATTTTTGTCCATAAATTCCTTCAAATTCTGCGAACCAAATGATAATGTGTAAATTTTTAATTTCGATTTGTCAATATTACTATTCTGTATGAAAAAGGATTGTAGATCAGGTAATTCTCTTATACATGGAGCACACCACGTCCCCCAAACATCTATGAAAATCCAACTGTTAGGTTTATGAGTAAGGTCTAATTCTTCTTTTTCAAATTGTATTTTAATTTTCGGTACAGACTTTCCCATTGTATTAACAAAATTTCCCCAATAATCGCTAAATGGTTTTGGATCATTTAATCTTTCATAATATTCTTTTAATAAAGTCATATTATAATCAGTTGGATTGATAAAAACATTATCTGCTAATAATGATAGAGCGTCAGAATGCCTATTATTATCTACCAGATACTTATAGTATTTTAGTTGAAAACCAAAGTCTCTTACATTACCTGTCAATAATCCTGCATCATAAAAATAAGCAGATATATTTTGTCTATCATATTGGTCTGGACTATAATCAGAAGCTTTTTTTAAATAATCTTCATTGGTTGGATTTAAGTTATAAAGATAGTCATAACTATATGCCAATAGATACCTGTGCCATGCTCGTTTTTCTGCTTCCGATCTACTCATTTCTATCATATTATCAATATAAGGATAGTTGTTTAAGTTATTAATGTTTTTTAGCAGAATCTTTTCTTTATTGATTTTATCTATTGCATTTTTTTTATCCAATTCTTGTAAAATCAATAAGCAATATCTTTCAGCATTCGAATCATAATTTGAACTGTCAAGTAATAAACCATTTAATTCTTGAACAATAATTTTTAAATCATTCTCTGTTACCGCAGTGATTGACTTACTCCAAAGATATATAGGTGAAATAATTTTGTTTATCGAATCAATATTGTGAGAATGAAGCTTTTCTAAATATTTATCCCCATATAAATTAGGATCATCTTGTAAGTGTTGAGAAAGCGAATTATGAATCCTTTCAATAAAAAACGGTGGATATATCCGGTATAAATCTATAGATAATTTTACTGCTTTCTCGGTTTCTCCATTATACCATAAATCAGTTAAGGAATTCGTCAATGTAAATGCTTCTTCGGGTATTTGCCCATAACTTAAATTTATATTTGATAGCGTTAAGCTTATAGTTAAAATAATTAAAATTTTTTTCATAGTTGTGTAATTGGTTTTAATACAATTTTTACAGTTTATCATTATTCTAAAGGGTAGTCCATTATTGCTCTTTTCATTTTATGATCTACCATCAAAACCGACCCTTTTGATTTTTATATGATATCCACATCTTTAAGAAAAATATCTTTTTTTTTGTCTATTAAAATAACGGTGCTACTGTCGTATTTTTGATAAGAAAAGAAATCAATTTTTTCATTTATTATCTCTTCATAGATAGAATGTTGTAAGGAAATAATACTGTCCTTTAAAGTAACTATCTCTAAAGTTGAGTTTTGAGGAAGATCAAATAATAAACTATCATCCTTATTAATAAGGAATACTTTTATTGTAGACCCTGTAACATTTTTGAAATTTAAAGGCATTTCTGGTTTATAATAATGAGTGACATTATCATTCCTATTACATGAAAATAGTCCAATAATGGTGATTAATAATAATAAAGATTTTTTTGTCATAGATGTGGCTATTATATTTAAAACTGAATCTATATTTGAATTTTACTTTTACTCTTAATTCTATATTCTTCTTTTCGAGTGAATGATGTAGTAAAAGACAATCCTAATTCAGCTTCCAACTTTTCTTTCATAGAACTCCAATCCATTCTCTTAATTTTGTAATTAATTCTCTGACTCTCTTTTGACTCAAGGATAAGCACCTTATCATATACCTCACTCAAATAAGTCATAATTTTATCTAATTCCATATTCTCAAATTCTATTAATTCAGGTGAAATTTGATATTGACTAACAATAGTATCGCTAATTACGTTATTGGCGTACTGCAAATATTTCATCCTATCAGTTACTGAGATTATTGAGGTATCGATATTAACAACAGATTTTTCAAGGTCATATCCTAAAGCGTTAACAATACTATTTCTTATAATAGAATCTTGTGTAGCATCTGTAATATATTGATTTATCAAAGCAGCATAATATTGATTTTCAAAATCTTTATTATCTATTATTAGATTATTTTCAACGCGCTTTACTATTCCAATCAATTCTTTTAGTGATATACATTCAGCTCGTACTCCTAAAAATGGAGTATTGTGATAACTATTTGTAAAGCTTGTAAAATCACTTCTCAGAACTTCCTTAATCTGTATGTTAAGACTATCATTTTTAATATCCAATATAGTGTTGCTGGATGTTATTTGGCTATCATTTGAGATTTCGGGCTGAGATTTGTTTGTACAATGATAAAATGCGAAACATATGGAACACAGGGTTAATAATTTAAATTTCATGATGTTTATTTATTAATGTGAGATGCAATATAACAATTAAAATAAAAAAGGGAAACATTCCACTCTGAATATTTCCCTTTTTCTTAATTATCCATAACAATAACTTGCTATGGGTTTATTTACATAAAACCATTATACGAAACATATTATCCAATTCTTCCCGACGTTTCCAAAAAACATGTTTTTGAGACATTTTGATCAAACGTTACTAACATGTCTACCGGGAATATTGTTGGTTGAATGGGATCATTTCAAAATTCATACTATTGGGTTTTACATAACCAAACATAAATTCCATGTCGCCACCTTTTTGGAAATATTCCACCCTGACCGGGTAAAAACCTTTTTTCAACGGCACCAGATACGATTTCTCTTTTCCCGATCCATGAAGGCCATCATAATCTATCATCAATTGATCACCTATGAATAACCTGGAGCCATCATCGGAATCCATAACAAAAATATATTGACCGGGTTCTTTTATTTCTATAAACCCTTCAAACAGGCAAGCAAAATTTTCTTTCTTAGGCAAGTTTTTTACACTGAAGTTTTCATCAGCTTTCCCGGTTTTTACAGGTTTTAACTTAGAAAAATCCGGAAGTTTTTCCCATTCTCCTTCATAATAGGCATATTTAATTCCTCCTGGTACTGCTTTCTTCGGCAATTTTACAGCTGTCAGGTAATCCCCTTCCACAAAATTTCCAGATAACATCAGGTCATATTTTGGGGTGCGAATCATGGGCTTGACCGACACTTGAGCGGGTGCTTTTAAGGTAGTGAACATTCCCATTTTTGGCGATTCTTCTGTGGGCACAGATCCATCTGTAGTGTACCGTACATCCGGAAAATTTGTAATGAGCAACAAGTTCAAATCCTCACCCTTAGGCACAATACCTGACATGGGATGGAAAGCCAAACCTTCACTATCATATCCGAAGTTTGCAAACCTTATTCCGTCATAAATGGCCTTTAACCTCACTGAGTTGTGTTTTTCATTGGGATAGTTGGAGACCTTCCAATACAGACTTTCCGGGGAATGTACTTCAAGAATGGAATCCATCTTAGCAATACCCATTCCCTCCTGGGTCGATTCTATACCACCTATCCATAAGGTTTTGTTCGGAGGAAGGTTTTGTAACCTTTCGATCGCAATATCAGCGACATAATGATTATTCCACACAAATGCAGGATCGGTGGCATAATATGTTTCGAACAAATCAGGCTCGGCCAGTAGGGTGTACATCACAAATACACCGCCATAGGAATGGCCGAACAAGGAATTTGTACCGCTGGAGGGATATGTTTTGTCAATATAAGGCATCAACTCGTTTTTTATAAAAGAAATAAATTGATCAGCACCTCCCGAATTGGGTGTTTGAGGAGCTTTCACAGGCAGGAAATCCCTTACACGTTGATTTACCCCATCGACATATCTGTTTGGAATAGCTACGATTATCACTGGAGGCACATAATTTTCACTCCTGGCGAATTCATAAATAAATGGAAACAGCGTATGGGTCCACTCTCCATCGGTGATATATATGACTTCATATGTTTGTGATGAAGTGGAGTCATGCGATTCAGGTAAGAATACCTTGATCGTCCTTTGTTCTTTCAGGATTTCTGAATAAATGGAATCGTTTATGGCTATAGGCAACTGAGGATATGCTTGCGTGATGCAAAACAATGTAAAAACTAAGAAAAGCAATTTTCTCATAATGTTAAGGTTTAATTGATTTTAAAACTGATATTTGAATACACAAATCTACGATGTAGTATTAATTTTTGAAAATGCCAATCTTTGTGCCTCAACGATAAGTGGTTGATCATCAGATACATAAAGAATCATGCAATCGTTTGATTGTAAAATAATTTTACATGGTGTGAACGATTATGCTCATAAGGCATACTTCCAACTAATCGCCTAGAAACTTTATTTTCGCTATTTGAAGGTGTTAAAATATTTTGACCAAAATTATTTCAAAATAATGTTTTGCATTTCTATAAATATTTAACACTATGTTTTGAGTTGAGTGCAAATATAATATGCAGGATAAGCATAAATCATATCCTGTTTTAAAAACATAATCATTTTGCCATATTAGCCATGTTGGAAAGCCTGCTGTTTTTATCTATTTTTGTTCAAAACGGTCTCGGACTTTAATTGAATTCTCCTGTGAACGAAACGAATTTTTTAAAGAATACAGAAATATCTGTCGAAGAAATTTTAAATGATTACCGTGTAGCTTTTCTCAGCAGGCAGGTTAGCCTGATAGGCAGAAAAGAAGTTTTTATGGGTAAAGCCAAGTTTGGGATATTTGGTGATGGCAAAGAAATACCACAAATTGCTATGGCTAAAGCATTTCGACCTGGCGATTTCAGATCCGGATATTACAGGGATCAAACTTTTATGTTTGCCATCGGTGAATTAACAGTACAGCAGTTTTTTGCACAATTATATGCGCATACTGATGCCAAAGCCGATCCGTTTTCATCAGGAAGGCAAATGAATGCACATTTTGCTACGCCCCTTGTTGACCAGGATGGCAAATGGATTGATCAGACCAAAACCAAAAATACTACATCTGATATCTCCCCTACTGGTGCTCAGATGCCCAGGTTGGTAGGTTTAGGATTAGCTTCAAAATATTACCGTCAAAATAAAGAGTTGACAGGTTTTACCACTTTTTCCAACCATGGAAATGAAGTGGCATTTGGCACCATTGGGAATGCCTCTACTTCCGAAGGTATCTTTTGGGAAGCTGTAAATGCTATTGGGGTATTGCAGGTACCGGTAATACTTGGTATTTGGGACGACGGATATGGCATTTCAGTACCTAATAAATACCAAACCACAAAAGGTGATATTTTTAAGGTACTCTCCGGGTTTCAGCGCAACCAACAAGATAATGGTTTTGAAATTGTTCAAGTAAAAGGATGGAAATATACTGATCTGGTAAATGCCTATCAAACAGCATCTGATTTAGCAAGATCAGAACATGTACCCACCATCATTCATGTTACTGAATTAACACAACCTCAAGGGCATTCTACATCAGGATCTCATGAAAGATATAAATCAAAAGAAAGGCTGGATTGGGAAGCTGAATATGATTGCCTGGTTAAGTTCAAAGAGTGGATTTTACAGAATGGTTTTGCTATTCCTGCTCAGCTTGAAAAAATTGAGGAGGATGTTGCTCACGAAGTAAAAAAGGGAAAAGACGCTGCATGGGAGGCTTATCAGGAGTCACTCAAGTCATTCCATAAAGAAGCCATTCGTTTGGTCAAAAGGGCAAGTGCCGTTTCAGTGTTCCGTGAAAAATTGGAAGTGATTGAAAATGATCTGCAAAATAAGCGGAATCCGCTCATTCATGACAATATAGTAGCTATTAAAAAAGCCCTGAGGGTTATGCGTTCGGAGAATTTCCCAATGAAAAGGGAATTAATCTCTTGGCTTGAAGAAAAACAAAAAGTAACCCATCAAAAATTTAATTCTCATTTATACAACGAAACAACCAACTCTGCTTTAAAAATAAAAGATGTAAAACCAGTTTATTCAGACAATGCTGTTGTAGTTGATGGCCGGGAAATCATCAATGCCTGTTTTGATGCTGCATTATCCCGCAACCCGCTTGTAATGGCTTTTGGTGAAGATGTGGGCAAAATTGGGGATGTGAACCAAGGCATGGCAGGACTTCAAGAAAAATATGGTGAATGGCGTGTGGCTGATGCCGGGATACGGGAGACTACAATTATCGGACAGGGAATAGGTATGGCATTACGCGGACTGAGGCCAATTGCTGAGATTCAATATCTTGATTATGTAATATTTGCTGTACAAACTCTGAGTGATGATTTAGCCTGCTTGCAATACCGAACCAGAGGGATTCAAAAAGCACCGCTGATCATTCGTACCCGTGGCCACCGGCTCGAAGGCATCTGGCATTCAGGTTCTCCAATGGGTATGTTGATAAATGCGCTTCGGGGGATTTTCATTCTTGTGCCGCGAAACATGACACAGGCTGCAGGTATGTACAATACATTGCTTCAATCAGATGATCCGGCATTGATGATCGAATGTTTGAACGCCTACAGGCTAAAGGAAAAAATGCCTGAGAACATAGGTGAATTCAGGATTCCACTTGGTCAACCGGAGGTCTTAAAGGAAGGTTCTGATATCACAATTGTGACGTATGGTGCAATGTGCCGAATAGTAACAGATGCTGCGAATCAACTGCAAGAATGTGGCATTTCATGTGAAGTGATCGATGTACAGACCCTAATTCCTTTTGATGTAAACCACACCATTAAGAAGTCTGTGAAAAAAACCAATCGGGTGATTTTTGCTGATGAGGACGTTTCAGGTGGAGGTGCTGCTTATATGATGCAAAAAGTAATAGAAGAACAAGCTGTGTGGCAATATCTCGATGCAGCTCCCGCTACCATTTCATCCAAGGATCACCGGCCCGCATATGGCTCTGATGGTGATTATTTTTCAAAACCTAATGCAGAGGATATATTTGATAAGGTATACGCTATTATGACCGAAAGTGATCCGCAGATATTCCCTGATATTTATAATGAAAGTTAATTATCTCGCTATATCACGTAAATAAAACTCGGGGGTCCTTATTGTATTACTTTTTTGTCTTGCCCTGTCCTGGATTTGAATTTCAAAATATAATTGTTTGAGGGAATATCTGGCCATCCACCCTGCAGATTGCCATTTATATTTGATCACACCTTCAAGTGTGTTGTTCTTGTTCATTTCCTTACTTAAAAACGGAAGTCGCCCATTGATGTTGGTATTAAATACGGCGCGGGTGTCCACTTGTGTAAAGTCATCATTAGTACTGGTTCTTTCGTACATTTTAATAAAAAAATTGTAATAATCCTCATTAAAATCTACCCGAAAAGTATCCCTGGTGCCATCTGATCTCAGCTCAACTACATATTCATTAGTATTATAAGGAGGCAAATTCGGATCACTTCCATATTTTATCGGGTCACCAAAGCTATCCAACCTATAATCGTAAGGGTGAAAAGGAGGATATACCATATCACTGGTCAACCCTAGATCTCCATCGCCATCTTCGAAATATATTTCAAACACCAATGTATCAAATGCACCTACTGTGGGATTGTCAATAAAATAAACATCTTCAAACCTTATCTTAGGTACATGAGGCAACTCCGGAGGTAAATGGCAGGCAGTTAGTCGACAATAGATATGATAAATAAAGGTATTACTCTTTTCATTTCAATAAAATACGATATTTTTAGGGATATAAAAAAGCTCCTGTAAATTACATAAACGTATGGATTTTTTTAAAAGTTTTAAAAAGAATTTATTTTTAATCAATCCTAACAACTTTAACCATCATGCTATTGACTTGTTCAAATATCAGGCCGAATACAATCCCGTTTACAAAAAATATATTCATTATTTAGGTATTCAGCCTTCAAAAATCTCCCGCATCACAGAAATTCCATTCCTGCCCATAGAATTTTTCAAAACCTTTCAAGTAAAATCAGGGGAATGGCGTGAAGAAAAAACATTCAGAAGCAGTGGCACTACCGGTCAAAAGGTTAGCGAACATTTGGTTGAAGATCTGCAATTTTATTTAGATACCTCCTGTACTGTTTTTGAAGAATTTTTTGGGCCATTTTCCCAATATGTAATTTTTGGTTTGTTGCCATCGTATCTTGAGCGGGGAGATTCCTCGCTGGTATATATGGTAGATCATTTTATTAAAAAAACCGGGCATCCCTCTTCCGGATTTTACCTGTATGAACCCGAAAAGTTGATCCACAAGATGAAACAAGTCAATGATGGCCGGACTATTCTTCTTTTTGGCGTCACCTTTGCTTTACTCGATCTGGCAGACCAATTCCCATTAAACCTTCCCAACCTGATAGTAATGGATACCGGGGGCATGAAAGGAAGGAAAAAAGAATTGGTGCGTGAAGAAGTGCATGAGATTTTAAAAAAAGGGCTGAACTGTCAGGTAATCCATTCCGAATATGGTATGACAGAATTGTTATCCCAAGCTTACTCATTCGGAAATGGCAAATACAAAACCCCTCCATGGATGAAGGTGCTGATCAGGGATATCAATGATCCCTTTCACATGGATCCTCATTTAAAACAAGGGGGCATCAATATCATTGATCTGGCCAATATACATTCCTGCGCATTTATTGAGACCAAAGACCTGGGTAGGGTAAATGAAACAGAAGGGTATTTTGAAGTATTGGGACGTTTTGATAATGCTGATACACGAGGGTGCAATTTGATGATCAGTAATTAGTAAAATGTCTGGATTAGGAGGGGTAGGATTAGAGTAATTATTGGCTTTACATAACATATATACCCAAATTCTCTTGTGATTCGGAACATACTGTCAATATCTGCCCCGAACAAGTGGTCGTGGGCAGAATCAACGGTAAATACAAAGTAAAAAAAAGGCTCCTTATTCAGAGAAGCCTTTTTAGCACTAATTAAAATTATTAATCGTGACCACCCACTTTTATAATTTTATTGTACACACCAAATAGTAAAAATGGAGCGGCCCATTGTCCTACAAACAAAGCGGTATCATTTTTCTTCAATATCTTGAGTATCAAAGAAGCTGTCATTGAACCAATAGAAGCCCATAAAAATACGTCCGATGGCAATTTCGCAGTCTCCTGCTCTATTGTTTCGGCCACAGGCCCTTCTTTATGTTCGTAGTTGGTTTTGGTTTTAAAATCAGTTTCCATAGTCATAAATTTTAGTTATTCAAATTGTACTAAAAAGGAAACAGGGGAAGTGAAGCATTGTTTTGGGGAATAAATATATAATTACTAAAAAGCTATTATTAACACGGATTTTTAATAATTTAAGCACAAAAAAACCACTGGCATTTACCAGTGGTTTTCCCTGCAAAGTATGCTATTGTTTAGTCAACTACTTCTACATTCACGGCATTTAAGCCTTTTCTGCCTTGCTCTTCTTCGAATTTTACGCGATCGTTTTCGCGGATATTATCGATAAGGCCTGACGAATGAACGAAGATGTCCTCTCCGTTTGCTTTTTTAATAAATCCAAAACCTTTTGAATCATTGAAAAATTTTACTGTTCCTTCTTGCATTGTAAACTAAATTTAAAATTGATATTTATTATTAATAAGATAACTTATCCGACTTGAAAACTGTTGGTCTGCTTTTTTGCCAGGTTTTATTTTTAACTTGGCGGTTGACCGGTTTATTTGAACGTAATGGTTTTTCTTCCACTGAATTAATGGTTGCTGTAGAAGAAGTAAATTCATGATCTTTGATCATTTTAATTTCTGAACTCACCAATTTATTGATATCCCTCAAATAAGCCCTCTCCTCCTGATCACAAAATGAGAAAGCCACTCCATTGGCACCTGCCCTGCCTGTACGGCCAATTCTGTGCACATAAGTTTCAGGTATATTAGGAAGTTCATAGTTGATCACATGTGACAGATCATCTACATCTATACCACGTGCTGCAATATCCGTAGCCACCAATACTCTTGTTATGCCACCTTTAAAGTTGCTCAAAGCTTTTTGCCTGGCACTTTGTGATTTATTTCCATGTATTGCCTCTGATTGAATACCTGATTTGACTAAATCTTTTACTACTTTATTTGCACCATGTTTGGTTCTGGTAAAAACCAAAGCAGATTTGATGTTTTTATCCTTCAACAAATGCAACAACAGGTTCTTTTTTTGATTTTTCTCAACAAAATAGACCGATTGGGAGATCGCATCAACTGTAGAAGATACAGGATTACTCATTACCTTGACCGGATTATGCAACATGGTATTCACCATTTTTACAATTTCATCTGGCATGGTAGCTGAAAAGAGTAAAGTCTGTTTTTTAGCTGGCAACTTAGCCCACACTTTTTTGATGTCGTTTACAAATCCCATATCCAACATCCGGTCAGCTTCATCAAGCACAAAATGTTCAATATCACTTAAATGAATATAGCCTTGATTCATCAAATCAAGCAACCGACCAGGTGTAGCCACTAAAATGTCTATTCCTCTTCTTAATTGATCAGTTTGTGCTTTTTGTGAAACACCACCAAAAACCACTGCATATCTTAAGTCTGTGAATTTTCCATAAATAGCAAAACTTTCTTCTACCTGAAGTGCAAGCTCCCGAGTAGGTGTCAGGATCAATGCCCGTAATTTCTTGCGGGAGGATTGATTTTTCGACATGATTTGTATTATTGGAAGCGCAAATGCAGCAGTTTTTCCTGTTCCGGTCTGTGCACAACCTAAAAGGTCTTTTCCCTGAAGTACTACCGGTATCGCTTGTTCCTGAATGGGTGTAGGATTTTCATAGCCTTCTGCTTGTAGAGCTCTTAAAAGTGGCTCTATCAACTCTAAATTCTTAAATGTCATGTATTATGTACTCTCTGTTAAAAAGGAAGGCTATTAAAGTATCAGTATTTTTAATATTGAAGCAAAATGTAGAATTCCTTTGTTATTAATGGTTATTAAACCAATGTTTTATTTATTTGGTTCAAAATTAAATATAATATTTGATGAAAGCACTATATTTTTCAATTATAAAGTTGTTATCATAGTTCATTAATTCGCATTTACGTTTGTGTTTTATATTCTATTGATCCACGTGAATTTATTTCATCATAAACCCATTTAAACATTTTTTGATTGCCATAATTTAAATGTTACCTTTGCATAGGCCATATGGGCGCATAAGTAGTAACCCGGCAACTGGTAATTATCTGAAACCCGGGTGTAATTATATGGAATTCATAAAAAATTTAGAAGAAGATAAGATTTTTGGAATTGTTGCCAAAGCAGCGCAGGAATTGGGGTATGAAACCTATGTGGTGGGTGGATTTGTAAGGGATCTTATTCTGGGAAGAAAATCGAAAGACATAGACTTTGTTTGTGTGGGTAGTGGTGCAGCACTTGCCAAACATGTAGCAGGTGCTATTGACGAGGAAGAAGTAAACCTGACTGTATTCAAGAATTTCGGTACTGCAATGATCCGGTTTGGCGAACGGGAGGTTGAATTTGTGGGTGCCAGAAAAGAGTCGTACCGAAGGGAATCCAGAAAACCCATAGTGGAGAACGGCACCTTGGAAGACGATCAGAAACGGAGGGATTTTACCATAAATGCACTGGCTATAAGTTTGAACACCTCCAATTATGGAGAACTAATTGATCCATTTGATGGTGTAAAAGACATGCAGTCTAAAATGATCCGAACACCTTTGGATCCAAACATCACTTTTTCAGATGATCCCTTGCGCATGATGCGGGCTATCAGATTTGCATCACAACTAGGGTTTGATATAGAAGCAGAAACTTTCACTTCCATCACTACCAACAAAGAAAGAATTCGAATAGTATCGATGGAGCGGATAACCGATGAACTGAATAAGATTATCCTTTCCCCTACTCCCTCTTATGGATTTAAGCTGCTCTACTACTGTGGCTTATTAGAGCTGATTTTTCCTGAACTGGTAGCCTTAAAAGGTACCGAAACAATCAATAACCAATCACATAAAGATAATTTTTATCACACCTTAAAAGTGTTGGATAATGTGTCGGAAAAATCGGATGATCTTTGGTTGAGATGGGCAGCTGTATTGCATGATATAGCCAAACCCTTGACTAAGCGGTTTGACAAGAAAGTGGGATGGACATTTCACGGACATGAAGAAAGGGGGGCAAGAATGACGCCCCAAATTTTCAGAAAATTTAAATTGCCCATGAATGACAAGATGAAGTATGTGCAGAAACTGGTCAGACTACATCTTCGTCCGATTTCCTTGGTAAATGATAAAATTACTGATACGGCTGTACGCAGATTGTTATTTGAAGCTGGTGATGCAATAGATGATCTAATGTTACTAGTAAGAGCAGATATTACCAGTCGTGATAACACAAAAGTAAAGCGATTTTTGAGCAACTTTGATAAAGTTGATATAAAGTTTCGTGAAGTAGAGGAAAAAGATAAAATTCGTAATTTTCAACCACCTGTTTCCGGAGAAGATATTATGACGACCTTCAATATTAAACCATGCAAAGTCGTTGGTGAAATAAAGGAAGAGATCAAAGAAGCAGTTTTAGACGGAACCATTAAAAACGAATATACTGAAGCCTATCAATTCATGATGAATGCAGGTACAAAAAGAGGATTGGCTGTTCACGCTGATATTTTAAAGCATAAAAAGTAAATTATATAATATTGAAACTTAAACATATGAAACTTAAACTTATTCTCTGTGGTTTAATCGTGGTTTTGATGGCAAATTTCAATGAAATATTTGCCCAACGTGTAGATACGGTAAAATACCGCGATAATTTAATAGTATATGCCAGGGCACTGAAATACAATGATATGGATGTGGCGAAAAATGCACTGTACAATTTGATCACTATGAACCCTGGAAACGACTCTTTATTGTTTTCCCTCTCCTATTTGTATTATGAAAACCAGAATTATATTTCCAGTATTCTTGTTTCCCAGGATGTATTGAGAATTAATCCCAACCACACAGATGCTTTGGAAATTTCTGCTGTCGGTTTTGAAAGTATAGGTGCCAAAGATAAAGCCCTGGATGCTTATGAATCACTTTACTTAAAGAAAAATGATGTGAATTCACTTTACAAAATGGCATTTTTACAATATGATAT
>JAEWLI010000120.1 GCA_023393375.1 Bacteroidota bacterium
CTTTAATACTGAAGGCATGTTTCGTGGTTATATTATTGCAGATGGTTCCAAAAAGGTACATCTGTTTAAGGATGAAGATTAAAAAATCTATAACCGCACAAGTATAAGAATCCTAAAATTCTTACCAATTGGGGCAATAAAAAGCCTGATTGTCTCTTATCAAGTACGTGGATTTCTTCAATCCCCGAATATTTACTACTTAAATATGAAAATTTTAATTTGCTTCACTTTAAAAATTTTCAGTAAATTGCGATAAAACAAAGTTGAACCTCATTTTTGAAAAGCCATTTGAATGGAAAATAAAATAGATAACCTGACGCAGAAAATTTATCAAGAAGGAGTTGAAAAAGCCCAACAGGAAGGTGATAGAATAATAACCAATGCCAAAACCGAAGCTGAACAGATCATTAGGTCAGCACGTGAAGAAGCTGAAAAGCTGAAAAAGACAGCTGAGAAAGAAGCAGGCGAAATAAACAGGAACACAATGGCAAGTTTGAAATTGGCAGGCAATCAAGCCATCAGCTCCTTAAAGCAACAAATAAAAGATTTACTGGCGGTGAAAGTGTTATCACAGCCTTTGAAGGAGTTATTTATGGACACTTCATTTCTCAAAGAAATTATACTTTCCTTAGCTAAAAACTGGGATCCTAAGGAAGGGGTGACATTGGCTTTCAGTCCTTCAATGGAAGATAAAATCGATAAAGCTTTCGAAGCCAGCATAAGAAAAGAAATACCCAACCTCCAGATCACTTACGATGGAAAATTATCAAATGGATTTTCCATCGTTCCTGAAAAAAGCTCATTTCAAATTAAGTTTACTGACCAGGATTTCATAGCTTTTTTCAAACCTTTTGTACGTGACAAGGCTGAAAAAATATTATTCGACAAAGAACTGTAGGTAATTATGGCTGATTATTATTACCTTATATCATCCCTGCCAACACTACGGCTTGATGAAAAACATGATAAAATTGATTTTGACAGTATCATGCAAACCATTAGGGAAAATCTGTCTACTGATGACAGAAAACTTTTTAATTATCTATTATTCCCTAATGATAATAAGAACCTGATACGTTCTCTTTCTCTAAAATATAAAAAACATGAAATCTTTCATAAATTTTATCAGCCTGCAGCGGTACCAGAAGATGTAATGTCAGATTTCAACCAGTATTCAGAACAGTTGCCTTCATATATGCAAAAATTCATTGAAGACAACCATGATAAACTTCAAGACATGAAGGTTTCGGAATGGGAAAAACTTCTGCTTAAATATTTCTATCAGGAAGTGTTGAGCACTGGAGATGAATTTCTGACCAAATATTACGCTTTTGAACTTAACCTCAAAAATATTATAGCAACGATCAATAGTCGCACTTATGGATTGCAGACGCACCATGAATTAGTAGGAGAAGAAGCCATCAATCAACAACTTATCAAAAGTGCTGCGGCCGATTTTAACCTGACCAATGAATATCCTTTTATTAATGAACTTTCGGAAGCAATAAATACCAAAAACCCGGACTTAATAGAATATCAGGTTCAGAAGATATTATGGCACTTCATCGATGAACTGGCAGGATTTTCTTTCTTTAACACGCATAGACTATTGGGATATGTAGTTCAGTTACTCATGATACGCAGGATTTTTAATCTAAAAAAAGAAGAAGGGAAAGAAAGACTTAACGAATTGACAAATAAAATGATGGAAAATTTTGAACTTCCACAATTACAAAAATAAACAATGGTAAAAGGAAAAATAACTGCAATAATATCAAATCTGATCTCAATAGAGGTAGATGAGCCGGTAGGGCAAAATGAGATCTGTTATATTTTTCATCAGGGGAAGAAACTGATGTCGGAGGTGATCAAGATTTCAGGCAAAACAGCTTTCGCCCAGGCTTATGAATCTACCAGAGGAATCAAAATTGGATCAGAGGTTGAATTTACAGGCCATATGTTGGAAATCACACTGGGACCGGGGTTGCTTTCAAAAAACTTTGACGGGTTGCAAAATGACCTTGACAAAATGGAATCTATTTTCCTGGAAAGGGGTGAATATAGTTTTGCTTTGGATGAGGAAACCATTTATGATTTTGAACCAATAGCTTCGGTAGGCGATGTAGTGACAGGTGCCGATTGGCTGGGTTCAGTGAAAGAAAACTGGATTGACCATAAAATTATGGTACCATTCAAGTTTAAAAGTCAGGGAAAACTGAAATGGCTTGCTAAAGCAGGGAAATATACCATCAATGATAAAATTGCGGAAATAGAGGGTCCGGATGGAAAAACTTTTGAGGTAAACATGATTCAAAAGTGGCCAGTGAAACTTGCAGTCACCAATTATAATAATAAACCTAGACCTGGCAAACTGTTACAAACAGGTGTCAGGACAATTGATACGTTCAACCCGATCACAGAAGGCGGTACCGGTTTTATCCCCGGCCCTTTTGGAAGTGGCAAAACAGTGCTTCAGCATTCCCTGGCAAAATTTGCCGATGCCGACATTATTGTAGTAACGGCATGTGGTGAACGGGCTAACGAAGTAGTGGAAATATTCACGGAATTCCCTGAGTTGGATGACCCGAGGACTGGGAGGAAACTTTACGAGAGGACCACGATTATATGTAATACATCCAATATGCCAGTTGCCGCACGTGAAGCGTCTGTTTATGTCGGCATGACCATCGGTGAATATTATCGGTGCATGGGGTATAAAGTGATGCTCCTGGCAGACTCTACTTCCCGTTGGGCACAAGCTTTAAGGGAAATGTCGAACCGGTTGGAAGAATTGCCTGGCCCGGATGCTTTCCCAATGGATTTGGCCGCAATTATTTCCAATTTCTATGCACGGGCAGGTTATGTTTATCTTAATAACGGCCAAAATGGTTCTGTTACATTTATCGGAACTGTTTCACCCGCAGGTGGCAATTTGAAAGAACCTGTGACCGAATCGACCAGAAAAGTGGCCAGGTGTTTTTATGCTTTGGCTCAAAAACGGGCAGACTCCAAGCGTTATCCTGCTATTGAACCTATAGATTCCTATTCTAAGTATCTTGAATATCCCGAGTTTATGGCATATGCCGATGAGCATATTCAAAAGGGTTGGGTAAGCCTTGTCAATAAGTCAAAAGATATTTTATTGAAAGGCAGGGAAGCATATGACCAGATCAATATTCTTGGCGATGATGCAGTTCCTGTGGAATATCATATCCAGTATTGGCGTGGGGAAGTGATAGATTTTATCATTCTTCAACAAGATGCTTTTGATAAAATTGATCAAAACTGCCCGATAGATCGTCAGAAATTCATGTTGAACCTGGTGCTTGATATATGTGCCATGGATTTTGATTTCAGTGATTTTGAAGAAGTGGCTACTTTTTTTAAACAAGCCATCAACATACTTCGACAAATGAATTACTCGGAATATGAATCCAGCCAATTTAATACTTATAAAGAACAACTTGATCACCATTTAATGGAAAGGAGAATGGCAAATGTTGACTAAGGCATTTCAAAAAATATATACTAAACTCACACAGATCACTAAAGCCACCTGTACATTACGCGCAGAAGGCATCGGATATGAAGAAATGGCTTTGGTAAACGGACGACCAGCGCAGGTGGTAAAAATCACTGGTGATCTGGTGACCTTGCAGATCTTTCCAGGAACTGAAGGAATACCAACAAATGCGGAAGTGGTATTCCTGGGCCGTCCCCCTGTATTAAAAGTTGGGGATCTGTTGGCAGGACGTTTTTTTAATGCTTATGGCGATCCAATAGATGGTGGCCCTGAAGTGGAAGGTGAAGAACGTGAAATTGGAGGCCCTTCTTTAAATCCGGTTCGGCGTAAACTCCCCAGTGAATTGATTGCCACAGGTATTGCGGGGATAGATTTAAACAATACCCTGGTAACCGGCCAGAAAATACCATTCTTTGCTGATCCTGATCAACCGTACAATTCTGTCTTGGCTGAAGTAGCTTTAAGGGCTGAAGCGGATAAAATTATTCTGGGGGGGATGGGATTATCAAACGACGATTACCTTTTCTTTCGAGATAGGTTTACGAATGCCGGTGCATTGGACAAGATCATTTCGTTTATTAATACCATGGAAGATCCACCGGTTGAGAGGCTATTGATCCCGGATATGGCACTTACAGCAGCTGAATATTTTGCTAACGATAAAGAACAAAAAGTACTGGTGCTGTTGACAGACATGACCTTGTATGCAGATGCATTGGCTATTGTGTCCAACAAAATGGATCAGATACCTTCTAAAGACTCCATGCCTGGATCATTGTATAGCGATCTTGCCAAAATATACGAGAAAGCTGCCCAATTTCCTCATGGAGGCTCCATCACCATAATAGCTGTTACTACCCTGAATGAAGGGGATATCACTCATGCCATTCCTGACAATACTGGTTATATCACTGAAGGACAGCTTTTCTTAAGAAGAGACCCTGATATTGGGAAAGTAATCATAGACCCGTTCAGGAGCCTTTCAAGGCTAAAACAGATCGTGCAGGGTAAAAAGACCCGTGAAGACCATCCGCACATCATGAATGCCGGAGTACGATTATATGCTGACGCCATGGATGCCAAGACCAAAAGAGAAAATGGTTTCGACTTGACTGAATATGATGTAAGGTGCCTCAAATTCTCACTTGAATATGCCGATCAAATTCTGGCAATTGATGTGAACCTGAAAGTAGATGATATGCTTGATAAAGCCTGGCAATTATTTGCCAAACATTTCGAGCGGCATGAGGTAGGTATCAAAGATACATTTATGAATAAATATTGGCCAGAAAAGGTTTAGCATATGGCGATAAAAATCCAGTATAATAAAACAGCGATTCAACAGTATCAAAGGCAGCTCAACATCAGGGAAAAGGCCTTACCTACCCTGAAGAATAAAGAAACTGCTTTAAGGGTAGAGGTAAAACGGATTGGCGATTTGCTGGTACAGTTGAAAGAACGACTGGAAAAAGTATTTATAGATGCTGAAAGTATGGAAAAATATTGGGTAGAATTTCCTGAAATTCTGACAATAGAAAATACAAATATCAGGATCAGGAATATTGCCGGGGTAAAAATTCCCATATTGGAAGAAATCAACTTTGAAGTAGCAGATTTTTCATTGTTTCATCAACCAGCGTGGATTTTGGCAGGGATTGAAAGACTAAAAGAAATAATTAGCCTGAAAATCGAAATTACCATTATACAAAAACAATTTGAATTGCTCAATTACGCCCGGAAGAAGACTACCCAAAAGGTAAACCTATACGAAAAAGTACAGATTCCGGAATATCAGAATGCCATCAGGAAAACCAAACGGTTTTTAGAGGACAAGGAGAATCTCGAAAAATCGGCACAAAAAATTGTAAAAGAACGGAATCAGGGAAAGGAGGTGATGTTATGAAAGAACAAATGAGGAAAATATCCCTCCTGGTATTTTATAAGGAAAAAGAACAAATCCTGAATATGTTACAGAATTTGGGGGTAATGCATTTGGTAACTGCGGAAGCAGCCAATGAAACAATAGACCGACTCACTGAGGAAAAGACCAAATATCAAAAAGCACTGGTCGCTATAAACAATTCTCTCAATACCAAAACTGAAATACCCG
Organism: Bacteroidota bacterium; assembly: GCA_023393375.1. Lineage (GTDB taxonomy): Bacteria > Bacteroidota > Bacteroidia > Cytophagales > Cyclobacteriaceae > JAEWLI01. Next base: position 5,634 of record JAEWLI010000120.1, read on the forward strand.
GGAAATTTGATATCAATGAAAATCTTGCTGTAAAAAGAGATGAAATAATTACTCTTCAGGATAAAATAGAACACGCTGCTCAACAAATTGAGCATTATAAAAAAGACATTTCCATCCTGGAACCATGGGGGGATTTTGATTGGGATAATATAAAAAAACTTCAAACTCATGGTTTGTATGTCACCTTTTACAGTGCCGACAGAAAAGAGTTTCAAGGTTATGATTTCAGGGATATCAATTATTTTATTATCTCCGAATCAAAAGCGGTTGTTCATTTTGTTGTAGTAGGTGAACAAAATCATGAAATCCCGTTCGATCCTATACATTTACCACAGTATAGCATAAGTGATTTGGAAAATCTTCGACAAAATGAAGAGAAAACGATTGAGGACGGTCAACTATCGCTTGTTGCTCATTCATCCCTTATTCCCAATTTTGAAGAAGAAATTGCGGTTCTTGATGATAAGCTGGCCTATGAAAAAGCCAATTCCAGTTTTTCTACACATGCTGAAGGTAAGATTCAACATATTCAAGGCTGGATTCCTTTGAAAATTGAAAAAGAAATCCGTAAACACCTTGATGATAATGATGTATCATACATCATTGAAAGTCCCAATCCAAAAGATGAAATTCCCATCATTCTCAAAAACCGGAAATACAGCAAACGTTTTGAGCCAATCACCAAAATGTTTCAATTGCCCAATTTTTATGAATTTGATCTTACTCCGGTTGTAGCGGTTTTTTATCCTATTTTCTTTGCTTATTGTCTCGGTGACTCTGGATATGGACTGGTTTTGCTGTCATTGGGTATTTTAGCACGTTTTACTTTCCTGAAAAAAACCAGGATAGTTGCTGACCTGATTATCATTCTGGGTATTGTGGCGACTATATTGGGGATTATTAAAGCAGGTACATTATTTGGGCTTCCCATTGCCAATCATCAGGACATTCCTTTATTTAATTGGTTGTCCTCCTATATTATCATTCCGGATGATACCAGTGTGGTTTTTAATACATTTAATGTCGCTCTGATGATGGGAATATTCCAAATCATTGTGGGTGTCAGTATTGCCATTTACCGAAAAATCAAATACCAGTCGTTTATTTATTCGATTGCTACCTTTGGTAAATTATTTATCATTATAGGTGCAATAGTGTTGTTTTTGGGTGGAATGCAGGAAGTAGAAGTATTTATCCCCTACCTCCCATTTGCCTGGACAAGCATGATAGGTGGTATCTTTCTTGTGTTAGCTTTTCATGATCCTGATACCTCTATTCTTAAACGGATAGGTGGAGGATTTTTACCAGTTTACTTCATTTTCACCGGACTATTGGGAGATATCCTGTCATACATAAGGCTATTTGCCCTTGGTGTAGCTTCCTCTATTTTGGGTATTGTGGTCAATGACATAGGTCACCAGATTTTATCAGATGGAGGATTGGGTTGGATAGTATTGGGTGTGGTTTTCCTATTGTTTGGACATTCACTGAATCTTGCTATTGCAGCATTAGGATCTTTTGTCCATCCATTAAGGCTCACCTTTGTGGAATTTTATAACAATGCAGAATTTAAAGGGGGAGGCATAGAATTTAAGCCTTTCAAAAAACATATAATCAATTTAATAGCATCTAAATCATAATATATGGAATCAGTAAGTTCATTACCATTAATCCTGGCTTATATTGGTGTTGGTTTGTTAGTAGGTTTACCCGGCATTGGCAGTGCTATTGGTACTGCTATCGGGGGCATGACTACCGTAGGAGCCTTAAAAAAGAGAAAAGAGGCATTTGGGTCTTATACCATTTTAAGTGCATTGCCCGGAACACAGGGTTTGTATGGCTTTGCCGGTTATTTCATTATGCAGCCACTTTTAACACCCGATGTATCCCTTTTTCAAGGTGCAGGTATATTGGGTGCAGGTATTGCATTGGGCTCGGCTGGTTTGCTATCAGGAATCTTTCAAGGGAAAGTGTGTGCCAGTGGGATTGACAGTATTGGCTCTGGAAATGATGTTTTTGGTCAAACGATGATTTTGGCTGTATTTCCTGAACTTTATGCGATCGTGGCATTTGCTGCTACCTTCTTGATCAGCAATGCTTTAGCGGCTTAATCAACAAAACCTATTTGAATTGATGAAAAGACATGCTTAATATGTCTTTTCATCAATTCAAATTCTTATTCTCTATCATCCAGGGCCAATACCGGAATATTGGAATGGTAGACAAACTTCTCTGTAAAGCTATCGTGGAACATTTCTTCCATCAATTTTCTGCTCCTATGTAAGGCTACCAACAATGAGATTTTATTTTCTTTTAAATAACCGTACAGCTCATCTTCTATATTGTCACCACATTGCTGATGTACAACAGGTGAAAATTCCTCAAAGTGGCTTTTCAGTTTAAAAATATTTTCTGCTTCTGTGGAAGAGATATGACAATCCGGATGAATTGTAATGATGTGAATCTCTGCATTATATACCTGGGATAATATTTTTACGATATTCAAACCATTAATATCCCGGATACTCTTCAAGTCGTAAGCAAATGCTATTTTATCAGATTTTTGCTGTTTTGAATGTTGCGGAATCACCAAAACAGGTGTTTTTAGAGTAAGGCATATTTCTGCAGTCTTTGTACCCCAAAATTCATTAATACCTTTGGCTCCTCTCGTACCCATAATGATCAGATCTATTTTTTCCTGATTATTTATGTCAATAATATTGTCTACTACCAGCCCACGGCTTTTAATAAATTTGGTTTTTATTTCGGATAATCCCGGAATGCCTTTCACCATTGTGTCAAACTGATCCTGAATCACATTCATTAAATGATCAAGCCTGCTTTTTTCAAGCATCTTTACCAAATCAGGTTCCAATTTTTTGATCATGGCACTTGACAAAAGTGGCTTATGATATACATGTAAAATGATGATTTGGGCTTTTGAATATTGAGCTATCTCAGTTGCCTGTTGCACCACATTGTAAGAATGTACTGAAAAGTCAACCGGAACCAGAATTTTATTGATCGATTTCATGAATTTGCGATTTTATCAAACAAGTAAAAAATATAAGTGCGTACCCATATTCACGTAAAATACACAAAAAATGTTAAAAAAGCGACTGGGTAAACTTCAAGTTTAAAACTAATAAAAAAACAGAAGAACTTTTATGTAAAACTTAAAAAAAGAGCTGCCTACTTTTGACAGCTCCTATATTTTATCTTATGATGTATTAAAGCATTTAAAGTTTATTCTGCTGCAACTCCCTCAAAGCGGGCCTTTAACTCTTCATCAGATGCAAGTCCGTTTTTAATGGCAGTATATTTAGCCACGGTCATATTTGAATTGTTGATCAATAATTTCACAACCTCCTGTGCTGCTTCGGTTCTTTCCTCCATCAGTTTGTTCACAGTTTGCATAAACTTAATTTCCCATTCTTGAGCACCTGCTTCTTTCATTTTAGCTTCATCCGACCCTGCTTTTCTGAGCTCATTAAATCTTTGTCCTGTCATTCCTTCCTGTTTCTTTATCAAATCATTTACTGTAGGACTAACACTTTTCTTAATCAGATCCACTGCATTTTCAATTACAGCATAATTTCTTAAGTCATCGTCGCTGATTTCCTGATCTTGTGCATAGACAAAAGATTGCATGGCAAAAAACGAAAATGCCAGCATTGTAAATACCTTGATAAGCTTTCTTGAATTCATATTTTTCATTATTCTAAAGGTTAAAAATTAAGATTATCATTTAAAATTAAAACATATTCAGTAAAAGGCAAAATTTTCTCCTAGTCTGAGGTATCAATTAATCAAGAATTGTGCCTTAATTGTATTCATTAGCATCTTCCTCATTCCCATAAACATAAAGCAACCCATTAGGTTTGATTAACAGGGAATATTTTTATTTAACAAAATCGGATATATATGAAACTGTTGACATTAAAAGAGCTGGAAGAACTTTATCAGATAACAAATGAAAATGCTATTAGTATATATTTACCTACGCATAAAGCTGGTAAGGAGGTCTTAAATCAGAAGGATGCAAGAACCCTAAAGAATCACTATCAGCAAATAAAGAAAAAACTGGCTGGTAAAGGAATGCATGAAAATGAAATCGAAAATCTACTACAACCGATCAATCAATTAATAAATGATGGCAATTTCTGGAGACAACAATTGGGTGGATTGGCCATATTTCTTTCAGATGGGTTTTTCAGATATTACAGGCTTCCCATACCTTTTGAGGAATTTCGATTAATGACTACTTCTTTTTATCTAAAACCACTGGCTCAAACCTTTAGTGATGACGAATATTATTTCATTCTGGCATTAAGCCTACAGAATATCCGGTTATTTGAAGCCAATAAATATTTTATCCATGAGATTGACCTCAAGGAATTATTTCCGGATGGTGTGGAAGAAATTTTAAATTACTATGAATTTGAGAAAAGCCTTCAAATGCGGTCTCAACAAGGAGGTATGAATTCCGGCGATAATGCCCAGTATTACGGCCAAGGAGGTTCAAAACAGGATGTAACCCCATATATTGAAGAGTATTTCAGGAAAATTGACGAAGGATTGAGCAGGGTGATGACTTCAAATCCGCAGCCTATGGTATTAGCCGCAGTGGATTACCTTCATCCCATATTCAAGAAGGTGACTAAATCCTCGAAGGTAGTGGACAAAGGCATAATGGGGAATCCTGATCATTTAAAAGCAGATGAATTACATGTGCAGGCAAATCAAATTATGGAACCTTTTTTTAAAAAACAAAGAACTACTCGATTCGACAAGTATAAGGAATTGGAAGGAACAGGGAAAACTTCAAATGATATAAAAGAAATTGCCAAAGCCGCTATGAATGGCCGTGTAGAAGCTCTTTTTGCACAAAAAGGCAATGTGGTTTGGGGGAAAATTTTAGATAATAACGGGGATCAGCGAATTGAACTTCACGAAGAATTTGAATCAGGAGATAATTGCCTGATTGACCAATCAGTTGTAAAAACTTTGTTGAATGGCGGTGAAACCTATCTGGTCGAGAAAGATAATACTTCTGAAGTATATGATAAGACGGGAATTGCAGCTTTGTTCAGGTACTAGTAGTTCAAAGTTTAAGGTTTGACCCTGTTGATGCCGACAAAAAAGATTTGTAAAGTGATGCTGACATAATGGGTTAGCATCGCTTTACTTGTATTGTACCATTACTGTCCTATTTCCGAATTGCTTTTGAATAAAAACTCACACAGTAACATCTATAGGAATTGAAAGTCGAATATAATTTTTTTTAATACCAAATTGAGGAAATAATCTTACTCTAATTAGGGTGATAATCTTATATACTAACCTAGCAGCTTAGCATAATATTCGACCCCATGGGGTCCGTATCATCTACGGACATTTTACTTTAAAACATAGGAATCCATTCAGGATCAGCCTTAGAGTAGAAATATGAACATATCGATGGCTATGTTTTGAACAGATATATACAGATGAAATATCATCGCAGAAACTATGGTCTTTGAACCTGAAGATCCACAAAAGAAGCCAACCACAACGTGGGTCGTACAAATTAGAAAAACATTACAATCAGCAGGTTCAAATTGGGGGGCCTGTTATTGAGCGTAATGTCTATTTTTTCTTTTTCTTTCTTTGAGAATGAGCAATGTCAATATGTATATCAAAACAATTGTGAATGGTATTGCAATAAATCTATACTCAGGTAAAAAATACCAAAGAGCTAAAATTGATATAGTTCTGGCCAATGTGTGGAAAATGCCAACCCAATGTTTTATTATCCAAGAAAAAGGCAACCACATCAATCCAGTCAATATTCCAACTGTCATTGGAAGTGAAGAATGGTCAATAAGGAAAAAGGGTATAGCTATTGAATAAACCAGAATGGCTTGTCCAACGGTAAAAAGAAATAGTGAATCGAATTCATTATTTGGTTTACTTTTATCTAAGAAATTTTCACCAGTGAATTTTGATAGAAATAAGCCTAAATATACAATGCTTCCAGTTCCAATAAATATTGTCCAAACTGTAATATAATTCGAGAAAAATATCCCGGCAAATCCAATAATAATCCAAACAATTAACCCAGCTAAGGGTGTAGCAAGAAAACTTCGATTGGAAAACTCAATTCGCTGTTCTTCAAGTGTTCTTTCCATTCATTCAATTTTTATATGAACTATAATCTGACAGTTGTACCGAAAGTTAATAAACAAATGATAGAAATCCAATTATGAATACGTGCACTTCTTCTTCATCATGACATGGTTGATTTATACCCAGGTTCTCATGGCCGATAATCAGACTGTATATATCTAAAACGTTAGAATAATTTCTTTAACCAATAAGCCTTTCCAGTAGCTCATCATTTACTAAGCAACTGCCTGATAATTAGCAAATTATAATTATTCATAAAATAAATTATATTAAAATTGATTGATTCTTAAAAAAATCTTCTATTTTAGTATATAAATCAAATATATAAACAATGAGAACAATTTTCAAAGCAGCACTTTATTGCGCCATAATTACTCTATTTATGGCAGGGTGCAAAGAAGATAATAATGATCTTGCAAGCCTGGATTACACATTCACATTTAGTTTACAAAATACTAATGGTAGGCTATCCTCCAATTTCTCTATTAACTCCATTCTTGTTTCTGTCAGAGATAACAATGGAAATGAGATTTACAAACTTAAAGAACTTAAAGTTTACAATTTTGATGGAGAATATATTAGCGAACCTATATCGGTAATTCCTGGAAATTATTCGGTGACGGATTTCTTAGTCATTGATGAAAATCGGAATGTGATGTATGTAACACCAAAATCCGGGGCTCCATTAGCCTATTTAGTAAAAAATCCATTACCTATAAAATTTAACATTTTTGACGATCAGGTAAATAAAATTAATCTGGAGGTTATTGATATTCGTGAAGGTTCTCCAAATGATTTTGGATACAACACCTTCTCTTTTTCAATTGTTGAAACTTTTGATTTTTTAACAGCAATCTTCGTTTACGACGAAGTCATTAAAAATTTCAAATTAACTTCAGCTAATGTTACCATTACCAGTAATGAAGATACGCTTTATAATAAGACCATTTCTGATTCTACAAATTCAATTTTAATAAAATCAGGCTTAAATGAATACAAAATTACTGTTAATAAACAAGGGTACCCTGCATGGGAAAAGATCTTCACAGAAGATGAGCTGTCAGCTTTTGCAAATCAACCCCTAATAATCATTCTGGATCAAGATTTATACAATGGATTGATAGCTTGGTACCCTTTTAACGGAAATGCCAATGACTTAAGTGGCAATACAAATCATGGTATCAATTACAATGCAGTAACAACAACTGATAGAAAAGGGAAACCCAATAGTGCTTATTATTTTGACGGGGATGATTCTTTTATCGAAATCATGCCTAAAAGCAATGTTTCATCTATACAAGATTTTACAATATCACTATGGATGAAATTAGATCAATGGCGTGATCAAAAAATTGTTGACACCGATTATCCCAACACAATTGACAGACAGTATGTTTTCTGCGGTCATTCAAATGCCAGGGATAACTATGGAGATTATTTTAGACCGGGATTTTCAATTTTTACAGATCTTAGTGTTATAGATGAGGATACCACTGAATTAATAACTTCATATACTAAATATTCTTCTTACCAGTTGAGAGACAGAAGTTATAATTATAGCAATGGACTTTTGATTGCAAATCAATGGATCCATGTAACTTATATTAGGCAGGGAAGCGAATTCTCAACCTATGTAAATGGGGAACAAATTTCATACAATACACCAATAGACAATATTGATAGCGATCGGGCAATTAATATGCAACACAATTGGTACATAGGCACTTTTAGTGGAAACAACCCATACTATAACAATTTAAATTACAATTTTTCAGGTAAAATTGATGATGTGCGTATCTATAATAGACCACTTACTAATGAAGAGGTTAAAAAACTTTTCGTAGAATAAAATAGTCCACATCTATTTGGTAAAAAATAACCGGTCAGTAATGGCCGGTTATTTTTTTGTCACATGCTTAGAAGTAATTGAAATAACTATCCTTTATAATAATATGTTAGTTGCATTTTTGCTAAACTTTTCTGTCCCGATGAAATAACATTCGATAGCGGTTTGTTCTAATAACTAATAATTCTCGGGTCATCTTCAACAATTGAATAGTGGTAATTGTCTTTCCATACTCCTCTGACTGGAAGTATTTTCATTTTGTAAAACCTTTTGTCACAACACATTTTATTCATTAAAAACACTTAAATCCCACTTATCTGCCCACTTTAAACGAATTCTGTCATTCTCAAAATAAATGGGAAGCCATATGTAGCGACCGTCAATAGGATTTTCAGGTGTCCATCGGTCAGCCATGAAAATAAAAGCATCATCTTTCCCCTGAACCGGGAGGACATAGGTGCTCTGTGAATAAAAGGTGGTGGAAGAATCCTGGCCTACACAAGGATTTCCTAACTCTGTCCATGGACCAAAAATATTATCAGCACTGGCTGACCTGGCAGGATTTGGAGCCCATCCGGTACAACCGGAAGCGATAATATAATATTTCCCGCTACTGGTCTTTAGAATGGTTGGGGCTTCCATGTACCTGTTGCTGAAAAATCTGGCATACCTGCCTGAATGAGAAAGGTAATCATCATTCAGTTCAGCTATATGCAAAGTACTGTTTTCTTCAGAAGAATACAGGTGGTACGCCTTGCCATCATCATCCACAAACAGATTCATATCGCGAGCCATTTGTCCATGCTTAAAATCGCGTCCAAGAATGTTTAACGAATCAACATGGGTGGGAAGACAGCCTTCCCCGCCACAATAATTTCTTTTTATGGTATCCGAAACAGGTAGTTTATGGTATCCCTGAACATTAAGAGGCCAGGCCTCTTTGTTTGGTCTCACTGATTCAATGAAAACAAAAGGCCCGGTAGGGCTATCCGCTACTGCCACCCCCGATCTGGCCGCATCATAACCCTGGTCTTTAAGTTCGAGGTGAAACCACATGACAAACTTCTCAGTTTTTGAATTGTAAATAACTTTGGGCCTTTCTAAAATGCAACCTTTGGCAATATCAGATGTGGAATCAGTCTCATTTACTTTTAATGCAATACCTTCATCAGTCCAGTTATACAAGTCGTCTGATGAATAAACATGAACACCTACCTGTGCTGAATTGCCCGCTTCCCCGGCAATTTTATGTTCTCCATACCAGTAATACTTACCATTATGAAATAGTATTCCACCCCCATGTGCATTAATATGAGTGCCATTGTTATCCAGCCATTCCTGACCGGGATTGAAGCTATGATAATCTGTTGTTTTAGTTGTATTACAAGAGAATAATAGAGTCAGTGTTAAAATCAAGATAGGTAAATATTTCATATTGTGGGTAATTTTTAATACTGCTTAAAGTTAAAAGATTCTTGTAATAAATCTCAAAAAATCAAAAGCAAAGCTTAAAAATTAGTGTAGTTGATATAACAGTGGAAAAGGGTTGTACTATACCACAACTAAGAAACATAGGGCTCTTCGAAATTTGTTCCTCTCAGCATGAAGCAAAAGGTTGCTACTAAGCCGTACCTTGGGGAACCATTATCCACCTTAGCACTTAGATTATCATACTAACCACTTCAAGCAAAATAATTATTATGGAAATTGATAAGAAAGAGGTTCTACCCTCATTTTAATGGTATAGGTTAAGACCGCCAAGGAAAAACAATACCACGCTCCTAAAATTTTTAAACTTTCTATAGCCCCGTCCAATGGTTTTAAGTTCTTGGATTTTTCCATTAAGC
>JAEWLI010000013.1 GCA_023393375.1 Bacteroidota bacterium
TACGGGAGCTGTTTTTAACAATACAGTTACAGGTAATACAGGAGCTTATTATTCAAGGATAGCTAATGAGCAATTAGAATGGGAAATCACAAAAATGAGCAACTTTGGGTTTGATTTAGCGCTATTAGACAATTCCATTACGCTATCTGCAGATTATTTTGTACGTCAAACAGACAATTTAATTGTTGACAACCCTCTACCAACCTCTATGGGCTATGCCGATAATCCTCCAACAAACATTGGATCTATGAAAAACTGGGGTTATGAATTTACCGCAGGGTATAACAAAAGTGTTGGCGATTTCCAATTTGGAGTGGAAGGAAATATTAGTTTCATCAAGAATGAAGTATTAAAATTAAGTGAATTTCAACCTACTATTGATAGAGGAGCTGTAACGGGTGATTATGGTAATGAAACCCTTACAAGAACTCAGGCAGGTTATCCTATTCAAGGATTTTATGGTTGGGTAGTAGAAGGTATTTTTCAAAGCAATGATGAAGCAAAAAATGCCCCCGTCAGACAGAATCTTCCTGGAAACCCAGATGACTATGATCCGGCTGTACACACTGCTGGTGGTGATCTCAAATTCAAAGATATCGACGGATTCGATGAATATGGCAACCTGATTGGTAGACCAGACGGTAAAATCGACGGTGCTGACAGAACTTATATAGGAAGCTATATTCCGGATTTTTCATATGGTTTGAACTTTACTGCAAGCTATAAAAGGTTCAGTGCATCAATGCTTGTTCAAGGTGTGCAAGGTAATGAGATTTATAATGGCACTAAAGTACTCACACAAGGTATGGTTCGTTTATTTAATGCAGAAAAAGCTGTACTTAATGCATGGACTGAAGGAAATACTAATACAGATGTACCAAGAGCTGTTAATGGAGACCCGAATGCTAATGCCCGTACTTCTACAAGGTTTGTGGAAGATGGATCTTACATGAGAATAAAGAACTTGACCATTGGCTATAGTTTGCCAAACGAGAGTTTATCTTCAATATTAAATGGTGCAATATCTGGTGTAAATATATATGTTACCGCACAGAATTTATTAACCTTGACCAAGTATTCTGGTTATGATCCGGAAATAGGTGCTTCAAATGTATATTCAGGTGGAAACGCCACCTTGTTACAAGGTGTGGATTTTGGATTTTATCCTCAACCAAGAAGCTTTATATTGGGTGTGAATGTCTCATTTTAGTCCATTATTAAATCATTAATTTAAATAAGATGAAAATGAAAATAATATATAAATTATCATTTTTGATCCTTGTAATTACTTTTGCATGTGACGAGAGTAAACTGGATCAGATAAATCCGAATCAATATAAACCAGAACAATATTATATTGATGGTAATCAGTTGACAGCTGCAACTAATGCAGTTTATGCTCAGCTCTTAGGCGGAGACTTATGGGGTAGGAACATGCAATATTTTTCCGATACTCGGGCAGATGAACATGCTTCAGGTGGTGCTCAGTTAGAGATTCATAATCAACAGTTGCTTGTAGGCACCTATTCCAATAGTAATGCTGCTATCAGTGAGGCTTGGAGAGGGCACTATAAAATTATTCATCGTGCAAACGCTGTAATACAGAATGCTCCTGATATTGAAGACATTGCTGATGATGTAAGAAAACAACGGGTGGCCGAAGCCAGATTCTTGCGTGCTTTTGGATATTATAATCTTAATGCTCATTGGGGTAGGGTGCCATTATATACTGAAGTTGTTGAAACACTTGCTGATACTAAGGGTCCAGCCGAAGAGTCTGAAATTTTTAAATTTCTTGAAGATGAGTTAAAGGCCATTCAAGAAGATTTGCCTTGGCAATACGTTGACGCTAATTTGGGTCGAGTGACTCAAGGTGCAGTAAAATTGCTGTTGGCCCGAGTATTAATGCAACAAGGCAAATATGGTGATGCCCGCCCATATTTATTGAATATATATGATGAGGGTCCTTATTCACTTACACCTGACTATCATGCTAATTTCAGATCAGAAACGGAATATAATCAAGAATCTATTTGGGAAATTGGTTTTGCTGGTGGTGGATATGGCTGGACACCAGATGCCAATACTATCACTCAAAAGTCAACTATCATGTTTCAAGATTACAATCCTGTAGGCTGGAGAAACATGATTCCTTCAGAAAAATTGATCAATGAATTTGAAAACACTCTTATAGGTGATGCCAAGACAGATCCTCGGATGGGTGAAACCATCATTTTCAAAGGAGAAACTTTTGGTGCCAATAATGAGCATACATTGACAGTTGAAGGAGTAGAGTTTCAATTGCATGGAATTGATACAATACCGGCATGGAGAAAATATTCTCCATTGTATAAACTACATCCAACTGGATATTGGGAATCCGATATCAACTATCGTATCATGCGTTATGCGGAGGTGCTTCTCAAGCTAGCAGAATGTGAGAATGAATTGGACAACATAGATGAAGCTCTTGATTATCTTAATGAAATTCGTGCCCGCCAAAGTGTCGATATGCCTGCTTATCCTACTGATAGATATCCAAGCAGTACTAAGGAGGAGGTGAGAGAAACCATTATGCACGAAGCTATGGTGGAATTCGCAAATGAGAAGTTGAGGGTTTTGGATCTTTCACGTTGGAGAAAAAATGGTTGGTTTGGTTCCAACATTCCTGAACCAGTTGGATATATCGCAACAGATCCAGAAAAAGCAATATTGCCTTATCCCACTTCAGAAACAGATAGAAATCCTAATTTTTAGAAGCAACATATTATCTAAATTTATTTAAAAATCAGGCACCGCTGAACGTTTCAGCGGTGCCTATTTATTATAACTATTACCTTCACTTTTAATGATGTTTCTAAGAATGAATAATCTGGTATAAATTTTAGATCTTTTTAAGAATATTTGTTTAAACGATCATGTTGGGATATATTTATCAATTGGTAAGAAAATTAAAATTAATGGAATGTATACTTTGGTTTAACAAAAAATACTATATCACATTTCTTGGATGCTTGTTAATAATGTCTTGTTCACCGTTAAGTAAAACGCAGCAAAGTGACATACAAGAAAAGGGTAATTTCCATACCGGAAATTACAGAAACTTATTTTTAGAAGCCGGATATAGTCAGGATGAAATCGACAAAAAGGTCAATAAAGCTTATTATGACTTGTTTGAAGGTCCTGACCGTATTTATTTTGAGGTAGGTGACTCTATGGCTTATGTCTCGGATTTGAAAAATAAGGATGTTCGTACCGAGGGGGTATCTTACGGTATGATGGTAGCGATACAGTTTGATAAAAAGGATGTCTTTGACCGGATATGGCGTTGGTCAAAACATTACCTTCAGCATCAGGAAGGTCCTCGAAGGGGGTATTTTGCATGGAGCTTTGATCCCGAAGCCATGAGACGCAATGCAGAGGGAAGTGCCTCCGATGGTGAGCTTTATTTTATCACCAGTTTGCTTTTTGCATCCAATAAATGGGGCGATGACACCGGCATTGATTATTATGCTGAAGCCCGTAATATTCTGGATGCCTCATGGGAAAAAGATGGCACTGGTAATATTTATCCAATAATCGATAAAGAACACAAACAAATCACCTTTGTACCTGAAGGCAATGGCGCAACCTGGACAGATCCTTCTTATCATTTACCAGCATTTTATGAAGTCTGGGGGGAATATGCCAATGATGGTCGAGAAGAGTTTTATCGCGAGTGTGCCGATACAGCTCGTGTTTTCTTACATCGTGCTTGTCATCCTGTCACAGGTTTGAATTCTGATTATACTGAATTTAGCGGCGAACCTCACCCGACCAGATGGATGCCAGAGGGTTTTCGATATGATTCCTGGAGGGTACCGATGAATATTTCCATGGATTATGTATGGTATGGAAAAGACAAAGAGTGGCAAGAAGACTATGCTAGTCGTTTTCAGGATTTCTTAAGATCAAAAGGAATTGATACTTTCGATGATCAGTATAATTTAGATGGATCTGAGCCGGAATTTATTCTACCAGCTGGGGGTTTCAGAAAACTGAGACATTCACTGGGCTTAAAATCTACTGCGGCTTGTCTTTCTTTGGTTAATAAAGATTCTAATAGCATGGATTTTGTTCATGCACTGTGGAATGCCAAGCTGGAACCATATGAAGATGGATATTTCGACCCATATTATGACGGATTGTTGTATCTTTTCAGTTTGATGCACTTGAGTGGTAAATATCAGATTATTACTCCAGGGAATTGAAAGGTTATATTTTTAGAAATATGATTAACCTAATAACTGGAATACTCTAAATTTAAAATTATGATAATAAGATTTGGATTCATTTGTTTTTTTGCTTTTAGTGGTATTGTATCCGCATATGCGCAGGATGCCTACCAAAGCTTTATTTTCGAACATCGTCTAGAAAAGTTTCGTGAAATTAAACCAGAATTTGTTTATTCAACAATTCAAGGTAATCCATACTACACTGACAAATTTATCGAAAGTGTAATTTATTTTAAAAGTGGCGATTCAATAAATGTTCCTGTCAGGTATGATTTGTACGCCGATGAAATTGAGTTTAATAAAGACAAAAACGTTTTATGGGTTAATAAAGGGAGTGTAGATTCCATTCTGTATGGTAATGATAAATTGACAGCTTTGACCATGCTGGATGGCAAATCCATTCATTATTTCTTCATCATTAATAATGGCACTTATTCTTTATTACAAAAGAAAAAAGTAAAAATGATTCCTGCTGAACTGCCGAAAGGATTCCAAGATGCTAAGCCCCCACGTTTTGAGCCCGTGGAGGAATACTATATCAAGAATAATGATCTCCCACCTGTTGCCATTTATACTAAAAAAGATATAAACAGAGTTGTTGCTGGAAATCCTTTAGCCCAGGACTTTGTAAAAAAAGAAAAAATCAGGGTAGGCAGGGAAGATGATCTGGTAAAACTGGTGGAATATTTAAATAGTCAGCCAGAATAAAAATCCGATAAATTTAAGGGTCATACACTTCGATATGTCTGTCTACCAGATGTCTTTATTTATTGGCTTGTGCTGTAAATTTTAAAAATGAAATATTATAAAACTAAACTTCTTTTTATATGAAACCATTGTTTATATTGTTCATGATTGTTTTTTTGCTCAATGGCTCTTCTTTCGCCCAAGTCGATAATAAGGGGCAATCTGCAATAACTAATGTAAGAAGAGCTGAATATCCTAAGATCCTTCCCGACAGCCGAGCTGTTTTCCGTATCAAAGCTCCGGATGCGAAAAAAATGCAAATTGATTTAGGTAAAATGTATGATATGGTGAAAAAAGACGATGGATTCTGGGAGGTTACCACTGAACCGTTAGACGAAGGATTTCATTACTACTCACTAGTAATAGATGGTGTGGCTGTTGCAGATCCGGCAAGTGAAACTTTCTATGGCATGGGACGTATGGCAAGTGGCATTGAGGTACCTTTCAAAGGGGATGACTATTATGCTATCAAAGATATACCTCATGGCGACATACGAATTAAACGGTACTTTTCCAATATTTTAAATAGTTGGCGAAATTTTTACATGTACACTCCTCCGGGATATGATCAAAATGTAGATGTAAAATATCCGGTTTTGTACATACTTCATGGTGGTGGAGAAGACCAAAGGGGTTGGGCTGTACAAGGCAAAACAGATCTTATCATCGATAACCTGATTGCTGAAAACAAAGCCGTTCCTATGATTGTGGTGATGATTGATGGAAACATTTCTATGGGAGGTTTCGGCATGGAAGCTTTGACGGCTTTTGAAAATGAACTCATCAGCCAGGTAATACCATTTGTTGAAAAGAACTATCGTATTAAGGAAAACGCGCATAATCGTGCTTTGGCAGGTCTATCAATGGGTGGTTTGCAAACATTGCATGCAGGGGTTCATAATACAGATAAGTTTGCTTATTTGGGTGTTTTTAGCTCTGGGTGGTGGACTAATCAACCTGCACTTTCTGATCCTCAATACGAATTCATGAAACAGAATTCAGACAAAATCAACAACAATTTAAAACAATTTTGGATCTCAATGGGTGGCAAGGAGGATATCGCTTGGGAAAATTGTCAGGTTATGATGAAAAAATTTGATGAGATGAATATTTCTTATACCTATAGTGAATACCCAGGAGGCCATACATGGCCGGTATGGCGCAATAACCTTTATAATTTTGCTCAACTTTTGTTCAAAGAATAAAGATGTTTTTAGTTTGCAGGTCAGCCCTGAAATAAAAGTAAGAGTACATTTGCTATATCAGCAAGTGTTCTTTTACTTTTAGGTTTATGAAACTTTTAATCCCAATCTAAAATCACCTTCCCACAATCACCTGATTGCATTACTTCAAAACCTTTTTGATAATCGCCGATAGAAAATCGATGGGTAATAACTTTATTTACATTTAAACCTGAAAGCAACATTTGACTCATCAAATACCATGTTTCAAACATCAACCGCCCGTAAATGCCTTTCAAGGTTAATCCTCTGAAAATAATGTCATTCCAATCTACCTGGGCTCCTGAAGGAATGATTCCGAGCAACGCAATTTTGCCACCATTATACATATGGGTGATCATATCATTTAAAGCCCTCGAAGACCCAGAACATTCCAACCCAATGTCAAAACCTCTGCTCATTTTTAGTTGAGGCATCACTTCTGACAAATCTTTTTCAAGTGGGTCAATAACTTCTGTTGCACCCATTTCTTTTGCAAGCTGACGCCTAAATGGATTTGGGTCGGCAACTAAAACATTCCTCGCTCCGGCGAAACGAGAAATAGCAGCTGACATACAGCCAATTGGCCCTGCCCCTGTGATCAATACATCCTCTCCTAAAGCCCTGAATTCCAAAGCTGTGTGGGTGGCATTACCAAGAGGATCCATTATGGTAACAATATCATCAGGTATAGATGGATTTACTTTCATTACATTAGATGCTGGCAAGGCAAGATATTCAGCAAATGCACCATCGCGATTTACACCGACTCCCGATGTATTCTCACAGATGTGCTTTCTGCCCCGTCTGCAATTCCTGCACATGCCGCAAGCAATATGGCCTTCACCCGTCACCCGTTCACCTATTGATAAACCTGTAACTTCAGAACCAATACTGTCTATATAACCCACATATTCATGTCCGATTATAGTAGGAATCTTTATGGTTTTCTGAGCCCATGAATCCCAATTATAAATATGAAGATCAGTGCCGCAAATGGACGTTTTTTTTATTTTTATCAATACATCATTTGGACCTATGGAGGGTTTTTCTACTTCATGCATCCAGAGACCTACCTCTGCTTTTGATTTTACTAAAGCTTTCATATAATTTAGAAAATGAAGGTTATAGCGGTTTTCTGCACATTATCAATTGATATATTGCAGCATTTCATTGTTAGGGAATATCTTAAAGATACTGATAATAAATTTCAATAATATAAACGGATGGTGAAACTTATAGTTGGTTATTGTTTAACCAATAATTTTGATTGAGTCTGACAATATTTATTATTCTGTCAATTCTTTTAATGCTTTTTGGATTTTTTCAGTATTAAATCCATTCATCACAGCCTCCCACTTTTTAATGATATCCTGATTGCATAGGTTGCCAATACTTCCTTCATGGGTATGATTAACTGATTTTATATCTTCATATGAACCATCAGCTATTTCTTTGGCAATTTTTTGATATGCCTCCCTAAATGGGATCCCATTTAATACTTCTGTATTCACAGCATCTACACTAAAGAGATATTTGTATCGTGGATCATCCAATATATTCTCCGTTACCTTCATTTGAGAAATAGCCAAGTGAGTAATATCCAGACAAGCTTTCAGTTCTTCAAGTGCGGGGATAAAACTTTCTTTGATAACTTGCAGATCTCGATGATAGCCTGATGATAAGTTGGACGTAATCATAGTTATCTCATTCGGCAAAGCTTGAATTTTATTGCATTTTGCCCTGATCAATTCAAATACATCCGGATTCTTTTTATGTGGCATGATGCTGGAACCTGTGGTAAGATGGTCCGGCAATATGACAAACCCGAAATTCTGGCTATTGTACTGACAAATATCTGTGGCCAACTTTCCTAATGTTGAGGCTATGGTGGCAATTGCCCACGCAGTGCATTTTTCGGTTTTGCCCCTGCTCATTTGAGCATACACCACATTATAATTCAAACTTTCAAATCCCAAAAGTTCGGTAGTCATGCTCCTGTTGAGTGGGAATGATGATCCATAGCCGGCAGCAGAACCCAGTGGGTTTTGATTGGCAATTTTAAAAGCTGCTTGTAACAAATGCATATCATCTGTCAGGCTTTCGGCATATGCACCAAACCATAAACCAAACGACGATGGCATGGCAATCTGCATATGTGTATATCCTGGCAGTAAAATTTTTTTATATTTCTCACTTTGTGTGATCAGAATATCGAATAATCCCTTTACTATTGGGATGAGTTCCATTATTTCATTCCTTATAAATAATTTCAGATCAAGTAAAACCTGATCATTTCGGGACCTGCCGCTATGGATTTTTTTCCCAACTTCTCCCAATCTACGGATAAGGGTAAGCTCAACCTGAGAATGAACATCCTCCACATTGTCCTCAATTTGAAAGTTACCTTCCCTGATTTCCTTATAGATATGTTTTAACTCCCGGGTTAGTATTGCCAAATCATCTTTGGAAAGTAGATTGATTGACTGCAGCATTTGGATGTGTGCAAGGGATCCAATTACGTCAAAAGGCGCAAGGTAAACATCGAGTTCCCTGTCTCTGCCAATGGTGAAAGTTTCAATTTTTTTGTCGGTTTCTATTCCTTTTTCCCAAAGCTTCATATAATGACAGGTTTTAATATTTATATACAAGAAGATAAGTCCAAATCAGTGAGTATTTCAATATAAGTTCGGATACCATCCTCAATTTCGTGCAAATATATGAATTCATCGGCAGTATGTGAACGGGCAGAATCCCCAGGTCCTATTTTTAATGTCGGAAAATTCATTAATGACTGATCAGAAAGGGTAGGGGATCCATAACAGGATAATCCTGATTTTAATCCTTTTACGACCACAGGATGGTTAATAGAGATTCTTGAAGAGTTGAGCCGGAATGACCGGGCAGAAACTGTACATTTTACCTGTTTCTTAATGATTTCGAAAATATCCTGGTTGTTATAATTTTCATTGGTTCGGACATCAACCACAAAATGGCATGTATCCGGCACCACATTATGTTGAGACCCTGCTGTAATTTGTGTTACAGTCATTTTTACCTTCCCCAGCCATTCGGATATTTTTGGAAATTCATAGGTCTGAAACCATTGTAAATCCGGCAATGCCTGATATATGGCATTTACCCCTTCATCTCTGGCTGCGTGGCCACTAATCCCTTCTGCTACACAGTCCAAAACCAACAACCCCTTTTCGGCAATGGCCATTTGCATTAAGGTTGGCTCGCCTACGATACCCAAATGAATCTTGCCTAATTCTGGTAAAATAGACGCTATACCTGCTTTGCCGGAAATTTCCTCTTCCGCCGTAGCTGCAAAAATAAGGTTATAATTTAAATTAGGTTTATCATTAAAATACATAAAAGTAGCAAGTAAGGCCACTAATGCCCCTCCGGCATCATTACTGCCCAAACCGTACAATTTGCCGTTTTCAATAACAGGCCCAAACGGGTTGCGATGCCATTTTTCTGATGGTTTTACGGTATCATGATGTGAATTTAAAAGAATGGTTGGGCGATCTGCATAGAAGGATTTATTAAATGCCCAAATATTATTGTTAATTCTGAATGGTATTACTCCTTTAGAGGTTATAAAATTCTCAATAAGATCGGCCGTTTTAGACTCTTCTTTGCTTAAGGAGGGGGTAGATATTAATAATTTTAATAATTCCAGATAATCTGTGTAGGCACTCATCCTCTATCAATTAATTACTGATAGCGCAAATTTAAAGTTTTTTTATGCAGAATTATACATGCAGGGTTGTTAGTTACTACACAATAGTTGATTTCTGTATTATAAAAAAAGCCCCTGTACAAGTACAAGGGCTTTTTTTTAAAATCAGATTAAGTAATTCAACTATTAATTATTAATACTGTTGCTCAGGAACTTCGCTACCTTCAGTACCTGGTTCAGTTCCATCTAAACCTGGTTCAGTACTTTCTGTACCTTGATCAAATCCAGGGTCGTTATATTCTGTACCTTGATCTAAAGAAGGATCAGTAGTTTCAGTTTCTTGTTCAAATGCAGGTTCCTCTTCTAATGCAGGTTCTGTAGTTTCAGTTTCCCCTTCAATTGCAGATTCTTCTTCGGTCATTCCAAATTCAGAATCTTGTTCACTTAAAATTTCACCAGTTTCGGTAAAAGTTACGCTTTTTACCATCTCAGCATCTTCTGTGCTCGCAAGTTGTAATTCATAATGTACCGAACTAGTCAATTCATCTTCAACTTTATAAGCTTCTTGGATTTCCCAATTCTGATATTGGCCATCCTCTAAACTTTGAATAATTTCCTGTGGAAGTTCACTTTGTTCTACTTTGGATTTTTTTCCATCAAAAATTTTGCTTTCAACAACAACATTGTCAGAAATACTTGCTATTGCTCCCACAGTCGATACGCTTAAAAAAGCTCCAGTTAACATTAATGCTATCTTTTTCATAAGTTAAAAAAATTTAAGGTTTAAAAATTTAAATAATTTTGTTATTTGTCTTATAGTAAGACAAAACAATGCCAAAAATTAATAATGGCGTATAAGCAGTTTAAATAGACATTTTAAATTTCTGTTGAGGTGAAATTGTCCACATTATGTCGATAATGTCAACAATATTAACATGAGTTGATTATTTATATAAATAGCAAATAATTGATAATGATAAGATTACATAAAATGGATAGATTTATATTATTAATATTGGTTTATGGGTTTGTACTTGCGGCTTGTTCTGAAAAGCCTGAAGAACCCTATACCCAGAAAGGCGAGGCTTCTTATTATGCCAAGTTTTTCACAGGTGAAACCACGGCGAGTGGCGACATATATCAACCAGATGCTTTAACAGCAGCACATATGCATTTACCATTGGGCACTGTTGTGATGGTGACAAATCTTGAGAATACAAAATCAGTTGAAGTGACCATCAATGACAGAGGCCCCTATATTGAAGGTAGGATTATTGACTTATCTCGTGCAGCTGCAACTGAATTGGGTATTATTGAAGATGGGGTAGTGATGGTAGAATTGAAAGTAACCAAAGCAGCAGAAGGATACACACTTTCAGATTCTGTAGCTACAGATCGGATCAATAATTTGGTTCAATAATCTGTATAAATGTAAGCAGCAGGGGTAGATTTCCTGCTGTTTACATTTGATTTCTATTCTGACTGGTGGTTGGACAAAACCCTCACCATAATAATTCCTTCTACATTTTTGATTTTCTCAACTTGTGAAGGTGATATATCACTGTCAATATCTATAATATTATAAGCAATGTTTTCCCTGTTTTTGTTCAACATATTAGCTATATTAATATTTTCTTCCGATAGGATGGCAGAGATCTGACCAATCATTTTTGGGATGTTTTTATTAGCAATTAACAAACGTACTCCGCCAGTTCTTTCCATTTCGCAATTTGGGAAATTGACTGAATTTTTAATATTGCCATTTTCCAAATAATTTTTTAACTGATCAACCGCCATCATAGCACAATTATCCTCTGATTCGTAAGTAGAAGCTCCCAGATGGGGAATATTTATTACTTTATCATTCATCAACAATTGCTCGTCAGGAAAATCAGTGACATAACACGACACCTTTCCACTTTTTAAGGCTTCCAGCAAGTCAGCATTATTGACTAGCCCACCACGGGCGAAATTCAAAATCCTGGCTCCTTTCTTTAACATATCCAGCTTCTCTTTGCCTATAAACCCTTTTGTGTTGTCTGTAAGCGGAGTATGAAGGGAAATGTAGTCTGATTGTCGTAGGAGTGTTTCCAATCCGGAAGCTCTAATAACAGTATGAGAAAGTCCCCATGCAGATTCTACTGAAATATATGGGTCATATCCGATTACTGTCATGCCTAATGCCTGTGCGGTGTTTGCTACTAATACACCTATGGCACCAAGGCCGATTACGCCCAAAGTCTTACCCTGGATCTCGGGTCCTGCAAAAGCACTCTTCCCATCTTCAATTAATTTTGGAACGTCACCACCTTTTCCGATCAAGGTTTTCCCCCATTCGACACCTTGCACTATCTTTCTTGATGATAATAATAAACTGGCAATAACCAATTCTTTTACTGCATTGGCATTTGCTCCAGGGGTATTGAATACCACAATGCCCTTATCCGTGCATTTTTCGATTGGGATATTATTTACACCTGCCCCTGCCCGGGCGATCCCTTTTAATGAAGCAGGAAGTTCGATGTCATGCATCTTAGCACTTCTAACCACGATGGCATCGGGATTGGGTATTTCTGAAGCTATTTCATAAGAATCACGTGGAAATCTGTCCAGTCCTATTGATGCTATTTTATTTAATGTCTGAATTTTAAAAGATTCTACTTTATACATAACGTGAGCTTTTGTAATTTTTCTTTTAACTATTTTCTTTTTCAAATTGATTCATAAAGTTTACCAGCTTTTCCACGCCTTCTTTAGGCATGGCATTATAGATACTGGCCCTCATTCCACCTACTGACCGGTGCCCTTTCAGTGTTTTTAATCCAGCTTTTGATGCTTCCTTAATGAATTTTTCATTCAACTCTTCGTTAGGTAAAACAAAAGGTACGTTCATCAATGAGCGGTATTTCCCTTGTACAGTTGATGCAAACAACTTTGATTGGTCAAGAAACCCGTAAAGCAGATTTGCTTTTTCCCTGTTGATGATTTCTATCGCTTTAATTCCCCCAAGTTCCAATACCCATTCAAATACCAATCCTGCCAGATAAATAGCATAAGTAGGCGGCGTATTATACATAGATTCTCCTTCTATGTGGGTAGCGTATTTAAGCATAGTAGGTGTATGAGAAAGAGGATTTTTAGCTAGATCATCCCTTATGATTACAATGGTTAGACCAGCGGGGCCTATATTTTTCTGTGCACCGGCATAAATGATCCCAAATTTACTTATATCATATTCCTGAGATAAAATATTGGAAGACATGTCGCACACTAAAGGCACATTGCCAGTATCGGGGATTTCCGGAAACACTGTTCCAAATATGGTATTATTGGAAGTTATATGAACATAATCAGCTGCAGGATTTAAGCTATCTTTCGTAATTTCAGGGATGTAATTAAAATTCTGATCTTCTGATGAAGCTATTACATTAACTTTTCCATACCTTTTTGCCTCAGAAATCGCCTTCTTTGACCACATGCCCGTATTCACATAGTCGGCAGTGCCATTCTCTGAAAATAAGTTTAATGGCACCATTGCAAATTGAGTAGAGGCCCCACCCTGAAGAAACAAAACTTTGTAATTATCAGGAATATTCATCAACATTCTGAGGTCACTCTCTGCTTTCTGTATGATAGCCAAATAGTCTTTAGAACGGTGGCTCATTTCCATTACTGACATACCACTTCCTTTATAGTCCAGCATTTCAGTCTGGGCTTTCATGAGGGCCTCTTCAGGTAACATTGCCGGTCCGGCTGAAAAATTAAATACTCGTGCCATAGAAATCTACGTTTTTATATGATCAAGTTGAATTTTATTTTTGATTTACTAATACTTTTAATAGGTTTATTTCATGATTGATATTGATGTTTCTTACAAAAATACCAGCTTGTGTTTTGCCAGGAAGAATAGCTCCAGTATAATTTAAAATTCCCTTTATCTGGCAACGGGAAAGTTTTTCAAAAATTCCGTTTGCTTCATCAGCAGGAACCGCAAGTATAGCTATCTTAATTTGTTTTGAATGGATAACATCCTCCATTTCATAAGCCGGGAACAATGGCACGTCTGATTTTAGCGTCTCTAGTTTATTGATATTCACATCAAATGCGGCTACAACGTCTATATTATACTCTTTAAATGTAGTATAATTAACCAATGATTCACCCAGACGACCCAGTCCGACAACACAAGTTTTTATAGAAGTAAGAAGGCCCAATTGATGATTTATCCTTTCGAGTAATTGATCGATAGGGTATCCCCCCGGTGTATTACCCGTGCCTCCTAAATAATTAATGTCCTTTCTAATAGTATGTGCTTCCACTCCCAACGTTTTCCCGATCTGCGAGGAAGATATTACCGGAACACCATTTTTCCTTTCTTGCGAAATTAAAGCAGCAATTTGGATCAGTCGTCTGACCGTTGGTTCTGGGATAATATTTTGTATCTTATTAGTCATGTGAAATAAATCACAGCAAAATTAATCCTTATTTTTTTAATTAAAAAATAAAAGCCAAATTATTTATCCACAATTAGCCATGAGCCATATTTTAATATGTGAAATAAATCACAGGCTATTTTAACAGCTATATTTAGCCATTTACCAAATGTTATACAAGTAATCGTTTATATGTAAATATTAAAAATCGTTTTTGATCCATTAATGCTTCATTCGTTTCTCTAAATAAAATTTAGGTTATTAATTAAATTGTCAGCAGAATTATTGTGTAGATTTGCATGAATTTTCAAAATCATGACCAGAGAAGAGGCTAAAAAGGAAATTGATGAGCTTATAAGTCAGGTCAATTATCACAATGAATTATATTATCAGCAAAACCGGTCAGAAATAAGTGATTATGATTTTGACCAGATGCTGGAACGGCTGGCCAGGCTGGAAGAGCAATTTCCTGAATTCAAATATGATTATTCACCAACTCAACGGGTAGGGGGTACGGTTACAAAGTCTTTTGAGACAGTATACCACCGTTATCCCATGCTTAGCTTAGGAAACACTTATTCCCCTGAAGAACTACAGGAATTTGATAAAAGGGTATCCAAAGGCTTGGGTGAACCATATGAGTATTTCTGTGAATTGAAATTTGATGGTGTGGCCATTAGTTTAACATATGAACATGGTATTCTCACAAGGGCTGTAACAAGGGGGGACGGTGTAAGAGGTGATAACATTACGCAAAATGCAAAGACCATAAGAAGTATACCATTAAAGATATCAAACCAGGGCATTCCTGATGTATTTGAAGTCCGTGGAGAGGTGTTTATGCCCCGGGATGTATTTAATGAACTGAACAGACAAAGGGAAAAAGTAGGTGAGACTTTATTGGCTAACCCAAGGAATACCGCTTCAGGAACTTTAAAAATGCAGGACTCCTCGATAGTTGCCAAAAGAAAACTCGATTGTTATCTGTATTCTTTATTAGGTGAAGCTTTGGAATTTGATGAACATAGTCAGCGTATCGAACTATTGGAAAAATGGGGCTTTAATGTGTCACCCACTTACAAAAGATGCAAAAATATTGAAGAAGTTTTTGACTATATCAATTATTGGGAAAAGAGGAGATTAGAAATGCCTCTTGATACAGATGGGGTCGTAATAAAGGTAAATCAACTGACCCAACAGGAAAAACTGGGTTATACTGCTAAAAGTCCTAGATGGGCAATAGCGTATAAATATAAAGCATTAGATACTGCCACTGAACTATTGAAAGTAACTTATCAGGTTGGTCGAACTGGAGCGATTACGCCAGTGGCTAATTTACAACCTGTTTTATTGGCAGGCACTGTAGTTAAAAGGGCATCTTTGCACAATGCCAATGAAATTATGCGTTTGGATTTAAGGGAAGGGGATACAGTGTTTGTGATGAAAGGAGGGGAGATTATTCCTAAAATCACTGGCGTGGATATTACCAAAAGAAAGCCCAACAGTGAAGCCATAGCTTATATTGATCATTGTCCGGCATGTGGCACAGTTTTGCAACGTAACGAAGGGGAAGCTATTCATTTTTGCCCTAACAGCAAAGGTTGCCCACCTCAGATTATAGGCAGGATAGAACATTTTATTCAGCGACAGGCTATGGATATAAATAGCTTGGGGGGGCGCACCATTGAATTATTGTTTAAAAAAGATCTTGTTAAATCTCCAGCCGATCTTTATCGATTAAAATATGAGGATATTGTGCAATTGGAAGGATTTAAAGATCTTTCGACCAGGAATGTATTAGATGGTATTGAAGAATCAAAAAAATCCTCCTTTCCTAATGTGCTTTTTGCGTTGGGAATTCGTTTTGTAGGTAAGACCGTAGCTGAGAAGCTGGCCATCTATTTTGAAAATATCGACCGCATTGCTCATGCTACCTATGAGGAGCTTATCGAAGCACCTGATATTGGTGATCGAATTGCCAATAGCATCCTTGACTATTTCAGAGATTCTGAAAATATTCAGCAAGTAAATGAACTAAAAGAAGCAGGATTATGCTTTGAAATAAAAAAAACCGACAAAGCACCGGTAAATAATATTTTGAATGGAAAAACATTCGTAATTTCGGGGGTTTTTGAGGCTTTCGAGCGCGATGAGTTAAAGGAAGTGATTAAAAATAATGGCGGGAAGGTGCTTTCGTCAATATCTTCTAAACTGGATTACCTGCTTGCCGGAGAAAATATGGGGCCTTCCAAAAAGGAAAAAGCCTTGGAAATTGGTGTGAAAATAATTTCCGAGAAAGATTTTATCAACATGATCAAATAATATGCAAACCCTGAAGAAAAATTTCATCAGCCTGCAGGTACACCGTGCTTTAAGAAAACCTTGTACCCAAAGGGGCTCGGTAAGTTATTCTCAAGCAAACGAAGTGGGCATACTATTTAGTGCTGGTGATATGTATAAGCATGATCAAGTTAAAAAGTTGGTAAAATTATTGGAAAATGATGGCAAAAGAGTAGAAGTTTTATCTTTTCTGGATAAAAATCAAGATAATCATGAATTTAAATTTGATTTTTTCAGAGAAGAAGATGTAAACTTTTGGGGCCAATTTAAATCTGAAATGGTTGAACGTTTTATAAATAAACCATTTGATTATTTGTTTCATTTAGATTTGGAACCAAACCAGCACATAGAACATGTTCTGGCAAAAAGCAGGGCAAAATGTAGAATAGGAGCATTTCATGATAAAAAAAGTAGTTTCTATGAAATGATGGTAAAACCGGAGCAGTCTTCAATAAATGAATTAATAAATCAACTCTATCATTATACAAGGTCTTTAATATGACAAATGACACAATTTCAGGCGTAGGAGTAGCCTTGGTCACCCCTTTTACCCAAGAGTTCGAAGTGGATTACATGGGTTTAAAAAAGTTGCTTGACCATACTTCAAATGGTGCCGACTATTGGGTGGCACATGGTACTACTGGTGAATCGGTGACCACAACAAAAGAAGAAAAAATAAAAATTTTAGATTTTATAAAGAAGAACAATCCTAAAAAATTGCCAATAGTAGTAGGAATAGGGGGCAATTATACTGATGAGGTAGTAAAGAAGATTAAAGAACATGATATGAACGGCATAGATGCCATTCTTTCAGTAAGTCCATATTATAATAAACCTGCTCAGGAGGGCATAGTAGAACATTTTATCAAAGTGGCTGAAGCATCCCAAATACCTGTTATTCTTTACAATGTACCTGGCAGAACAAGTTGTAATATGTGCGCGGACACCATCCTTAAATTGGCAGAACACCCTAATATTATAGGTGTAAAGGATTCTTCTTGTGATTTTCAGCAGTTGTGCACAATTGCAAAATATAAACCTCAGGGTTTCAAGTTGATATCAGGAGATGATATGTTTACCCTGCCTATTTTGGCTGTGGGAGGTGAAGGCGTAATATCCGTGCTTGCTAATGCTTATCCAACACTTTTCAGCGATTTGTATCAACATATGTGCAATGCTGAAGTGGAAAAAGCAAGAGAATTATTGTTTCAACTAATACACTTGAATCCTCTGATGTATGCAGAGGGTAGCCCAACAGGAATAAAACAATTATTGGCGCACATGAACATATGTAAAAACTACACAAGATTGCCCATGATGGCCGCTTCAGATAAATTAAAGAGTCAAATAGCTGAAAAAATGATTATACTTCATGGTAAGGTAAGTGTGGAGTAATAAAAAGGGTTATTATGAATAAGCGGGAAATGGTCTATGAATCATTTCCCGTTTTATTTTCTAGAGATACTAAGCTGACTAAAATATAATATCACCTGACTTTTTTATTTGTTGCTCGTAAATCAATGTACTTGATGATTACAACCAAAATCTTACTGCGACGTAAACAACACAACTCATATTATTAAATGAAAATGTTTAATTTCAAAAGACGCAATCTATTATCTGGCCCTCACCTCCTAGGAATATTATTGATAATTGCAGGTGTCTTTTCTTTGTCAATGCCAATGTTTTTTAATCATGAAAGCTCAATGATAAGAACGTACAGTATAGGAAGCGGAGCTATGTTGGTTGGACTTATTATCGTATTTACTTATGGTGGAACCTTAATTGATTTTACCGAAAAAAGATACAAAGAATATTTGTCAATTGTTGGGTATAGATTTGGCGAATGGGTTACATTACCTCACGTCGTAATGGTTAAGGTTGTTTCATCCAGTTATACCAGCACAAATACCCCTAATGGAATAAGTCCCACATTTTCCGGAAAAGAAACCAATTTTAAAATAATGATCTATAATGATGGCCCCAAGCCAATATTTTCATTTGTGTATACTAAGAAGGCAAAGGCAGTCATAAACGCCAAAAGTTTGGCGAATAACTTGAATGTTGATTTTGTTAATAATATCCCGGCAGAAGGTCAATGCACAAAATTATGAAGGACGATTTGATGTGGGAAGGTAAAAAAAAAGGCGGATGAACCGCCTTTCTCTTTCTATTTTTCGTTCTTTTTATTCTGAACTTCAATCCTGATTTCCTGGGCAAGGTTCTTTAAATCTTGCATTCCTTTACGTACTCTTGTTCCGGCAGCTTGATTTGCTTTATCATAAAATTTTTCAAAATCTGCCTCTAAAGACATTACAAGATCTCTTATTTCGTCGAATCTTTTCATTATTTAACTAAAATTTAAGGTTAACTGATATATAATTGATTAAAAGTCTTTATTAATGAGGAATGATGGATTCCAAACCTTCTTTTTGATATTCCCCTCTTTTCAGTTTGCCACTGATCGCATCGAAAGCTGCAATAGTATCATCTACATCTTTTTCAGTATGCGCTGCTGTAGGTATTACCCTCAACAGAATAGTGCCTTTGGGTACCATTGGGAAAATAACCACACTACAGAAGATATTATAGTTTTCTCTGAGGTCCCAAATGAGGTTACCTGCTTCCACTATACCACCACTCAAAAATACAGGCGTTACAGGTGACTTGGTTTCGCCAATATTGTATCCTCTTTCTCTTAAGCCATTTTGGAGCCTGTTGACAATAAACCAAAGTTTATCTTTTAGCTCAGGTTTGGCTTTCAGCATATCCAGTCTTTTCTGATTGCCAATCACAATCGGCATGGGCAAAGACTTTGCAAATAATTGCGACCGTAGGTTGAATTTCAAATAGGTGATCACATCTTTATCAGCTGCAACAAATGCACCTATACTAGCCATCGATTTGGCAAAAGTAGAAAAATAAATATCTATTTCGTCTTGTACACCCTGCTCCTCACCTGTACCAGCACCAGTTTTTCCCATTGTACCAAACCCGTGAGCATCGTCTACAAGTAATCTGAACTTATATTTTTTCTTAAATTCTACAATTTCTTTCAGCTTGCCCTGGTGACCGTTCATTCCAAACACACCTTCAGTAACTACCAAAATCCCGCCACCAGTTTCCTGGCAGATCTTAGTTGCCCTTTGCATGGATTTGTCAAAACTTGCCATATCGTTGTGTGTATAGGCAAATCTTTTACCTATATGAAGCCTTACGCCATCTACAATACAAGCATGGGATTCAGCATCATACACGATTACGTCTCTACGATCTACCAATGTATCAATCAATGACACCATACCTGGGAAACCATAATTCAACAATAGCCCGGATTCTTTTTTTACAAAATCCGCTAAATCATTTTCAAGTTTTTCGTGAATAGTGGTATTGCCTGTCATGATTCGAGCTCCCATAGGATATGCCATTCCCCATTCTTTAGCAGCATCAGCGTCTGCCTTTCTTATTTCGGGATCATTCGCTAGACCTAAATAGCTGTTAATACTCCAGACAACAACTTCCCTACCTCTGAACATCATTCTCGGAGCTATTTCACCTTCCAGCTTGGGAAACATGAAATAACCTTCCTCAACATTTGCATAAAGCCCCAAAGGACTTTTATCCAACCTCAATTTATTAAAGATATCCACTTGTTTTGCTTTTTAATTAAACATTTGAAAGCACGAATTTAACATTTAATTGTGTTCATTTCAAAATAGAAGCTCAAAAATTATAGTGTTGGAGATAAAATAGGATCTATTGAGCCTGCCACAATGAATCGACAAAAAACATTTTAGGGTCAAAATAATTGGCAATCAAATCAAATCCTGAAGTTTCACACATTGCTTCAATCTGATGGATATCATATTTTTTAGAAACTTCCGTAAAAATAGGTTCCCATGCATCAAAATTAAATTCCTCATGGAGCAGATCGATAGAAACCTTTTGATGTTGCTTACTTATTATATAGCTCCTAGCCTCACCTTTTAGAGGATCATATATCGGGAAATGTTTGAATTGATTCAATTGAAAATTACCCCCCAATTCCCTATTAATCCTTTCCAATAAATTTAAATTGAAGGCACGTGTGATTCCATGTGGATCATTATATGCTTTTAGGATAATATCAGGGTTTTTTTTAAGATCGAAACCAGTCAGCAGGTAATCCCCAGGTGAAAGATTTTTCCGGATACTGGACATAAAATTTCTTGCTTGTGAATGGCTGAAGTTGCCAATATTGGATCCCAGAAATAATACAACTTTTCTCTTGCGTGTTTGAAAGCTCAGTTTTTCCAGACTATTGATGTATTCTCCACAATGAACATCTATTTTTAGATGCTGAAAAGATTTTTTCATGTCAGAAGAAAGTATTTTCAAAGCATTGGCAGAAATATCAATAGGTTTATACACAAAGTCTATATTCTTATTAAGAAAATGTTCAATTATTATCTTCGTTTTAAACCCATCACCTGCGCCGAGTTCTACCAGATCAAAAGTTTGATGTGTAGTTGTAAAATGTTTTAATAAATGATCTTTACAAGAATCTAGGATTTCATATTCACTACGGGTGAGATAATATTCCTCCATTTGCATGATTTGTTGGAAAAGAAAATCACCTTTAGCATCATAGAAATATTTGGAAGGTAAAAATTTAGGATTAGATATCAATCCTTTCCTCACATCAGTGGCCAAATCTTGAAGCCTGCTTTCGGTCACGTCAGCTTGCAATGCGTGATTATTTTTAGTCATTAATTTCTAGGTTAAATCTTTAGCTAATCGAATTCCGGTAAACTGCCACCGGAGATGAGGGTGAAAAAAGTTTCTATAGGAATGTCTGATGTGGTCGGCAGGTGTAGCGCAAGATCCACCCCGCAACACCATCTGATTGACCATAAATTTACCATTGTACTCCCCTAAAGCACCATCGGGTTTGGCATAATGGGGATAAGGAAGATAAGCACTACCGGTCCACTCCCATGTATCACCAAATAGTTGTAGAGAAGATAAGCTTGCTGGTATTGGTCGAAAATTTTCATTTTCTACATAGTTACCTTCAGGATGAGTATCAGGTACTAATTGTTTAGCTGCAACTTCCCACTCAAATTCTGTAGGCAATCTTTTGCCCTTCCAATTTGCATAAGCTTGGGCTTCATAATAATTTACATGTGTAACTGGTTCATCACCATTTATTTCTTCTAATCCATTCAATGTAAAATAATGCCATTTATGGTCAATCAGATGCCAATATAGTGGGGCTTTGGTCTTGGTTTGTTTTACCCAATCCCAACCTTCCATCAACCAATGCTTGTAATCGGTATAACCTCCATCATGTATGAATTCTAGATACTCTCTGTTGGTCACTAACCGGTTACTTAATTGGAATTCGTGTAAGAATACTTTATGAACACCTTTTTCATTGTCATAAAAGAAATGATTTCCATTGTACCCTATTTCGTAAATACCTTCAGGAATAGTTAAATATTTTTCAACATCAGCGGTATATCCGGTTGTTAATTCGGTTTTTTCGCGGTACACAGGAAAAAGAGGATTATGTCCCAAAATGTATTTAATATCTGTTACCATCAACTCCTGATGTTGCTGTTCATGCTGCAAACCTATTTCCAGAATATAATTTTTTTCATCATCCAAGGTTTCGTGTTGATCAAAAAAATTGAGCATGTGCTGGTCTACGTGTTTTCTATATTCATAAACTTCTTGTACTGTAGGCCGTGTCATGTTTCCTCTATCAGGTCGCATTACTCTATCACCCAATGTCTCATAGTAACTGTTGAATAAAAAGGCAAATTGCGGATGAAAAACCTTGTAACCAGGATAAAAAGGTGTCAGGAATAATGTTTCGAAAAACCATGTAGTATGTGCCAAATGCCATTTAGGAGGACTAACATCAACTACAGGCTGTGCGACATAATCTTCCGGGGAGAGTGTTTCACAAAGAGCCAAACTTTGATTTCTTATACGAATATACTTCTCTTTCAGGTTGATAAATTCCATAAGGGCTTCGACTTATATTTGGGTGAACCAAAACGGGTTAAAATGCTAAATTGAACTTCCCCTGATCAATCTAAAGAGTATTGCAATAATCGCAAAAACCAGTAAGATATGGATAAATTGGCCAAGGCTAAAAACGAAAAACCCCAAAAGCCATCCAATCAACAGAATAATAGCAATAAAATATAATAGGCCGCTCATAACAAAATGTTTATTTTTTAAAATTATTAGAAAAACCAATTAATTGAATTATTGTTTGGTGGTACACTTGATCACGGAATGAATTATTTTTGTTTTGATGCAGTTGATCAGGTGTTATCATCCTATGGAAACACATCATCATAAACTAATGTTATTAATATTAGGGAAAAGGAATTACCTTCCGCTTTAGGGGTGAATAAACTATACGTATTTATTTGTATTTGCATACCCGTTTGGGGATTGGCTCAGGAAATTACAGTTGACACTGTACCTCCTTCTGTCGATTCATTGGTGATTGGTAATGACCAGAAGCTAGAAAAAGATATTCAGAAATTCTCAGAAAAGGATAATTTGTTATCGAAATTATTGGGCAACATTGTTAAAAAAGATTCAGGTAAAGAGGTGAATGGCTTGAATTACAGCTACGAACACTATGATCGGCACGATGGAAAAATTATTAAAGAAATCAAAATTGTTAATTTGAATGTTTTTTCGAATAGTGTAGATCAGGATCCGGAAGAACTGCCATGGCTTGCCAGAACTGGCAATAAGCTACATATCACTACACAGCCTTGGGTAGTAAGAAATCAGTTGTTATTTAAAGCAGGTGAAGAGCTGAATCCCTTTTTCATTTCAGAAAGTGAACGGATTTTACGTACCAAACCATATTTACACAGTGCCGATATTCAGATACTCGACGATGAGGAAAACTCAGATAGTATAACCGTGCAGGTAGTGGTTAGGGATGTATGGAGTATACTTCCCGATGCAAGATATAGCCTAAGCGATAAAAAAGGGTTTTTGAGTTTTGAAGATGTAAATTTTTTAGGTTATGGCATGACATTTCATACTGCACTAAAAAGAGGTTTGGAGTATGGAAATGAATGGACTGTTGATGCTGGATTGCAAATAGATCATTTATTTTACCAATATGTAAATGCCCGTATTTATAGGGAAAGCAGTGATCATGGAATTACTTATGGGGTTGGTGCAGGTCGTGATTTTATTTCACCGGTACTGAAACTGGCCGGTGGCTTTGAACTACAAA
Organism: Bacteroidota bacterium; assembly: GCA_023393375.1. Taxonomy (GTDB): domain Bacteria; phylum Bacteroidota; class Bacteroidia; order Cytophagales; family Cyclobacteriaceae; genus JAEWLI01. The sequence goes on from JAEWLI010000013.1 coordinate 23,961, forward strand.
GATCAGAAAATCTCATCAGAGAGATAGAAAATGAAAATATCAATTTACATCTCGAAAAATTATTTGTTCAGGATTACTGGATCGGATATGCAACTGATTTATCGAGGATTACCCATACAGATAAGTTTCAAAATGAATATTATTTAGCTGCTGGATATAAAAACACCCATTTTTTGAAATTGCCGGAAATCAAAAATGACTTTTATGGCAATAACCGATTGGCGTTAGTTAGCTTGGGATATGCATTTCGCAGATACCATAAAACCCGTTTTGTGAGGCATTTGGGAATAACAGAGGATATTCCCACCGGAACTACAGTTTCTTTTACATTTGGAAAACGCTATTCTGAACATGAGGACAGATGGTATACAGGTGTAAAAGCTGGCTATGGCCTTTTTAGTAAAATTGGCTATTTCTCAGCGGTGATAGAATCGGGCACATACTTTAAGAAAAAAGACAACGAATTGGGGGCAATTGATGCCGCATTGCTTTATTTTACACCATTACATCGAATTGGAGGAACCTTCATACGAAACTTCCTTCGATTACGGGGTAGTTATCTGCATAACCCTTTTCTATTTGATCATATGGTTAACCTGGATCATAGCAATGATATCAGAGGTTTTAATGCTGAAAGAATAGGAAACAAAAGATTTACAGTAAATTTCGAATTCAATATCTACCCTCCTGTAAAAATTTTCGGGTTTAATTTTGCCGTTATTGGTTTTACTGATTTAACATGGCTATTGCCAGATCATGTAAAATCATGGAACAGTCAATTTTATCAGGGCTTTGGTGGAGGTTTGCGGATAAAAAACGAAATGCTGATTTTCAGATCGATTCAGGTATTATTTGGTTATTACCCCAACGGTACAGATTATCGAACAAGGTTTTTCGAACAGCCTCGTGATTTTTATCGATTGGAGGCTATCGAATTTACCAAACCCCACACTATAATAGAATAAAATATGATCTTCAGTTTTCTTCCTATCTAATGATTCTGACCATCCTTAATATTTCCTCATCTACCGGTTTTTTCTTGGTAACGGCATCTTTAAAAGGGGTAAAGGTTAATTCACCTTGAATGATACCTGCCATCACATTCACTTCTCCATCCAACAATCCTTCGATGGCTCCCAAGCCTAAACGACTTCCCAATAAACGATCAGCAGAGGTGGGTGTTCCTCCACGTTGTACATGTCCTAATATTGATATCCTTGCATCCAGCTCTGGCATAAGTTCTTGTACTTTTTTTACCATTTCCAGCGCACCACCATCCTGATTCCCTTCTGCCACAAGTACAATGGAAGATGTTTTGGATCTTCTTTCTGCTTTTCTCAAAGATCTGACAATATCACTTACAGAAGTTGAGGTCTCTGGAATCAGCACCACTTCAGCACCGCTTCCTATGGCTGCATGAATGGCAATATCACCTGCATTCCGACCCATCACTTCTACAAAAAAGGTTCTTTCGTGAGAATTTGCAGTATCTTTTATTTTGTCAATGGCATCAAGGGCTGTATTCACGGCAGTATCAAAACCTATGGTATAATCTGTGCCGTACAGATCGTTATCAATTGTACCAGGTGCCCCAACTATCGGAATACCAAATTCCCGATAAAATTCATCGGCACCTTTTAAAGTACCATCCCCACCTATTGCCACAATACCTTCTATTCCTCTTTCCCGAAGATTTTGATATGCAGTTTTACGTCCTTCAGCAGAGCGAAAATCTGAACTTCTTGCTGATTTAAGTATAGTACCCCCACGTTGGATAATACTACTAACGGAATGGCTGTCCATCAAGAATAAATCATCTTTAATCATACCATTATATCCGCGATTGATGCCATACACTTCAACGCCATGATATAACCCACCTCTCACAACTGCCCTGATACAAGCGTTCATTCCCGGGGCATCACCACCTGATGTAAATACTGCAATTTTTTTCATTAGTCTTGCTGCTCTTCTGTTTTCGCCACAAAGGTAAAAGAATTAAATGGTTCTGGAAATGATGAAATTAACAAATTGTAAGAGGCTTTATATTATTTTCAGAATGTAACCAAATATCAAAGTTGAAAACTCAGCAGTATTATTCTCTGGGTGTCAGATTTTTTTCTTTTATATACGGTCTGATGATTAGCCGTGTGCCCCGGTCGTAAGTGAAATAATTCCAAACCCAGTTACTGAATACAATCAGTTTTCCCCTGAATCCGATAATGTAAAACAGGTGAATGAACAGCCATATCACCCAGGCAAAAAATCCGCCAAAATTTAAATTCCCGGGCAAATTCACCACTGCTTTATTTCTTCCCACTGTAGCCATTGAACCTTTATCATTATACTTGAACGGTTTCATGGTTTTTCCTGCAGCCATTCTTTTGAGATTGCGACCAAGGTGCCTTCCTTGTTGCATAGCTACAGGGGCCAGCATGGGCAATCCTTGGGGATATTCCTCGGTTTTAAGAATTGCAATATCACCCAATGCAAATATATTGGAGAAACATTTTACCTGATTCATATCATTTACCTGGATCCGACCTTTTTCTGTGCATTCGGTCGGGATTCCATCAATCAGATTCCCCATTACACCAGCTGCCCAAATTAAAGTATTACTACGTAGTATGTCTCCATTATTCATTTCTATGGCGTGACCATCATATTTTTTTACCAAAGTTTTTAAAAGAATGTTCACTTCGAATTGCTGAAGGTATTGAAGGGCTTTCCTACCTGCAAAATCGCTCATAGAAGGCAATAACCTATCTAACCCTTCAACTAAATAAACCTGCATCAGATCAAGGTCAAGATCGGGATAATCTTTGGGTAACACATGTTTTTTCAATTCTCCAAGCGCACCAGCCAGTTCCACACCGGTAGGGCCTCCTCCTACAATCACAAAAGTGAGCAATTGCTTAATTTGTTCAGGATCACGGGAAATAACTGCTTTCTCAAAATTCTGTAAAATCTGGCTCCGTAAGTCCAATGCTTGTGGCACCTGTTTCAGTGGAAAAGCATTTTTAAAAATGCTTTCATTGCCAAAATAATTGGTTTTAGAACCATTTGCAATTACAAGGTAGTTGTACGAAA
>JAEWLI010000031.1 GCA_023393375.1 Bacteroidota bacterium
GTCCAATAACATTCAATAAAAGGTGATAAAGAAGGGTGAGGTTTAAATTCATTGTACTGCATAATATTCGGAAATTTATGAAAATAGAATACGAAACCTTTTAACCAATGGTTGCTTATTAGAGAATCCGATACCCAATTATTATTCGATGTATCAAAATTTCCATAGTTATTTTATAATTATTAATGTTTAAATTTATTATAAAAACGATGATGTTTTAACACCTAATGTTTACCTTTACTATTACAATTATTTACATCTTGATAAGGAAAAGCATTATAGAAGCTTTTATTTATGGATATCAGCCAATATAGCAAATCCAAATACAATTTAAATGTGGATACATTGCATATGTATTTCAATTCTACGCTGAATGCCCTTAAAGAGCCGATTGCCATTTTGGACTCCGACTATAAATTCCTGGCACTTAATTCTAAATATATCCAATTTTTTAGTGATGCTTATGGTGTGACGGCAGATATTGGGAATAACCTGATTCTGTTATTGAATCATTCACCAGAAGATCAAATTCAAACCATCACCTTGTGGAGCCGTGCATTGAATGGTGAAACATGTGAGAGTTCGATAAAACTAACAACTCCTGAAGGGATAAAAACTTGTAGTATAAGCGTAAGTCCGCTAATTGATGATTCATCCAGAATAATTGGAGCTATACAAACCATAACACATATTTCGGATGTTGTTGAAATTCTCAATGATAATAAAAGGCTCAAAAGAAAAACAATCGAACAAGAATCAAAATTCAGATCAGCACTGAATTCCATGCTTGATGGAGTAATAATCTATGATCCCAATGGTAAAATCATTTTTTATAATGAACAGGCAAATAACATTTTGTTAAAATATTTTGATAAAAAAGATAGAAAAACACTTGTGAAACATATGCAGGTGGAGGATGAAAAAGGAGGGAAAATTACTGTAAGTAATGCAGCTGCTACACGAGCTCTTAAAGGCGAATCGGAAAGGAATAAAAAATATAAAATGATTCTAAAGAATCATCCTCCTATTTGGCTCGAATCCAGCACTGCCCCAATTTATATAGGCGACCATCAGTTAGCAGGTGTGATTACGAATTTTCGCGACATCACAGAAAAGTTGCGAATAAAAGATAGGCTTGGAATTAGTGAAACCCGTTTTCAGACTATGGCTGACAATATCTCTCAATTAGCCTGGATGGCAGACAAAACGGGATCAATTTTCTGGTACAATAAACGTTGGTTTGAATATACTGGAACAAATCTAGAAGATGTGAAGGGATGGGGGTGGATTAAAGTGATCCATCCAGAACATGCTGACCGGGTAGCCAAACACATCAAAGCTTCATGGGAAACAGGCTTAAAATGGGAAGATATTTCACCTATCAGAAGTAAATCAGGAGAATATAGATGGTTCCTGCTGAGAGCGATGCCTGTATACGATGAAAATCATGAAATTGTAAATTGGTTTGGCACTCATACAGATATTACTGATAACAAAATTCTTGAAGGGAAATTACAAAACGAAAGAGATCTATTACGAAAGATAGTTGATAATATTCCTGTAATGATTGCCATATACGATCCGGAGTTGAAGGAAATGTATCTGAATCAGGCTATTGAGAAAATTACCGGATGGACAAATGAGGATATCAAAAATCATGATATTATGGATTTAGCTTATCCTGATCCAAAATATAGGGAAGAAATTAAATCTTATATGAAATCCCTGGCATCCGGGTTTAAGGATGTGAAGATGACTTGTAAAGACGGAACTGAAATAGATACTGCCTGGGCGAATATCAAGGTAGAAGATGGGCGGCAAACAGGTATTGGGATTGACATGAGCGCGATAAAAAAGTTTGAGAAAGAACAAATGCAAACTAATCTCGAATTGCATCAAAAAAATCTCTATCTGAAAAAATATGGAGAGTTGATGGAAAACCTGCTTTTTATGGCTGCTCATGATTTACGATCCCCCATCAGTAATCTGCAGATGATGATCAATCTAATGTCGATGGAAACGGAACCAGAAAGTAAACTGGAATATTTACCCAATTTTTCTAATATGGTTAAACGATTAGAAAATGTAATTGCCGGACTTATCGAAATTATCGAATCACAGCAAATACACGAAGGTCTGTCAATTCACCCAATTCATCTGGAAACTTTGTTGGAAAATATAAAAACAGAGTTTCAAGATGAATTAAACCGATACAGGGGTGAATTAACTTACAATATTAAAGAAATTCAAGCGGTAAATTATGTGGAACCATTTCTACAGAGTATTCTGAAAAACTTAATTTGTAATGCAATCAAATATAGAAAACCTCAAGAAAAGCTAAAGATTGCCATAACGATCCGTAAAGAAAATGGATTTATATTGATGTCCATCCAAGACAATGGTATTGGTTTTGATATTATTAAAAATGCTAAAGACATTTTCAGGCCTTTTAAGAGATTTACTAATGCAGCTTCCGGAACTGGAATTGGTCTATATATTATTAAATCATTTATTGAGAAAAACGGTGGACATGTAAATGTAAAAAGTCAGCCTGGGATAGGCACAACATTCGATTGTTATCTAAAAGAATATACTCCATCACTATAAATTGACAACTATTTTGCTGATTATAACATATGATATATAAAGATAATTTACAGCACAGATAGCATATCCAAATGACCATATTTTTTCTAATCAATACATCAAATAACAAATAACATCGTAGTATAAAATATTTTCCATTACCATTTATTACTTTATTTTAACTTTCTATTAAAAATAGATTTCTCTAATACTCCTATTGTGTATATCATATACTTTTTATTTTCATAAATTATTTACCAACCAAAGATTATATTATTAAAACTAAAAAACAATTCCGATTCTCAACAAGTTTATCGCTAAAAACAATTTTTTCACCTGAATATTAACTTTAATTTTTTTTGATATGGATGTAGATGTGAGAACCCGGTATGTGTTGTATACTTATCAACCATCATTGCCCTACTATTTTGAACAAACAGATATTATTGAAATGACTCTTAATGGAAAAGGACAGATTGATTTGAATTTTGCTATTGAAGAAGCTTGTAAGAAAAACTACTGCTCATCCGATGAGATCAAAATTATTGGTGTTTTTGAATCCAAAAATGAACTTGAGGAATACCTGACACAACATGATCTTCGATATTTATCATAAGATTGATTGTGGTACAGAAGCAGAGGTACGGGGAATTTTTACAGATAGCAGGATGAGCAATCCTACTATAAAAAAAGATGCCATGGCCAGGGAGCTACTCCTCATACTACCTGTAAAATGGTCAATAATGGCATAAGCGAACGTTCCCATAACCAAACTTAGTTTCTCGGTCACATCATAAAAACTAAAAAATGAAGTATGATCTTTAGTGGATGAGGGTATAAATTTTGAATATGTAGCCCGACTCAATGATTGTATGCCACCTAAAACTAAACCTACTAAAAAAGCGAGAATGAAGAATTCGGTAGTTGTGCTGATAAAATAAGCAGATATACATACTACTATCCAAAGTAAAATCATAATAATCAAAGAAAACCTGTTTCCTTTTAAACCGGAAACATATGCAAAAAATGTAGCTCCGCCAATTGCTACAATTTGAATAATCAATATGGTAAGAATGAGCAGGTCAGTTGGTAATCCCAAAACGGTAGCACCAAATAATGAAGCTACATAAATTGTTGTCTGAACCCCAGTGTTATAGAAAAAATAGGATATAACAAATTTCTTCAGATCACCTAACGATTTGATCTCCTGCCATATTTTAATAATTTCCTTATATCCATTTTGTAGTATATTGCCACCATCCTTTGAATAATGGCCTTCATTTTCCCGCAACCGGTTAAAACTGATTTGTGCAAATCCTACCCACCATAACCCAACTAGCACAAATGAAATTCTAGGGGGCAGTGAAGCATCAGTAATACCAAATACAGGTTCACTATAATTGATGAAGATAAGAATTATTACCATGAGGATAACGCTTCCAACATACCCCATAGAAAATCCCTTAGCACTCACTTTGTCAAATAGATCAGGGGAAACAATAACAGGCAGATAAGAATTGTAAAAAACGAGGCTACCAGCAAATCCAATACTTGCCAAAGATGAAAATAGAATGCCATAAGCAACATCTGAAGTAGCTGTGAAAAAATAAAGCATAATGCATGATGTGCTTCCAATGTATGTAAACATTTTCATGAAGAATTTCCGCTTACCCCCATAATCAGCTATTCCTGATAATAATGGGGCCAATCCTGCAACCAACAAAAAAGAAAATGAAAGAGAAAATTCATATAATACAGTATTTCTGATGCTGTACCCTAAAAAGTCAACCATATCAGAACCTGAACCAGAAGTAACAGAATTGTAATAGATCGGAAATACGGTAGTGGTGATTACCAATGAATATACAGAATTGGCCCAATCATAAAAAGCCCAACCCTGAATTATTTTTTTATTGTTTTTTTGAAGCATAGAAAAAATAAAAGGATCTTCCCCTATTGAGAAAGATCCTTTATATTATTATAAAAATCAATGAAAAGGTTATTTTTTAATACTCTTCAGTGCGCAATATATTAGCGTACATGATTTTACGGGCATTAGCGTTTCTCAACTGCATCTGAACATCAGATAAAATACCCATTTTTGCCTCCTTATCTACCTTGAGCGACATGGTCAGCTGATCCCGTTTATTTTCATCCAATCTGGCACGGGCTTTTTCAACAAACAAAATGATGTCATTGGGTTGTTGAAAAACATCGTCTAACTGAATACGGGGTTCAGAACCAAACCGTTGATCCCTTGGTTCACCTATATAAATATAACTTACCAAACTCGCTTGCTCCAATTTTTGGAGCTGAGTTGCTCTCGGCAAGTTCTGCTTTACTTTCACGTCTGTTTCCCTCAATACAGTAGTAACCATAAAAAAGAACAGCAACATAAAAATGATATCAGGTAACGAAGAAGTTGGAATATTCTGACTGGTATCGGTTTTTTTCTTAAACTTTGCCATACTATTCTCCTCCTATTTTAGATGGTTCTGCAAATGAAATATTTTTTGGAAAACCTTCTCTAGCACGATCATAAAGTGCCTTTTGATCTGGTTTTTTAGGGTCAAGCTTTCTGAATTCATCAGCTGAAAGCCCTACCCGTTCACCATACATTTCATTATATGCAGCAGTCACAATGTCAAGAACTTCAATATATCTTTCATATGAAGTTCCTCTATCGGTCTTAAACGATATAACAGCTTTTTCCGGACTGTCAGATAATTTCGGATTTCTGCCATTGTTTAAAACAAACTCCTTTACCATCGGTTTCATCCGTGACAAATTTATCATAGGCTCCCCATCAACAAGAAGATTATCTGCCGAATTAAGGTAGATCTTAAAGAGATTTCTCTCAGGTATCTTCACATCAAGTGGCTTGTCTATTTCAGGTTTTGGTGGCAATTGCAGCATCAAACCTCTGTCACTAGCAATAGTAGTTGTCACCAGAAAGAAGATCAATAGCAAAAAAGCTATATCAGCCATTGAGCTAGAATCTACTTCTACTGATTTATTCTTTTTCCTTGCCATGTTATTTAAATACTTTTTTAATTTCTGTAATTGCAATTGCTAAAAGTGCAAATACAATCAATATATACATTGTGATCAGTACACCTCCAACAAATTTGGAAGTCCCTGAGGTGGTGACACCTTGCTCCACATAGGTTGGTAAAACTTCACCACCAGAAATCGCATAGGCTATAAAGAAAAGCACTACTAAAAGTACTACACCGCCCAACGTTTTCAATAAAGACTTAGGATTGCTCAAGGAATTTAATAATGGTAGCACAATTGCAGCTAATAAAGCCACTGCTATCAATATATAAGCCAAGATTAATCCCCAACTACTTATAATATCACTAAAGTTCATATTTTCTATATCTAAAACGTACTACTTTGTTTAATATTTTATCTAACCCTGGTCAGGTTATGTTTTACTAAAATATCAACCAGCGAAATAGATGCATCTTCCATTTGAATCACCAGTGAATCGATCTTAGATACCAGATAGTTGTAAAACAACTGAAGAATAACGGCAACAATCAAACCAGCTAAAGTAGTTAAAAGTGCTATACCAATACCACCAGCAACGATTGCAGGAGAGATATTATCCTGTACTTTGATTGCATCAAACGCTGAGATCATACCTACTACTGTACCCATGAAACCTAACATTGGGGCAAGAGATATAAAAAGGGAAATCCATACCAGACCTCTTTCGAGACGTGCCATTTCTACTGACCCATAAGAAATAATGGATTTTTCAACCATTTCGATGCCTTCAGACATCCTCATCAAGCCTTGGGTAAATATTGAAGCTACCGGCCCTCTTGTGCTTCTGGTTACTTCTTTTGCACCTTCTACACCATCTTTAGCTAAAGCATCTTCTACTCTTGCCAATAATTTATTGGTGTTGGTAGTCGCCATGTTTAACGTGATAATTCTTTCGATGGCTACAGATAGACCAATGATCAAACAGATCAACGGTAAAGACATCCACAGTACATCACCATCAATGAATTTTTGTTTGATAACCTGATGAAAGGTCCTACTGTCATCACCACCAAGATTTTCATCATCTACTGCTGGTGGTGGAGTTTGAGTAGGTGCTGCTTGTTGTTCCTGCTGAGGTTGTTCGACTGTATCAACATCCTGAGCAAATGATTTTTGGGTAATACCAAATGATAGTGCCACTGAGAGCGTCATTAAAGCAAATAACTTTTTCATAATTCGTTTATATTTCAAGATAAAGGTTAAATGTTCTACAAAAATTAAAAAATTTCCATATAATAAAAATTTATTATGTGAAAATTCTGCGGAGAGGCCGGGATTCGAACCCGGGATACCCTTTTGTGAGAGTATACTCGCTTTCCAGGCGAGCGCCTTCAGCCACTCGGCCACCTCTCCAAATTTCAATTCTCTCCTTAAAGGTCACAAATAAATCAATAAATGCGCCCTTTTGCAAATTTTAAATGGTATTTTATTTTGAAAAACAATTGTAATCTACTTGTAAAGTTCACCTTCCATCTCCCCCCTCAGGTTCATGACAAGCTTTTCCTTCACGCGTTCAATCGATGTTTCATTTCCCAACAAAAACATCATTTTCGCTACAGCAGCCTCAAAGGTAATATCTTTCCCGCTAATTACACCATACTCTGCTAATTTACGACTTGTTTTGTATCTTCCATGAATCACCTTACCCTTGTTGCATTGTGAAACATTGTATACAATAATACCACTATCTACTGCTTCTTTTACTAAATCCAAAAAATAATTGTCTGTAGGTGCATTACCGGAACCAAAAGTTTCAAGTATTAACCCTTTTAGCCCGGAAATGTTAAAAACACTTTTAATTACAGTTTTTCCAATTCCCGGGAAAAGTTTCAGTGTAGCTATATTCTCATCCAATTGATCGTGAAAAACAAGCGGCCTGTCATCCCGATATTTTTTTATTTGTTCGAAATTATAGTCAATATTGATACCAGCTTTTGCAAGTAAAGGATAATTTTCTGATTCAAATGCAGCAAACTGACTGCTTCTAACTTTTTTTGCCCTGTTTCCACGGATGAGCAAGTAATCAAAATAAATACTCACCTCAGGAACTATTGGATGTTCATCAATTTTGGTAGTTGCGATTTCCAAAGCAGTAACCAAATTTGCCCTGGCATCCGTACGAATTGCTCCAATGGGCAACTGGGCACCTGTAAATATGACTGGTTTATTTAAATTTTCCAATAAAAAACTTAAAACGGATGCACTGTATGCCATAGTATCTGTACCATGTAAAACTATGAATCCATCATATTGCTGATAATTTTCATAGATGATATATCCTATGTCTAACCAGTTTTGAATGGTAATGTCGGAAGAATCCAATGGATTAGGAAAAGAAATGACAGTCAGCTTTAGATCCAGATACTTTAAGGAAGGAAATCTGCGGATGATTTGATTAAAATTAAATGAAACCAGAACTCCTTTTTCGTCTTTGACCATTCCAAATGTACCACCGGTATAAATAATAAGGATATGCGACTTGGGTGGTCGTGGTGCAGCTGTATTTATATTTACAATCCTGTATTTAAAATTTTCTTTCAAAGTATAGCTATGAAAAATTAATAATTAAGCTATTGGTAATATGATTGGTCTATAAAAAATTCAAACAGTTACAAATGTCGGATTTAATTCATGTATTGAACAACTTTTTTAAACAAAAGTTCGCCTGTCAAATATTTTTTCTGCATTCTGTGTGGTGATATCAATAACATTTTGTTTTGATATATTGATTACGCTGCTGATTTTGTCGATTACATATTGTACATATACAGGGCTGTTTCGTTTTCCCCGGAAAGGAACAGGTGTGAGGTATGGACTGTCGGTCTCCAATACAAGATGACTGAGATCCACATGAGGCAACACTTTATCAAGACCCCCATTTTTATAGGTTACCACCCCTCCTATCCCCAAATGAAACCCGAGGTTGACTATTTTTTCTGCTTCAGCCACCGAGCCTGTGAAACAATGAAATATACCATAAAGTAGATCGTCATTTAATTGATTGACTATCGAGTAGGTTTCTTCGAAAGCATTTCTGTTATGAATAACAATAGGCAAATGATGATGCTTTGCCAGCCCGATCTGATAACGAAAAGCCTGCTTTTGAAACTCTTCGAAAGTTTTATCCCAATATAAATCAATTCCTATTTCGCCTACCGCAGCAAATGGTCTTTTGCTTAACCACTCCTCAATAACATATAGATCTTTTTCAAAATTTTCTTTTACCGAACCAGGGTGCAATCCCATCATGGGAATACAATAATCGGGATACCGGCTTTCCACTTCCAACATATCATCGATCGTGGTGCAATCAATGTTAGGCATATAAATTTTTGATATGCCAATTGATTGGCTATGGGATATTATTTCATCCAAATCGTCACGAAATTCTTTCAGATATATGTGTGCGTGCGTATCAATCATTGTTTACTTGTTTATACATTTATGGGATGAAATTCATAACCATTGTTGGCAAAGTGGTCTAAATATCGGGGAAGAATAAATTTTAGCCTTTCTTCATTTTTGTATCTGTCGTGAAAGACTACGATTGAACCAGGAGTAGACAACCGGATCGATTCTTTCAAGCAGGTATCTATGGGTATTTTGTGATCATAATCTTTTGTTAGAATGTCCCACATCACTATCAAATATTTATCTTTAAGGTATTTGATCTGGGACTTCTTTATCCTGCCATGAGGTGGTCTAAAAAGTTGCTTTCCCTTAACCTTCATAAGTTGGGATAATTCATTATCACATAATTCTATATTGTGGTGGTAAATTTTATTATCTGATTTCCATCCATTTAGGTGGTTAAAAGTATGGTTTCCTATTTGGTGACCGTTTTTCAAAATATCCAAAAAGACAGAGGGGTATTTCTTTACGTTTTCCCCAACACAAAAAAAAGTTGCCTTGGCATCGTATTTACTCAATACTTCCAGCACATACTCCGTTATTCCAGGCACTGGGCCATCATCAAAGGTAAGGTACAGAATTTTTTTATCCACTTTCCTTTCCCACAACAACTCAGGGTAAACCCATTTGATAATTCGAGAAGTTTTAAACATCAATTCAATTATACAGATAAATCATCCACGATTCAACTTAATTCTTAAATCTACAGGATAAAAAAGTGATATCATCATGATATTTTTTAGCTCCTTTAAAAATATTAAGTTCACGGATCAACTGGTGGTGCAGTTCACCCAAATCATAATGATAATTTTCCTTGATAAACAGTTCCAGTCGATCAGACCCATATTCTTCTTCAAATTCATTAAAAAGCTCAGTAAGGCCATCGGTGTACCCAAAGAAGAAAAATGAGTTTAAAGAATTAATTAATCCTACTTCTAGAAAAGGCAATTCATTAAAAGCTCCCAATACAGTAGTGCCCTTGTGTAGCAATTCCCAGCCATTTTCATGTATCAGAATAGGCGGATTATGTCCGGCATTCACATAATGCATCGAGCGGGAAATTTTATTATATATGGCTACAAAAAATGTAATATAATTCTCGCCACTCCCATTTCTCATGATCAGGTAATTCAATTCTCTGATGATTTCTTCCAGATCCCGGGTTTTTCTAATCAAGGTGTGTAGTGAAGCCTGAAAATTAGACATCAGAATGGCTGCTGGCACCCCTTTGCCTGAAACATCCGCTATACAAATAAGAAACAGATCATCAGTTAGCTTAATATAATCATAATAATCGCCACCTATTGCAAAATGAGGTATATAAGTTGCTTTTAATTGAATATGGTCATTGTAAGGCAATTCTTTTGGAAAAAGCAATTGCTGTACATTTTTTGCAATTTCCAACTCCTTTCTTAATGCTTCTTGTCTCAGTTGTCTGCGTGCCAGCTTTTTATTTTCCACTGCCACAATGATGATATTGCTCAATACCTGAAGTAAAGTTGTATTCACCTCCACTTCTTTTTCTTCGCCATGTTGCACATATCCACCAACAAAGACAAAAGCCAATAATTTATCTTTATGTAAAACAGGAAGCATCTTATCAAATTCAGAAAAAGCACTATTCTGATTTTTATCAATCAACATGACCTGATTGCAATTCAGGAATTGCTCTTCCAAAGGAATAAAAAAGAAATCCTTTTCTGAGCCAAAATTCACCTTGCAGTTCCAGGATTCGTCCAAAACATAAAGTGCCAGTTTTTTAATATTTAAATTGGCTCTTAAGGTAAAATGGTAAATTTTGTATAATGACTCTTCTGGAAGGTTATTATTGATAGCTTGTGTAATCTCTAACAGAGAATTAAGCTCCAATTCCTTTAAATCATATTTTGTCTTTAGAATGCTCTTTTCCATTTCTTCACTTTAATGCTGTTTGAGGATCGAATGCATCTCTTAAACCGTTTCCCAACAGATTAAAAGACAAAATCATAAGGCATATCACCAATCCGGGAAAGACCACCAAGTGCCAACTATTTTCTGATCCAATGGCATTATAACCCTCAAAAATCATAATACCCCAAGATGGGGTTGGGGGCTGAACACTCAAACCTAAAAAGCTAAGCCCTGCTTCCAACAATATGGCTGCTGCAAAATTAGAAGATGCAATTACCACCAAGGGCCCCAGGATATTCGGCATAATATGGTGAAATACTATTCTATAGTTACTGATCCCGAAAGCCCTGGCTGCTTCAATGTAAAGCTTTTGCTTTATCGACATGATCTGACCACGCACTACCCGGGCCACATCAACCCACATGGTCAATCCCACTGCTACAAAAGCTACCCAAATGCCCCTGCTTTGTAAGGCTATGCTGATAGCGATCACCAGCATAATACTGGGGATCGACCAGGCTACAGACATCAACCACATGATAAAATGATCGATCTTACCTCCGAAAAAACCAGCTAACGCACCCAGGGAAAGTCCCAGTACCATTGAGATTAACACAGCTACAAAGCCAATGGATAATGAAATCCGGGCACCAAACAATATCCTGCTATAAATATCACGTCCTGAGTTATCAGTTCCCAACAAATAAAATCGGTTTTTTATATTTTTTTTCTCAAATTCACTGATCAAATTGGCCAGTGATATCTTGTGATAATTTCCTGAAATATCTATATATTCCGCTTGATTACCCGTGATTTTATACGGTGCTCCTTCAAATCCTGCACTATCAATACTACCCGCAAAAAGAGGTTTTACTACATTTAAAAGCGGGTAAGTTTTCTCAGGCAAACCGGGAGCATCATATAGTTCCACTATTACATTCCAATCATCAAAACGGTAATTGCTGATGGGTTCAATAATATAGAGGCTTTCCTGACCCAGAAAAATTTTTTTAAAAAATCCCCTTTCTTCTATATTCATATTTTTTCTGTGCTTCAACATTTGCACAGAAAAACCGGGAAGTTTCTTTTGTATCTGCACCGCACCATCATTAGCATTGGGGGTTTGATCGGGCATGATCAGGTATCCGGATAAAGCCGCAAACGTAGCCAGGACAATTACAATCAATCCGAAAATAGCAGGCTTATTACGTACCAACCTCTTTTTTACATAATAATTGGGAGATCTTTTTATTTCCTTATTCACCTTATCCTGCTTTGCCATTATGTGCTAATAATCCCGCTTTGGTTGCAATATAATAATAATTTTGAAAATCTCTGTCAAACTTGGCCCTATTAAATGGAATTTCCTGATCAGCGGGTAAACAACATTTTATCCATTCCTTCTCAAGTAAATCCAACAGAACTAATTTTAATTGGGTTTCGGACAAATCGATTAATTTTATAAGATTGGGAAACGATTGTATAAAATACAATTCATCCAATACCTCAAATTCGTGATCAGTCATATTCATTTCTCATTTAGCATTCTGGACCTTAAAATCTCTTCCTTTCCATTTAAAACCACCCCCATTGGCAATAATTCCAAAAAATACCGTATACCAGGGATAGACGATTCCCAATAAAAGGAATACTGTAAAATTGAGTTTTTTATGCAGAAATTTATAGATTATTAGTATAAAAGCTAACTCAGGAAGTAATTTAATCATTAATAGGACAATAATTATTTTCCCTGAAATTTCCCCTAATAAAGCAAATGTAACAAATAATAAAAATGAGAAATTTAAAAAAAACACAAATAATGCCAGCGCGGCAACCGTTGGCTTTTTATGCATTCTCCATTTTGACGACCATCTTTTTCGCTGGTGATAAAAATCCATCCATTTTTTTTGTGGAAGTGTTTTGACTATGGCATCCTGATGTTTAAGGAATTTGATTTTTTTATTCCGGGAATCAAATTTTTCAAGTAGTAAAACATCATCACCCGATATGATATGATCAACATCACCGTATCCGCCTACTTCCATAAATGCCTGCTTCGTAAATCCCATGTTGGCTGCATTGCACAGGGCAGGTTGCCCTAATCTAATGGTGACAGCCCCTAAGCCTGTAAGAATGGCAAACTCTGCTGCCTGCATTGCCTCAAACAGCGATTTTTCCTCATGAAAGGTTACCATTCCGGAAGCAAAATCTACTTTTTCAGTATAGAAAAACCGGTTATAACTTCCAATCCAAGCAGAAGATACCCGGCAATCTCCATCTATTGTCAATATAATTTTCCCTTTGGCCTTGCCTACCCCCAATTCGATGGCTTTTTTTTTCGTAGCTCTTCCATCCTCTGGATCTGATAATTTCAAAAATTGAATAGGATACTTGTAATGATGCATTCTGGAGGCTATTAATTCGCTGGTTCCATCATCGGAATGATCATCAATGATCACTACTTCATAAAAATTTGCAGGATATTCCTGTTGATTTAAATCATCAAGCAAAAAGAGAATATTTTCACGTTCATTTCTAACAGGTATTATTACAGAAATAAACTCCTGAAGGTTAGTCTGACGTATAGCATTTTTTTCTGGATAAAGCCATCCAATGATCATTAGAAGGATCATCAATGCGTAAACAAATATTATTATGGAGAAGAAAACGATCACTGAAATAAGAAAATGGTTAACTTAGATGCACAATGATAAATATTAGTGAGAAGACCGTCAATAGTAAGATCATCCTGGGTATTGATCCGGGTACAACTATCATGGGATATGGCATTATAAAAACAGAAAAATCTGAAATGAGTATTTTGCAATATGGGGTAATCCATTTAAGCAAATATCCTCAACATGAAATAAAGCTAAAAAAAATTCATGAAAAAATGATTCAGATCATTCATGAATTTGCCCCTGACGAGGTAGCCCTTGAAGCACCATTTTATGGTAAAAATATTCAATCGATGTTGAAATTGGGCAGGGCACAGGGGGTGGCCATGGCAGCAGCACTGTCATGCGAAATCCCAATTATGGAATATGCCCCTAAGAAAGTGAAACAGTCAGTAACCGGGAATGGGAATGCTTCGAAAGAACAAGTAGCCAAAATGCTACAAACCCTGTTGAAATTTGATCATACCGATAAATTATTTGATGCAACTGATGCATTGGCTGTAGCCGTCTGCCATCATTTCCAACATAAGACACCCGGGCAAAAATTTAAAAGCTGGCAATCCTTTATCAAAGAAAACCCCGGAAGGATAAAATAGTTGATAAATTGATGATCGGACAAAACTAATATCAATTTATATAAACCCCCTCTGAAATATTCCGTTAACTCAACAACCACAACATGGCGTACACTATGAAAATTGGTTTAGGAATCATTATTTTAAGTATTATATTGGGATGTACCCATTCCAGGGGAGTGGAAAAAGATACATATGTTGAACAAGAAAAATTATTTGATATGGAAACAGCTACTTTTGGCTCAGGATGCTTCTGGTGTACAGAAGCTATTTTTGATAGATTACAAGGTGTAAAAAGCGTAACATCGGGTTATTCGGGAGGAAAAATTAAAAACCCTACCTATAAGGAAGTATGTTCGGGAAAAACCGGCCATGCTGAGGTTGTTCAGATAACTTATGACCCAAATGAAATAACCTATGAAGAAATTTTGGAAATATTTTGGAAAACACACGATCCAACTACATTAAATAGGCAAGGCAATGATGTGGGCACACAATATCGATCGGTAGTATTTTATCATAATGAACAACAGAAAACGCTTGCTGAACATTATAAAAATGAATTGAACAAAGCAGGGATATACAATGACCCTATCGTTACAGAGATTTCGCCCTTTTCAGTATTTTACCCGGCAGAAGATTACCACCAAAATTATTATGAACAGAATCCTAATCAGGGCTATTGCTCATTTGTGATTACCCCCAAAATAGAAAAGTTTGAGAAGGTGTTTAAAGACAGGCTTAAGGAAACTGAGAAGTAATATTGTGGTTGATGTAAAAGGGATGCATTTTTTGCTTGATGATCCCTTTTACTTATTATTTATTCAAATTTTCTGTAAATCCAATTCGTTGTTACGGGTATAATTACCTGTTCTTCTTGAGTGGACAAATCCAATTGTGTATCAATTTCTATTTCCAAAGTGCCTCCATTTACATCATGATCATATACCATATCATCAATATTTTGATCAAACAAAAGTGTTAGTTGATCATCTTCATATTCATAAATACCTGAATAGGTATCTACCAATTCAAACATCACATTGGTTTTAAAAATAAAAGTGCTGTCCGGATTAATAAATAAGATATCAGACAAGATATAAAAATAGGAAGGGGATAAACTCGCACCAATGATATTTGAATGTTCAGCAGGGGCATCTGTGATTTCCATCTCCATTAAATGCCAGGTGCCAATTATTGGGTTTACAGGTATTGGTTCAGGTACGGGATCATTATCGTCTTTACACCCGGTAAAAATGATTCCTACAAAAAGTAGTGCAAATAGTATTTGTTTTTTCATTTAATAATATGATAAAGAGTAGGAGAAATATTACATAAATTTCATAACAGTTGAAGAAGTAGCTTTGTTCAAATTATCTGCTTCAACTAAACAATAATACCATTTATTTTTTTCTATTCAAAGAAACATCGAACAAAACTTACATCAGGTAATTTCAAATCGCCTGAAAATAAAAGCTCCATCCGTTGCATAGGTTATGGAACTCGAAAAAATATTGATTTACGTTATAAATGTAGGTCATATTACCTTCGGTGAGCTTGTTCAGATAAGCCTCAATATTTTCCAGGTTGGCAGAAGTATTTGGATTGTCATATAAAATGAAATCTCCTTGAAAATTCATGATTAGGTTGTTCTCAACTAACTGTGGTTCAAACTTCTTCAAAATAAAAGTGCTTTCTTCGCCTTCCCCATTATCAATCAAAAATCCAACGGCCGTCAATGGTTCTTCTTCAAAACGGGTGTTGGCTTCATATAACAATACCATATAAATTGCCCCTTCAATTTCTTGTCGTACTATATTCCCTTGAGACCAACCTTCTTCATCGAAGAAGTAATCAACCGGAGCCAAATATATTCTTGACCGGTTATAAAATGTAGCACCATAATAATCAAACAAAGAATTTTCTAGGCTTATCATGTCTGCCGTTATAAGATTACCTTCATATTTTGGTGAAGGAGTGTTTTTTGCACATATTACGGTATTGGTTTCGGTATATGTACTAAGTGCAATGCTGGATATATCAATATTCTCCCCATCAAAAGTACCTGTTAATGGATTGTCAAGCACAATCGAATTTCCCTCTAGCACATACCCGGAAGATAAATTGATTTCCTGTCCTGCACCAACATCTGATTTTTTTGTGATATAGGTGAAATTTATGTTTCTTCGGAGTTGATTCCAGTTTAAATATATTTCGATGTCCTTTTCGGAGTATGTCAACAGGATATTCCGACTAAATGCATCCAAATTGGCTGAAATGCTTTGACCCAATTTGTTTTGGTCAGCTGCTGTAGCAGGGATTAAAGTCAATCTGGATGGAGTGCCCCGATCAGACTTGCTTACAAATACCAATGCATTGTCAGGAGTTTTGTTTACAAAATTAAATTCAAACTCTGCCCCAAAATTTGCTTGATCCTGTTCAAAAAGAAAACTGAAAAAACTGTAAGTTTCAAATATAAGCTCTAAGCCCATTGAATTATCAATCCTGTAACCAACAGTCTGATCAAAATATTGCTCATCATCAGCAGCCAGATCGGTTTTGATATTTACTTTACCGTTATCATTAAACTTGAGCAACACATGAAAACTACCCATTCCAGCTTCGGGTTGATACTCTAAAAACCAACCATTTGCAGGCGCAGTTAATTCACTTTTTAAGTTAGAAATGGCAATAGCTACTCTTTCATCAGCAGTTTGATCAAAAACACTCCCATCATCTTCTTTGCAAGAAAATGCCACAACCACCATTAGAAACAAATACCATTTATTTTTCATTGCCGTGTAATTAATTTCCATTAACTCTTTTAACCTATAATTGAGCCAATTTCTCCTGAATTTTCTCCCTGACCAATAATAAATCTACACCCGTATGTTGCTCATAATGAGCCAGGATCATAGTTAATTTTCTTCTGATCAACGCTCTTCCTTCATTTAATTGGTCACATACAATAGTTGTACATGCTGGATCTTCATTGATATAATTTTCAAAAAACAAAGGGTAATACAAAAGGAAAGCCACAATCTCTGCATAATCTTCGTTTTCCGAACTGGTACCATAAGGAGATACAAATCCTCTCGCTAAAGCTTCTTGATTGGTGAGATTATACCATGAACCTGCTGAAGTATATCCTGAAGGTGTTACCTGACCAAAACCTGTTGGAAGATTATGGTCCTGATGCACAATATGCGCAAACTCATGATATATTGTGCCTAACTGCCTGAATATCCAATTTAAATTCTCACGGTCAATAAAATTCACCTCGGTCAAGGTAATTCTTGCGCCGGCATCAGCAGTACCTAATGTAACTGTGCCGTCGGCATTGTACATTGGGGAACCTATCAAAACCACTTCTGCTGGTACATTATTAGTAAAAAAATCAACACCATTGGGAACTTCCATATATGGTTCAATCCAAAACTCGGTAAGAAAATCGAGCATTGGAATCACCAATTCAGCTTTTGGTGGCGTCACCCGTTTACCTACTTCTACAAATCGGTCTACAAATTTATAGCGAACCGCCACACCATATTTATCCAGAAAATTTTCCCGAATGTAAATGTCGATTGGATCATTTGACTCCTCAATGGTTATAATATCGGTGTCTACCGTTTCCTTATCGTAACATCCGGTGAATATAACTATCAGTAATGATAATGCGATAAGCTGTCTGAAACTTGACTTTGAGATCATTTGCTTAATTTTTATCTAATTTACTTTAAATATATTAATTTTAACTTATCTGCGGTTAGGTTCCAGACCGCCCACATCAATTGCGGCTTTTGGTATTTGCAGTACTTTTCGCAGATCATCCCCTGCTAGAGTTTTTTGTGAAACACCATCTGCCAACACATGCCTTACAGGAAATCCAAATCTTTTGATATCAAACCACCGCAACCCTTCATGCATAAATTCTTTTTGTCTTTCTTCAACAATCAATATTCTCAAAGCCAATTGATCGTCATCTTGAACCCCATAAAAATTTCTGATTCTTTCTATTGAGAAATCAGGTATATTGCCGCTTGAAAGAGTATACCTCTTTCTGGCCAATGTTTGGATATCTTCGAGAGCTTTTTCCAATTGATTGGTAACTGCATAAGCCTCTGCGCGGTTAAGCAATACTTCCTCACCCCTGAACGCCAATATAATGGTATAATTTAGTCCTACATTTGA
Organism: Bacteroidota bacterium; assembly: GCA_023393375.1. Classification (GTDB taxonomy): domain Bacteria; phylum Bacteroidota; class Bacteroidia; order Cytophagales; family Cyclobacteriaceae; genus JAEWLI01. The sequence continues at coordinate 18,389 of JAEWLI010000031.1, forward strand.
AGTGAGACTGGATCTTTCAAACAGGAATTCAAAACGGGTGGCACTTAATCCGTTTTCACCCCGAATGTACGCTGGATCACCTCTTTCGTCTGTGGCATTGAAAGGATTATCCCTATACAAATAATCAAAAATATCACTATCAGGCCAATGGCCAACGTTTACATGAAAATTGGTAATTTTCCGCATTAATAGTATATTGCTTTCATAATTTGGAGAAGTTAACAACCTCACATAATCCTCTGTATTCACTCTTTCATTTAACAACCCCGGAATATCCTTCACAAAAACTTCAGGAGAATTTCCCAGCATTTCACTGCTGTATTTAATACAATTCTCGAAATCCCCTTTGAAGAGATAGAACCTCGAAGCAAGGGCAAGTGCAGCATTTTTTGTAAAATGGTATTTACCTGTATTGGCATAGTAACTGTTATTAATCAATCCTATCCCCTCCAACATATCCCTTTCTATTTTATCATATAAGTCTTTCACTGTGTTCCGCTGGTATTGCTTTATGAAAACCCTCTCTGGTTCTTCTACATATGGCACACCCAAATCCCGGTTTGCCCTCTGATTGTTATAATGATTGGCAAACAAATTGACCAACATAAAATGATTATAGGCCCTAATCAATAATGCCTCTCCTTTTACCGCGTTTCTTTGTTCCTCATCTCCGGGCAATTCGTCTATTACCGCCAATACTTCATTGGCATGAGCAATAGCCTCATACGAACTGTTCCAATAGTAGGCCGGGGTGTCCTGGAATATTCCGGTAAATTCCTCCCATTCATAAGCTTCGGAATGTTCTGGAAGAATAGTGGTACCATAGGTAAATGTCACGTTATCCGACATCCACTCCGTAAAATTGTAACCGGCAGATGGGTATCCATTTGTCAATAATTGAGCTGCCTTGGTGAGATTGTTCAATTCAACTCTGTCATCGGGGACTTCCTCTAAATACTTATTACATCCTCCTAAAATAAAGATGATGAGTATGATTGCGGAAAAATTTTTGTAATTCATAATTCAACTAAAATCCAATATTTAAAGAAACTGTAATCTGCTTTGGCTGTGGCAATGCTACACCACCCGACGAAAAAAATTCCGGATCCTGGCCATTTAACTTTTTATCAGCATAAAGTAAAGCCAGATTTTGAGCTTCCACGGATATCTGAGCATTATTAGCTCCAATGGCTCTGTAAATCCTGTTAGGGAACATATAACTTAATCTGATAGTTTTTAAGCGCACATAATCGCCATTGGCTACCCTGATAGTGCTCTTATTATACAAATCATAAGCATTAAGCAAATCCGGATCGAAGCCATAAACTACGTTACGATCTAATATTACAGGAATATTTGTAACTGATTCGTCACCCGGCACTACCCACCGATCGATAAAACTTTTTGAGAAGGAGCTAAAATCGGTATATGATGGTGAAAAAGCATCATCCAATCTGATTTTATAGCCAAATTTTACGGATAACAATACATTAAGAGAAAAATTACCATAACGAATATTATTGGTTAATCCACCTGCTCCCATAGGCTCTGAGGGACCTTCAAATTCTAATATACTGGTAAGATTCTCCCGATCCTGAAGGTCGTAATAATACACTACCTCTCCTCCTGCATCATAAAAAGTTGGGATGCCTCGTTCATCAAGACCTGCAAAACGCGTAGAAAAAATCCCTCTGCGAGGCCCACCCAAAACAGCAGCACCTGCCTGTGATATGGCATCTGCAATACGAGGTCCGAAATCCAATCTGGTAATTCTATCGCGGGTATAACCAACATTGACACCAACTGTCCAGGATAAATCCTGCTTGTTGATAATGGTTGCATTTAATGAAGTTTCAAACCCTTCTGATTCCATATCGGCGTAATTTCCCCACTTGTAGGCGATTCCACCTATACCACTTGATTGAATGGTCCCTATCAGGTCGAAAGAATTGCGGATATAATAATCAAATGAACCTGACAATTTGTTATTAAATAATGCTATATCCAAACCAGCATTGAACTCGTTAAGTTTTTCCCACGTAAGATTCTGATTTTCTAGATCCTCTATATATAAATAAGATTCATTATCTGTCGGCCGAAGGGTTACATCAGAACGGAGGTTGAGTAGAGCACTGGTGCTTGGGCCCATATTAGCTGATAACCCGTAGGTAGCTCGTAATTTTAAAGCATTTATAAATGCAACTTCGAAAAAGGGTTCCTGATCCACGTTCCACGCACCCGAAACATTCCATGTGGGTAGATACCTGGAACTATTACTTTTACCTAATCGATTGGATCCATCATATCGAATAGTGCCATTGATGATGTATTTGGATTTAAACGAATACCCACCATTCAGAAAAAATCCTGCAAAGCGCTCCCTGTCTGAATACAAGCTGTAAAACCTGATCCCCTGCCTGTTAAGAAAATCAACAATATCAGGGTCGGTATTGACAATTTTTCCATTTTCATACACCACCCCCATACCATCTGCTGTCCTGCCTTCGCGATTGGAGAATTTTATCTCCTGACCTGCCAGAACATTTATACTATGGTTATCATTTATAGCATAAGACCATTCCAAACTATTGCGGATATAAAAATAGGTCAGATCACTTTCATCAAGATAGTTAAACCCGCCTTCAGGAAGGATCACTTTAGGTCTCGAGCCCGGATCGTTTGGGTCTCTGAATAAAAATGGATTAGAATCCTGAATATATTGTGTGCCATCAGCCCGGTAAGCTTCAGCCTGGTTGGAATATTCATGAATAACATGTTCTCTGCGTGTGAATGCATACCGCCCCTGAACGGCACTTCGCAGGAACAGGTTATTAACTACTTCAAAATTTAAATCCAACTGGGTGGATATATCTGCGACATCGATGTTGATATAATTATGTCTTAATTCTTCTACAATATTAAAGGGGGCATAATTCCTCCGAAAGTATTCTGGATCGCCATTTTCATCAAAAGCCCTTACCGAACGACTGGTATTGAGTGCATAACTTAGAGGGTTAATATCAAAATCTCTTCGGTATCTTCCGGAAATTGGGTCAAAATCCCTATTTTGAGTACCTGGTACTTTTTGTTGCCTGTAATTGCCGGTTAGTTTCAGATCTACCGAGAATTTATCAGAAATAAAGTAACTGTTCTTCGCCAATCCAGAATAGGACATGACCTTATCGGCAATGGTTTGACCATCATCGTTTAAAAAACTCAATGAATAATAACTATTGTGTTTTTCATTTCCTGAGGTAATGCTTACTGAATGTTGTTGTTGAATGGATAGGTTTCTGAACAATACATCAAACCAGTCTGTATTGGCCGTCTCATATTTGTTTAAAAATACTTCATTTAAAGTAGCATCAGGCCCCCAGGGGATTTGATGTTCTGATATCAAAGCAAACATTTTACCCATAGCACCATAGTTTTGTGCCCTCACGGAAGTAGTAATATCGATCAAACCTTTTTCATACATTTCCCGGTAAATGGACATTTCGTCCTTTGAGTTCAAAATATCAAACTGGGAGTATGCAGGCCTTAGCTTGGCAGAATAATTGCCGGTATAGTTGATCGTTGTTTTTCCACTTTTCCCTCGTTTAGTAGTGATTACTATCACACCATTTTTAGCTCGGGTGCCATATAAGGCTGTAGCAGAAGCATCTTTTAAAATCTGAAACGATGCTATATCATCAGGGTTAATCCCTGCAATCGAGGATGCTACCAAAGTACTTGCGTTTCCGGTAATAATATCATCAGCATTTACATTATTCAAATCTTCCAATACCACGCCATCTACTACCCAAAGAGGTTGATTATCACCATATATGGAAGTATTTCCCCTGATCCTGATTTTGGGTGCAGTACCAAAGGTACCGGTTACATTGTCCACTGTAACACCTGCTGCCTGGCCTTCTAACATGCGGCTTACGTCGGCCATACCGGGGGTCTTAATTTTCTCCAGGTCCAGATGAGTTGCAGCACCAGTAAAAAGTTTTCTTTCTACCTCCTGAAATCCAGTAACCACAATTTCTTCCAATTGACGCACATCCTCAGTCAATACCAAATCAATACGGCTCCTCCCTCCTATTCTTACCTGTTGCATTATAAACCCTATGGACGAGAAAATCAAGGTATCAGAACCTTCATTGACATTCAGACTGTATTCCCCATTAGCATCGGTAATAGTACCGATCTCGGTATTTTTTAAGATTACATTTACCCCTGGCAATCCTGTTCCATCAGAAGTTACGCGGCCTGAGACCACCTGTTGTGCCTTCACATCAATGAAGATCAGGGAGAAAATGCCATAAATCAACAGTAATTTGCGCATGAAAGATCTGTAAGGTATTAAAAAACATTTTAAAGATTAATCCATTTCTATCCGCAGGTTTATGCAATTAACTATTCTAAAAGTAAATAACCCAGAGTGGAACAGAAAAATAATATGTGTAACTAATTTTACTAAGGTTTAGTTACAGATATTTTTTATAGATACGAATTATATTGATTATAGGGGAGCAAAAACAGGAGAAAATTTATATTTATACTAAATCCTTGGTGAACCGGGAAGTTGATGAGTTGGTGAGAAGGAGGGGGATTTGACTTCTGAATCCCTTTTCTCTTTTTTAGACATGGTCAAATCTTGAACTTTGAACATTAAACCTTGAACATTAATCCTTGAGCTATGAGCTGATAAACATTCGAACCCCCTCTATATTTACCCGTTTGAATCAATTATGAAAATTTCCATTTTCTGGTTCAGGCGCGACCTTAGATTAAAGGATAATACTGCATTAAACCATGCACTACAATCAGGACTAGCAGTATTGCCGGTATTTATTTTTGATGATCATATTTTAGAAGATCTTCCTCCTGATGATGCAAGGGTCAGTTTTATATATTCCGCACTGGTTAATATCAATGAGGAATTAAATCGTGTAGGAAGTTCCATTAAAATATACAAAGGTAAACCCACGGAAGTCTGGAAGAGAATAATCGAAGAATTTTCTGTAGCAAAAGTATTTGTAAATAACGATTATGAACCTTATGCTACTGAGAGGGATGATCAAATCAGCACTTTTCTAAAGAACAACGGCATTGAAATTCACTTTTACAAGGATCAGGTGATTTTTGAGGAAAATGATATTCTGAAAAAGGATGGAACACCATATACGGTTTTCACACCCTATAAAAATAAATGGAGGGAACAATTCAATTCATTAGAATCGACACCAAATGAGGATTTGAATAAAAGAGCTTTTGTTCAAAAAATACATGATTTCCCGTCATTATCAGAAATCGGATTCAGGCCATCTTCATTTAAAGTCATACCTTATGATTTAACTAATCTGGATAATTATGATGCATTAAGAAATTACCCGGCAGAAGATGTCACATCACGACTGGGTCCCCACCTACGCTTTGGTACGGTCAGTATAAGGCAAGTGATCCATCAATTAACCCCAAATCACTCGGTTTTTCTTGATGAACTGATATGGCGTGAATTTTTTATGCAAATTACTTATCATTTTCCACATGTAGTTCATTCAAATTTTCATTCAAAATATGACCGGTTAGAATGGAGAAATCAACCCGACGAATTCAAAAGTTGGTGTGAAGGTCGAACAGGATATCCATTGGTAGATGCGGGCATGAGACAATTAAAAACCACTGGTTTTATGCACAACCGTGTCCGGATGGTCACCGCAAGTTTTCTCTGCAAACATTTGTTGATCGATTGGAAATGGGGAGAAGCATACTTTGCTGCTAAACTATTGGACTATGAACTGGCTTCCAATAATGGCAACTGGCAATGGGCAGCAGGCACAGGTTGTGATGCAGCACCCTATTTCAGGATATTTAACCCGGCTGAACAAGTGAAAAAGTTTGATAAAGACCTGAAATACATCAAACAATGGGTGCAGGAATATGGCACCTCAAATTATCCTGACCCCATGGTAGAGCATCAGGAAGCCCGAAAAAGAGCATTGATGACTTATGGTAAAATTAATTTGTAGAAATTGCATATTTATTAATTCTATTCTTACTTTCAGTGCTCATCTTTTATATATATTTGAATGATATAAACCTTTATGACATTGATTTCCGAAGATCTTATATCCTGGCTTCTTCAAGGTGATGTATCTATTCAGTACCAGACTTATCGCGATTTACTGAACATCGAAAAACCAGGGCTGCGTGATAAAATCGCTACAGAGGGTTGGGGAAAAGCCTATCTTTCGCTTAGAAAATCATCAGGTCATTGGGGTCATTCCTTTTATCAGCCTAAATGGACTTGCTCTCATTATACACTTTTGGAATTAAAAAATCTTTCAATTTCTCCTGACAACAAAGACATCCGGGATACATTGCAGATGATCTTTCGAAATAATAAATGCCAGGATGGAGGCATTAATCCGGTGGGATCGATCAAACAGAGTGACGTATGCATCAATGGCATGGTACTTAATTATGCTGCGTATTTCGGTGTTGAGGAATCTGATCTTGAAAGTGTGGTAGATTTTCTTTTATCTCAACACATGAAGGATGGGGGTTTTAATTGTCATTCCAACAGAAAAGGGGCCACACACAGTTCGCTCCATACCACACTTTCTGTTATGGAGGGAATTCTGGAATACCACCGTAACGGATATCAATATCGTATAGAAGAACTTAAAAAAGCAACTGCTCAATGTCAGGAATTCATATTGATACACCGGCTGTTCCGTTCTGACAAAACAGGGGATGTAATTAAACTTGCTTTTTTGAAATTCCATTATCCCTGCCGTTGGTATTATGATATTCTCAAAGCATTGGATCATTTTCAGGATGCACGAATAGCTTATGATGAACGGATATCAGATGCAATTGAATACATGTTACGAAAAAGAAGTCAATCCGGACAATGGTTGTTGGCAGCCAAGCATCCGGGGACAGTGCACTTTGACATGGAGACATCGGGAAAACTCAGCAGGTGGAATACACTCAGGGCTTTGAGGGTGTTGAAGCATTGTGGTAGATTGTGATTAATATAGTTTCGCACATTGAATTAAATCCAATTTGCCCATAAGCGCATAGCTTTACAAGGCGTTGACACAGTTTTTACTGTCAGTTTTTTTGAAATCCCGAACATTTCAGTCTAACCATTTTGTCATAATTTTTTACCACGGGTTAAAACCCGTGGCTACTAACATTTGACCCCGATGGGGTCTTGCCTTTTCTTAACAATTAATTATTGAAAATCTCCTGATTTTAGTTATTCAAGCTATATGGCCCTCCAGAGTCATTTAAGTAATCATGCAAAAATTTTCTGATACTATACACATCTTTATTAAAGGTTAATCTTTAGTTATTCATTACATTCAGCTAAACCATTCCATCAATTTTCCCTATTTTAATCCCAAATTTTTCTGATGACAGATATTTCCAATTTAATAAAGTATTACCGTGCGTGTTTTCAAGCAGATAACAGGCAAATCTCACTTTCGAATACTTCAGGTACTAAAGTTGAAAATCATTGCCATTTTGAAAATGCTGACTTGTTAACCGGACAGGCACCTATTCACCCAATAGATACTAAATGGGCTGAAAAAGTGCTTCATACACTACAGGTATACGGAAGAGAAAAGGAGTTATATTATTTTGCATTTTATCTTGTAGGAAATATAGCCGACCAATCCATTTGCGCCCCCCTCCTATTGTACAAAGCCAATATCATCACTATCGATGAACTTTATTATCTTCAAATTGATCTTTCAAGCCGCACCATTAATCAATTTCTTTTAAACATCATAAAAGGCCAAGAAACAAATACATCAGAAGAGGAATTACAACAATGGCCTCAGGGAGCCATCCAGTTTGAAGAATCCGGCCAAATCAGGAGAATTTTTGAATCATCTGCTCCTGACATTGATGGAAGTGATCTTCTGATTTATCCTCAAGTAAATTCCCCGAACTTCATCAATAAGCAGAAGAAAAAAAATCAACTCAAATTATTGTCGGCTGTTGGAGCAGGAATCTATAATAAATCCAGGACTACATTGGGTATCCTAAGTGAATTAAAGATCCTTTCAAATACCCAGGATTATTCCAGACCTATGAAACTTCTTTTTCAGCAGAGTGAAGTTCAAAATCATATAACGATAAATGAAAAAGTATGGTCACCGGCAGTTTTAAGTAATTCCCAACGTGCCATTCTTGAATCTTTGAAAAAATATGATCTGAATATCATGATTGGCCCTCCCGGAACTGGTAAATCATATACTATTGCCGCTATAGCCAGTTTTTATATCAGCATCGGCAGGTCTGTACTAATAGCATCGAGCAACAACCAGGCAGTAGATGTGGTAGGGAACAAACTTGCCGCTGATTTCGGATTGCCAGATGTAGCATTGAGGTGCGGCAAGCAGGATTACAAAAAAGAGTTGAATCAACGACTGGAGAATTTATATTATGGTATGGGAGTTCCCAAGGTTGAATATCAGGAAATAAGCTCTCAGGAGAAAAACATTGTAAAACAATTAAAGGAAATAGAAAAACTGGAAAAAACATTCAATGGTTATGAAAAAAGGGAGTTGATATTTGGAGCTCAGCTTAGCAAAAATTCGAACTTTATAGTAGGAAAATTCTGGTTATTGGTGATCCGCTTCAATTTATACTTTCGGAAACACTTATGGAAAATATCCATTGCTTTGGATAAACTTATAAAAGCACACCATCAGGATATCAGAAATTATGTGCAATTGAGATTTCATTTTTTCCTTTCAGGATTTATAAAAAACCACAGAAAAGATCTCAGGCACTTTTCCAAAGCACTAAAAGCACGCACATTTTCAAGGAAGGAATCATTTTTTGATCAAATTAATTTTAAAGTGGTTCAAAAGGCATTTCCCGTATGGCTGGTAAATCTGGCTGACCTGAGTGATACATTGCCCCTTGAAAAGGAGTTGTTTGACCTGGTAATTATTGATGAAGCTACTCAATGTGATATTGCCAGTGTATTGCCATTAATTCAAAGAGCCAAAAAATTATTGATCTCTGGCGACCCCAAACAGTTAAGGCATGTTTCATTTCTTTCCAGGGATCAGATGAATCTACTTTCCCAACAATCAAATTTATCAGATTGCGATCCTGAATTGCTAAATTTCAGGGAGAAAAGTATTCTGGATTTGGCAGCCGATTCTATTAATAAGACTTCTCAGGTTCACTTTTTAGATGAACATTATCGTAGTTTTCCTGATATCATCAACTTCAGTAACCGGGAATTCTACAACGGCAACTTGAAAATCATGACCTCCGATCCTGCAATTCAAGACCATCAACACCTTTTTATCATCAAATGCGAGGGTGTAAGAAATGAAAAAGGATATAATGAAGAAGAAGCTGAACAAATCTTTCTAAAAATAAAAGACCTTATTCAAAATGAGCAAGATCTTTCAAAAGAAAGTTGTCAAACGATCGGGATTTTGTCACCTTTTCGGGAACAGGTAAATTATTTGCTTATGAAAGCAGAGAAAGAAATTCCTGTGGACATGACCATTAAACATCAGTTGCTCATAGGATCAGCCTATTCATTTCAAGGTGAAGAAAGGGATGTGATGTTTATCTCCCTGGCATTGGATCCCTCATCACATCCCACTGCATTTCGACATCTCAACCGCAGCGATGTTTTTAATGTAAGCATTACAAGGGCTAGATCACTTCAATACATCTTCACCAGTTTAGACCCAAACACACTTAATCCGGAGTATCTTCTGACAAGATATTTACATTCAATCGGCAATGATAATATTCATCTTGGCAAGAAGGACCCGTATAAAGATGAGTTCCTTTCAGAAGTGGAGAGTTTCCTTCGTGAACTAAGTTATTCACACCTTCATAAGTCATATCCAATTGCCGGAATAGAAATAGATTTGTTACTCACCCAAAACAAAAAATCGTTTGGTCTCGATCTAATCGGTTATCCCGGGAAAATGGCAGGTGCTTTTCCATATGAACGTTATAAAATGCTTAGTCGTGTAGGAATAAAGGTATTCCCATTATCTTATAGTCAATGGAAATTACAGAAAATGGAATGCCAAAAAGCATTAAAAAAATTTATTGAGCATGTTGAATAATGTAATCTACATCAAAAATCAAAGTATTACTTTCTGTAGTTTAGATAGGTCTATTTGATCAGGCAATCGTATCATGAATTTTTCTTGAAGTACTTTTACTATTTCATCTACAGACGTAAGTTCGGTTTTTTCTGTTTTGCCATCCTTATAATGAACGGCCAGTTGCGTATTTCGAAGATTGTACCTGCTATCTTTTAATACCCGGGCAGCAATTAATCCGGTTACAAAATGTGATGCTGGATGATTGGACAAATACCAATTGGTCACTTCATAATCAGGTAAAAATTGTTCTTCGAGCGTAAATCTGTACACTGATCGCCAATCTTCTTTAATCAATACCTGAAGCATATAAAAACCGTTATCCAGAATCAAACGATATGGTTCGTGGGTAGTCATTTGCTCCAAATCTGGCTTAAGCAATAAAGGGGCTGTGAGGGTTTGACCACCAAAACCCACATCCGCTATGAATTGTTGCCCATCTGCTTCTACAAGTAATACCATATGACTACGGGGTGTAATTGAATCATCCGGTCGATTCCATATTACTCTTGCCGCAAGACCTTTTACTTTGAACCCAATGAGTTCCAATATTTCCTTGAAAAGGAGATTGTGCTCAAAGCAATAACCACCACGCATGTTATCTATTAGTTTTTTCCTTACCGAATCGATGTCCAACAGGACTGGAATTCCGAAAAAAGGATTTAAATTTTCAAATGGTATGGCGATTGGATGTAGAAAATGTAAGCTACGTAGACATTCCAAAGTTGGTTCAGCATTTCTATTAAAACCAATTCTTTGAAAATAGGAAAGCAATAAAGAATTTTTTGTCTCATTAAGGTGATTTTCAACAATTGTGGTATTCATGGGCATCAGTTTATTAATTTAAAAGATAAAACGGTTTTATGGGGTTGGGGTTGTAATGCATTTCATGTTTTTATGGCCTTAAAAATTGATCCAATAATTATCAGATTAAGCGGATTTAATACTAAATTTACTTTGTATAATTCAATATTTTTTTATAAATTGCAACTCAACCCAACTCTAATTAGCCATGAAACAGAAATATAAAGAAAATCAACCCGTTCCAAGCTCCAATGAAAAAGAAAGTGACACTCCTTTTATGGGCATTCCTGATATCTATGTCGATTATGAATTTCCATCGCTATTAAGAAGAATAAAAGCCCTGGTAATAGATTTGGTGGTATTATTGATCATTTTTTCTATCAGTGCCCTGTTGATAAATTTTATTGGTGGTGCACCAGGATGGGTGCGCGCATCCATTTTCATATCCATGTTTTATATTTACGATCCCGTCTTTATTGCATTTAATGGTGCTACCATAGGACACGCCATTATGAACATGAAGGTTAAGCGATTTAAAAACCCACACAAGAATATGTCTTTAATTATGGCGGTTTTCCGGTTCTTTTTTAAAAGTATTCTTGGTTGGTTATCGTTCCTCACAGTCACATTTGATAAAAGGAAAAGGGCCATCCATGACAAGTTAACCGGGTCAATTGTGTATATAAAATATTAAACTCCCAAATGTTTATCTGTGATCATCTGAGGAATCTGTGAGAAAAAAAACAGCTCACAGATAGCACTGATTTATACAGATGGTTTATTGATCATCCAATCATTTAATCAACCCTGTCTTGAATTATCATTCTACCATTAATAATTCATCCCATCTTTTATCTGTGATCACCTGTGTGATCTGTGAGAAAAAAAATAAGCTCACAGATAGCACTGATTTACACAGATGGTTTTATTGATCATCAGATCATTTAATCAACCCTGTCTTGAATTATCATTCTACCATTAATAATTCATCCCATCTTTTATCTGTGATCATCTGAGGAATCTGTGAGAAAAAAAAACAGCTCACAGATAGCACTGATTTACACAGATGGTTTTATTGTTTAACAAATTTCCTGGTATAAACTTGTTGATTCATTTGTACCTGAAGCAGATAATGGCCCCCCGGTAGTGTTGAAGTATTTATTTCCAATTGGTTCTGACCCGGATGCAACATTCTTTGATCATTGATAACCGTTCTACCCATTAAATCAGTTACTAGAATTTGACATGCACCACCATTCTCGAGATAAGTATCTGCTTTTAATTCATTAAAAACAGGTATTGGATAAAAAGTGATAGCCAATTCCTGTTCTTCGTTAGGAGCATTATTAAAGAAATCAGGATCAAAAATGCCATTACTAATCATCTTTCTTGCATCCGTTAATCTGCCATAAGCTGCCAATACATCATTTCTGCTGGTAATAATTCCATCCACATCATACCCATCAGCAGCTTTATCAAACCATTGCTTATCAGAATTTTCTGTTAATCTTATGTATCTGGCATATGGCATTCCTTGTCTAACTGCGGGACTTATATCAAGAAATGATGTCCGGCAATAACTGTTAGGCAGACTATACCATGAGATCCCATCATGCGATAATTCTATCAAGGCCATTTCAGGATAATTCCTGACACCATTTTCATAACACATCTGATCAGCCCGGCCAAAACTGGTTTCCACAACTATGATTTCAGGATCCGTTGTGCCATCATCATAAACTTCCGCACCCAACTTAAGGGTAATTTGACCACCAAAACCTAAAGACACAAAATTATAAGTATCATTTTCCTGAGGTTGTCCCAGGGATTTTGAGGGATCACTGCGGATTTCTGATATTTTTTTGCCATCCCTTAAAGTTCCCTGATCAAATGAAACCACTTCAGTGGCAAAGAATGATTCTGACGGATCAAATTTCCATAGTTCACGTCCATCAATCCCATTATCACAAGTGAAATACGCCACATCATTCAGTACAATTATATCCTCAATATAACTTGATCCGGCCAGATTGATATCTTTTACTATTTGTGTGCCCCGTGCACTGCCATCCGTAACCCAAAGTTCGTTTTCATGCACTTCATCATAGGCGGTAAAATAAAGTAAATCCCCGATTGGAAAAAAGTATTGAGCAGTTCGGATATCCGGATTCAGAATAGTAGTGCTAGTGCCGTTACCCTTGACCAGAGTTGGTGGTTGATAAGGATATGAGTAGTAATAATAAGCATTAATATAGGATTTCCCATTGAAAAAATAAAGTATTTCGCTTTGGTAATCAGTTGGATAATAAACCAATTCGCTACCATTGAAATATATAACCCACCTATCTATTTCATCACCTATGATAATATATATATTTCCCCCGTCTATTTTATACCAACTACGTACCCCACAATATATCGAACAAATTTCATAATGTATTGTCCCTTCAGTGGTGCCGTCACTTTTGCTAAACAAAGCAGCTGCACCATTATACGGTTCAGGGGTAAATGATGACCAAAAATGGAGATATCCATTTAATTCAATAATATCTGAAACAATTCCCCCTGGGATTGCTGTGGTATATTCATAGAATCTATAATTTTCGAAAGTTGTAATTTTTTCAGTCCCCGATTCCTCACCATTTGTTCTCCAAACATTTTCCGTTCTACTAAAATCAAACTCAGGATCTACCATACCCACATTTGCTATGAAATAGATCATATCCTTATACTGGATCAATGACCTGATTTTTGAATCACCATGCTCATTTAAATCCGTAATCATGACTGTGCCAACCTCAGTCCCATCAGTTTTCCATAGTTCAGTCCCATGAATCCCATCATCTGCTACAAATATTACCATATCTTGATAGCCAATAAATCCAAATGGAAAACTATGGCCATCAGGATAAATGTCTTTAATCATTTCTGCACCTAATCCCTGGTTTGTTACCCATGGTTCCACTCCAAACACACCATCACTGGCAGAAAAATATACTTTGCCATTGGCATAAGACAGATGATTGGGGTAAGTATCTCCTGCAGGATTAATATCATGTACCATAAAAGTGCCTTCTTCACTCCCATCACTGCGCCATAGTTCCCTCCCATGAATACCATCATCTGCTACAAAATACAGGATATTGCCAAACAAGTTCAATTCTTCATTTCGCCTCAAACCACTTCCACCTGAATTGATGTCTTTAACCATCTGGGTTCCTACCGGAGTACCATCACTTTTCCAGAGCTCAAAACCATGTACTCCGTCATCAGCAATAAAATAAAAATGATCATTCAGTATGACCTTTGCGCCGGGATGGCTATCACCATCCGGATTGATGTTTTTAAGTAACTGCTGTCCTGTCCCATTTGTAGTGAACAGGCAAATCATCAGCATGCATAAAATGGTAACATTTGTTTTCATAATGTTTATGGTTTAATAATTGAAAAATCTTTTTGAGAAGGGATCAAGAGATTAAACATAAGAGTTGGAATTAAGTCAAAAAAATATTTACATTAAATATAAACAAATCTCTAATTATTTTGACTTTTTAATTAGAATATTTTATTCCTCTTTTTTGAATGGAGGTGAAAATATTTACCTAGATTAACATTCCGGATGGCTGACGGGAACATTGATGGCCAAACCTCCTTCAGATGTCTCCTTATATCGGGAATCCATATCTCTTGCGGTGCGCAACATGGTCCTAATCACCGCATCAAGGCTTACTTTGGCAAACTGAGGATCTGTAGCGAGGGCTATCTGGGCAGCAAGTATTGCTTTCATAGCCCCCATTGCATTTCTTTCAATACAAGGAATTTGCACCAATCCCCCAACCGGATCACATGTAAGGCCCAAATGATGTTCCATGGCTATTTCAGCAGCCATTAAGACTCTTTCAGGGGAGCCCCCAAGGCATTCGGTGAGGGCAGCTGCGGCCATAGCGGAAGACACACCAATTTCTGCCTGGCATCCTCCCATTGCAGCTGATAAAGTAGCTCCTTTTTTAAATAAGCTTCCTATCTCCCCGGCAACTAATAGGAATCTGTGTAGGTTGGCAGGTTCCGGATGGTCACAAAAACAATAATAGTAAAACATTACTGCCGGAATTACTCCGGCTGCACCATTGGTCGGTGCAGTAACCACTCTGCCGAATGCAGCATTTTCTTCATTTACTGCCAATGCGAAACAGCTTACCCAGTTCAATGTTTCAGTGAATGAATGATCAGCTGTTTTTATTCTTTCAATCCATTCATCAATAGAACTGTAACTACCGGAAGATATCAGCTTTTTGTTTTGTGATGATGCCCGACGATGTACCTGCAACCCTCCCGGTAAAATGCCTTCACTATGACATCCCCTGTACACACATTTCTTCATAGTTTGCCATAGTTCATCAAGACCGTTTCTTGTCATCTCGACAGACCGCCAGGCTTTTTCATTTTCAAACACAATTTCAGAAATGGTCATTTGTGTACTGTGACAATAACCCAGCAACTGTTTTGCATTATCTATTGGAAAGGGCAATGGCTCATGATTGATTTCCTTCTTTTCATTTTTTTTTACCACAAAACCACCACCGATAGAATAATAGGTTTCTTTTATTACCTTTTCATCTTTGGTTTTAATAGATATTATCAACGCATTGGCATGAAATGACAAAGCTTTATCAGGATGAAAAATCAGATTTTTGTTCGGATCAAATGGAATTATATACCGGCCATATACATTGATCTGCTTGCGCTGCTTAATTTCATCAATTTTTTTAAAGATTGTGTCCGGATCAATGGATTTCACAATCTCACCCAAAATCGCTAATTGTACTGCTTTGTCAGTACCATGCCCTTTGCCAGTTTTAGCCAATGAACCATAAAGATCAATATCGATGTATTTAATAGTTTCAATTGGGTGGTGAATAAGAAATGAATCGATACACCTTTGTACAGCAATCCATGGCCCCATTGTATGTGAACTGGATGGGCCTATTCCGATTTTGAAAATATCAAATACACTTATTTTTTCCATACTGTATTTAACGAGAAAAACAAGATTTCAATAAGTTATATCGATGAATGTATTCCAATATTTAGACTACAGTCTCCTATCTGCCTACCTGATTAAGTATTACTATAAAAACAACAAGGAATAACTTATAATTGACATTCAGTTGTTGTTAGACCTTCATGTTCTTTCGATCGGTTCCTGTCTTATTAGTTCTTAATAGCAATGGATCGTCAGCATCATGCACAAACAAAACCATGAAAGCTGCAAGTACCATAGCCCCACCTCCACACAGTAGCGCATAAATGGCTTCACTTTGGAAAAATGTTTTAATAATAAATCCCCAACCCAGTGCAGCGATGATTTGCGGTATCACAATGAAAAAATTAAATATACCCATGTAGTAGCCCATTTTATTACCGGGCAAAGCACCTGCTAATATCGCGTATGGCATCGACAAAATACTTGCCCATGCTATGCCCACACCTATCATTGATATAAGCAGGGCGTTTGGATCCCTGATAAAAAAGAAAGAAGCTAATCCCAACCCTCCTATTACAAGCGAAATAAAGTGAATGGTTTTTCGGGAGTAAGTTTTAGCTAATTGCGGGATAATAAAAAATGCTACAATAGCAGCAACACCGTTGTATACAGCAAACAAAATCCCGACCCAGTCAGCACCTTCATTGTAGATTGCCGAAGTAGTATCGGTAGTGCCATAGATATGTTTGGTAACAGCAGGGGTAGCGTAAATCCACATACTGAACAAAGCGAACCAGGTAAAAAATTGCACCAAAGCCAGTTGAGCCATGGTTTTGGGCATTTTAAAAATATCCTTCAACATGGTTTCAACTGCCCAAACCGGTTTTGGTACCTGTTCTGGTTCTTTATAGGGTTCAAATGATCGTAATTCTTTAGGTGAGTACTCTTTTGTCTTCATTACTGTCCATAGCACTGTCAGAAAAAACACCATTCCTCCAATGTAGAATGAATATTGAACATGTTTGGGAATTACCCCTTCTTCAGCTGTACTGGAAATATTAAAAATATTACTAAGAATCCATGGCAATCCCGATGCGATTACTGCCCCTACGCCAATGAAGAAGCTTTGTAATGCAAATCCCTGTGTACGTTGTGAGGAGGGTAACATATCCCCCACCAACGCCCTGAAAGGTTCCATAGAAATGTTGATCGAAGCATCCATGATCCACAACATCCCCGCGGCTACCCACAACACAGGTGAATTGGGCATAACAAATAAAGCAAGTGAGGCCATAATTGCTCCAATCATGAAATACGGTTTTCTTCTACCATACCTTCCCCAGGTCCTGTCGCTCATGTACCCGATGATGGGTTGAACCAACAAACCGGTCACGGGAGCTGCCAACCAGAGAATAGGAATAGTTTCTATATCCGCTCCAAGCGTTTCGAATATCCTGCTCACATTGGCATTTTGCAGACCAAAACCAAATTGAATACCCAAAAATCCAAAACTCATGTTCCAGATTTGCCAGAAGGTTAAATGGGGTTTTTTATTCATTTTTATACTATTAAAAGAGTTTCATAATGGCATAATCCCAAGGTTGAACCTTTATATCCAGGATATTAGTATGTTTTTTTATTGTTAGATTGAGAGGTTCGGCACCACCAGATAGTTTTTGGATACTATCAAAATTAGCAATATCTACAGGGATATCCACTGTGGCAGATATTGGCTTTTCAGAGAAATTGGTCAAAATCAAAAACACTTCTTCCTCATTATATCTCAGGTAAGAATATAATTCTGGTGCATATGAAGCATTGTATTTTTTATTGATCGCATGCAGGTCAAAAAATTTTCCATTTCCAAACACCTCATGATCTTTTACCAGGTTAAGTATTTCCGAATAAATGCTATGGAGCCTTTTTTGATCATCACTTAACAAACCACCATCGAATTTGCCATTATTCATCCATTTTTGATGTTCGGGAACACCCCAATAATCAAATATGGTACTCCTGCCATCATCACCACTAAATCCAGAAGCTCCTGCACCCGGTTCTCCAACTTCTTGCCCAAAATAGATCATTACCGGCCCTGTGTACAAAGTAGCACTCACCACCATTGCGGGAATAGCTTTAAAAGGATCACCAGCAAAATCAGGTGAAGCAATCCGCTGTTCATCATGATTTTCCAAAAACCGCAACATGTATTGATTGATGCCTTTCAAATCCTGCCACACCGTAGTAATATGATCGGTTGTGCTTTTGCCCTGTATAATGTGTTTTAATGTATCATAAAGCTGTACTTTATCATACAAGTAATCGAATTTCCCTTCCTTAAGGTAATTCTCATATTCCGCAGGGTTGTAGATTTCGGCGATGAAAAGTATGTCGGGGTTAACCGCTTTAATTCTTGGGATTACCCAATGCCAGAATTCAACAGGAACCATTTCAGCCATATCGCACCTAAACCCATCCACTCCTTTGTCTGTCCAGAATTTCAGGATTGCCTCCATTTTGTTCCAGGTATCTGGTATGGGATCGAAGTGTTTTTCTTTGCTCTGAGGATCTATCCCATAATTTAATTTAACTGTTTCAAACCAGTCATGTACAGAAGGTTGTGCTTTAAATACATCATTACCAGATGCTTTGGCAGGCATTTCCCTGAAAGATTGTTTATTAACCTTCTCTTTTAAATCAGCAGGTATCTGGAATGCCTCTTCGGGGAGGTAATAGAAATTGTTGTTTGGGTGAAAAATTACCGTTTTGTCATCATACTCACCCAAATCTTTAATGTCTTGGGGTTTAGCATCTGAATGATATTGCCGTGCTACATGGTTGGGAACAAAATCTATGATCACTTTTAATCCAGCCTTGTGGGTACGCAGAACCAGGTTGTCAAATTCTTCCATTCTGTCCTTCACATTCACCGCCAGATCAGGATTCACATCATAATAATCTTTTATTGCGTAAGGAGAACCTGCTTTCCCCTTCACCACTTCAGGATTATCCTTCCTTATCCCATAAGCAGTATAATCGGTCATGGTGGCATGTTCAATAACCCCTGTATACCAAATATGGGTAATGCCCATTTCTTTTATGGCTTGCAAAGCAGTCTCATCAAAGTCATTGAATTTTCCAGAACCATTTTCTGTCAGCTCCCCTCCTGGTTTATTGGTTGTATTTTTATTGCCAAATAAACGGGTAAAAACCTGATAAATAATTACTTTATGGTTATCATTACTTTCATCAAGGGTATATTGTTCCAATTCACTTTGCTCCATCTGATGATTTTTGGTACAGGAAATAAAAAAAAATATTAACAACCCAAGTAAACAACTTCCAATGCCAGTTTTGTTCATAGCGATCATTTTTATATTTTCATAAAATTGCCGTGGTTAAGATAGCAAAAGTTGAAACTTTTTACCAATATTTGAAAAAAATTATTTTTTTCATACCTACGCTATCTTCACACCTACACTCAAACCCACACCCTCTTCACTCTCACACCCAAACCCACACCCAAACCAACTTGTGTAATATCTACATACGAATAGCCGAATTTTTCTTTATCCCATCCCTTATCTTCATGGTTTAATTATTAATCAATGATCATGATACCCGTAAAGAAGCTTTCTGTTCTGGCGATAACAGCCCTGTTAATCCCGTTTACGATTTATAGCCAGCCAACATTTACTCCTGTTACCTCTGGAGCTATAGTTGATCTGATAAGTGAATCCTTTGGGCATGCCTGGGGGGATTTCGATGATGATGGGGATGAGGACCTGTTTATTTGCAATGGTACCATGCCCAATAAAATGTATGAAAACCTTGGGAATGGCACATTTGCGGAAATTGTGGATACCGATAATATATTTACTCCACATCTTGCAACTACCTATTCTGCATCCTGGGGTGATTTCAATAACGACGGATTACTGGATTTATATATAGCTGTTTCAGGATCACCCACAAACGGCAGAAATATCCTTCTACTTAATACTGGGAATAAAACTTTTAGTAAAATTCCAACAACTACTTTGACATGGGGTTATAAGCTATTAGTAACCTATACACAACCCAACTCGTATTCTGCTTCATGGGTTGACTATAACAAGGACGGATTACTGGATGCATTTGACGTAAGTTATACCCAACCTCCTCAATTATTTACAAGTGGTACTTCTGGTTTTTCTGAAGGATATTCTATTGGTACTCCTGGTTCAAATGTTTATTACAATACCGGGACATGGTCAGATTTTAACAATAACGGTTACCCGGATTTGTTTTTAACTGTTGATTTAAATAGCACAAATAAACTTTGGGGAAATAACAATGGCACTCTTCCGTTACAGGCCATCAATCAGGAACCGGTTCAAAATGCAACTCGTTATATCGGAGCTTCCTGGGGTGATTATGACAACGATGGTT
>JAEWLI010000057.1 GCA_023393375.1 Bacteroidota bacterium
TTGGTTTTGACTGTTCTTATATGCAGCATTTGAAGCAGTTAGTGCGGTCAAATTACATAAAAAACCTCTTAAATCCCCTTAAAACCAATACTTTTTTCAATGTTTAAAAAAACCGGACAAGTCAGGAGATCATTCCGGGCGAAGCAACTTTCCTGATGGCGGTCATGTTCAAATCTTTGTATCCGCGGGTCGCTTTATTTACAGCAGAACGGTGTTTTGCAAATGCTGGTGGATCAATTACGATCAAGTCAAATTGCTCTTCGGTTTCACGTAAAAATTTAAAGCCGTCGGATTCGATCGGCTGATGAAGTATATCGGGAAAATTTAATTGCATATTTTTGATACACATCGCCATTGCTGAGGCCGAAACATCCACCGATGTAACTTTAGCTGCCCCATCAAGCCCGGCAGCTACGCTAAAACCTCCTGTATAAGAAAACAAGTTCAGCACATTTTTTCCTTTAGAGCAGGTGGACACCAACCTTCTGTTCTCCCGCTGATCCAGGAAAAATCCGGTCTTTTGACCTTGAACAACATTTACATAATATTTCAGCCCATTTTCCAATACCGTGATTTCATCTTCACCCGGACCTTTTACCCAATATCCATTGCTTTTTCCAGGATCGTTTTTAACTAATATTTTGTGAACTCCTAGGTGTTCAATTGCGTCAAATATTAAATTTTTGATTTTAACTGTACCCTCTACAAGTAGCTGAACCACCGCTGTATCCTTATAGATATCTACAATTAATCCGGGAAAGTGGTCCCCCTCGGCATGGATTAATCGGTAACAGTTGGTTTGATCAAAATCTATTTGTTGTTTTCTAAGAAAAAACGCTTTCTCTATTTTATTTTGCCAATAATCTGTCTTTGTAAAATCTGATGCATCATCGCCAAAATGGAACAATCTGCAGGTAATTTGACTGTGCTGATCATAAAAACCGTGGCCCAAAACCTTGCCATCCGAAGCACTGACAATAGCAATATCGCCATGAGGTATATTTTCAACCTTTTCTATTGCGCCTGAAAATATCCAGGGATGAAAATTTGCGGCAGATTTCTCTCTTCCTTTTTTTAATTGAATGACCGGATGGTGCATATGATATAATTGGTTTCTAATATTTTTCGTAAAACTATGGTGAAAATTAATCTATAGCGAATCTAATGATTGAAATTTCACATTTTCCACTTCTACCAGGTTGTTTGATACGCTGAATTAAAGACAATACTGTCAATAGTTGAATTCATTGCAGTGACTTGAAACATTCACTGCACTGAATTGATTCAATCAGTGCAGTGAATGAACTCAGTCACAGCACTCATATTAGGGGAATCAGTACTGTCAAATATGAAATTCACTGTAGTGATCTAACTTTTTTGAATTAAAGATTAATCCACTTTTTATACCCACATCAAAACAACACCTTTAAATTAAAAAAAGCGGCCAATCACAAAAGATGAGCCGCTTTTAAACGTACGAGTGAGTTACTTTTATCTCGTATTTATATTATTATCATTATCCAAATCTAGGCCTGATTCTGTATCCGGATCTGTCGATATTCCCTCATTATCATTTCTTTCTAATTCTCGATCTACTGACCGGTCAAAATCCACATCAGATTCTTCTTCTATTACACGGTTATTATTTTCCGTATTTTCTTGTCTGGCTTGTTCAAGGGCTTCGTCACGATCATGTTCTTGTGTCACTGTTTCCGATTCGGTCACTGTATCGATAGTTACAGTTCTTTCCCTTACCCGGCGTTCAATTTCATACTCGGTTTCTGCGCCCACTGTATCTACATCCACTACAGTTCTTTCTGTATTTTTGGATTGCTGGGAATCACATCCAGCCCAAAATAGTGCTACTATAACTACCAAAAAAATCATCCCTTTTTTCATAATGTTCTCTATTTTAGTTTAAAAAATTACTAACACTAATATTAACACCAATTGCCTATGAATGTTATTTCTTGCATATAACCTACCTTGTTTTCCCGTTACAGGAGGTTCCGACTGTAAGGAGCAATCATTGGTTGTGTTAAAAAACAGTTATTTCTTTTAACAGTGGTAGATTAAAAAAAGCCATTTCAATATATTTGAGGGTTAGACGTTGGAGCACCGTACATTTACAAAATAACTGTTTAATCAAACCGTTTCTATTAAGCTCAAATTGATAGGATTTTTTTAATTAGGTGAAATGATCAAAAGAAGTATATTTCCGGGAATAATATTATTGTGCCTTTCCATCTTTGTTCAGGCTCAAAAACCCCAATCATGGAATGCCGCCGAATTATGGATGCAGTTAAAAAAATTGAATACCCTTGGCAGTGCCTTATATATTGCTGCCCACCCGGATGATGAAAATACACGTTTGATCACATATTTGTCCAGGGAAAAACTGTACCAAACCGCTTACTTATCTTTGACCCGCGGTGATGGGGGACAGAACCTTATTGGTCCTGAAATTGGAGAAACATTAGGAGCGATCAGGACATACGAATTATTAGGAGCTCGTCAAATTGACGGAGGGAAACAATTCTTTTCGCGTGCTGTGGATTTTGGTTATTCTAAAACTTCTACTGAAACATTTAATATCTGGGATAGTGTTCAGGTGTTGTCAGATATGGTTTGGGTGATCCGAAATTTCAAACCCGATGTGATGATCAACAGATTCAATACAGTACCTGGAGAAACACATGGTCATCATACGGCATCTGCTATTTTAAGTGAGGTTGCTTTTAAACTTGCTGCTGACCCTAAAGCATTCCCCGAACAATTACAGTACACCTCCGTATGGCAACCCAAAAAACTATACTGGAATACTTCCCGATGGTTTTATGGCAACAGGCCAGGTTTTGACACTACAAAAATGGTGATTGAAGATGTGGGTAGCTATAATCCTGTACTGGGCAAGTCTTATACAGAAATAGCTG
Source organism: Bacteroidota bacterium (assembly GCA_023393375.1). Lineage (GTDB taxonomy): Bacteria > Bacteroidota > Bacteroidia > Cytophagales > Cyclobacteriaceae > JAEWLI01. Next base: position 2,934 of record JAEWLI010000057.1, read on the forward strand.
CTGAAGCCCGAAGTATGCATAGAAGTCAGGGATTTGGGTCAGCTACATCAAGAGGTGAGGCTATGGAATATTTACTGCCACTACAGGGATCCCGTCCTGGGGATAATATTTTTGAAGGAATTGATGTATCATGGAAAAGATTAAAGGGTGGTGAAAAGATAGGAAAAATGGTTCAGCTAGCCATTGAGGAATTTGATCTAAAGAACCCCTCGGCAATAGTACCTTCATTAATTTCGATTCGTAAGGAAATCAACAATTTACAGGATTCCCATTGGAAGAAGGTAAAACTTGATGAAGTGGATCTATTGATAAAAGAATGCATGGGTTTGTTTATTGAAGCTACAACCTTCCCTTATACTGTAACCCATAAAGATGCCCTACCAATTAATATCGAAGTAGTTAACCGATCTTCTGCACCCATTCAGTTAACTTCTATCAAATACAAAAGTGTGAATAAGGATACGGTCATCAATCGTCAATTGAAATACAATCAGGGTCTCCAATTCAACACTCAAATCATTATCCCTGCTGATATGCCATTTTCTCAACCCTATTGGTTAAAAAATGAACACAATGTAGGCATGTTTAATGTTGAAGATCAACGTTTAATTGGCTTACCAGAATCACCCCCTGTTCTTTCAGTAGAATTTGTATTTAAACTTTCGGGGCAGGAAATCCGGTATGAAACACCTCTTGTTTCGAAAAGAATTGATCCAGCGATAGGAGAAGTATACAGACCTTTACAGGTAATACCTGCTGCGTTTACAAAGATCGATAAACCAGTATACGTGTTTTCAAATGATCATCAGGATACAGTAAGGGTCACGGTTACAGCAGGTAAGAATAATTTGACTGGTAAAGTTTCTCTTAAAATACCTGAAGGTTGGGAGGTATCCCCCAAAGAAGTTCCGATTTCGCTCAGTCAAAAGGGTCAGGAAATGATTGTTCTCTTTACTATGAAACCACCCAAAGAGCCGTCAGAGGGGTCTTTTGAAGCGGTTCTTATTTCAGATGGAAAAATTTACTCTTATTCAAAAATCGACCTGCAATATGATCATATTCCTGAAATGTCCTGGTTTCCGAAGGCAAAGTCAAGGGTAGTAAAAATTGATCTTAAGAAGAAAGGTCAACTGATTGGCTATATAGCAGGTGCGGGGGATGCGGTATCAGAGAGCCTGGAATGGATAGGATATGATGTGAGGTATTTGAACGATTCCGATTTTAACAATAACCACCTTCAACAGTACGATGCTATTATTTTGGGCATCAGGGCTTATAATGTAAACCAACGCCTGAAGTTTTATCAGGATTATTTGATGGAATACGTAAAGAGGGGTGGCGTGGTGATTGTTCAGTATAATGTAAACCGAGGATTGGTTGTTGACAATATTGCCCCATTCAAGTTGGATCTTTCACGAGACCGGGTAACAGATGAAACTGCGGAAATTAAAATTCTGGCTCCTGATCATCCTGTAATGAATATACCTAATAAAATCGTTCAACATGACTTTGAAAATTGGGTACAGGAACGAGGTCTCTACTTTGCAGATAGTTGGGATGACCAATTTGTGCCTGTTTTTTCTTCCTTCGATCCGGGGGAAGAAGATCATCCTAAAGCAGGAGGTCTACTGATTGCCAGACATGGGGAGGGATATTTTGTTTATACAGGTTACTCGTGGTTCAGACAATTACCTGCCGGGGTTTCCGGAGCGTTTAGGATTTTTACTAATATGATTTCGTTAGGAAAATGATGACGCACCCACACCACACTCAAACCCAAACCCTCTTTATTTTTTACCCTTGGGCATGGTACCAAACACATAGTCCCAAAGAGGTGAAGATACGCCATATGCCACATCCTGATTTTTATAATGGTGCTTGGCATGGTGTTTCCATAGTAACCGCAGGAAATTTTTTGGCGGTGCAAAAATATGAACAGAATAATGTATGAACAGATACAAAGAATAACCTAAAAAGAATCCGGGCGCAAATCCAAATACATTAGGACCAAGAATCCACCGAAACAATAAGTATAATAATGTAGCAATGGTAACACTGGCAGCAGGAGGCATAGCCAACCTTTCTTTATCATTTGGATGATCATGATGTACACCATGCAAAGTGTACTGAAGTTTTTTACGTTTTTCTGTAGTTGGCGTGATGTGGTAAAGATACCGGTGCATCACATACTCCAACAAGGTAAATGAAAGTACTCCCAATAGAAAAAACAGGCCGAAATTTAAGATTCCTATTTTATTGTAATAGAAACCATACACAGCTATACCTGCACCAAAACCAGCAAGAATAATGATGGGAATAGAAATATGAGTCCTCGACAGTTTATCCAATATTGGGTTCTTAAATAATCTCGGACTTGCTGCGGGGTCTAAATGTTTTTTTTCAGTACCTTCCATAATTTAAATATAATTAAAAAAAATCCTATTGTAAGAACGATTTCAAATGGTTTTGGTTCAATTTTTTTCGCTTAAAATAGTACCAACTTGAAGATTATTGCTTGAAATCCTAACTATATGCGAAACCACTTGATTGTAAAGTTGCTCAAAATTTCTAATTTTTCAAATCCCAATACACATCTGTGAACTTTCAGGATCAATATCCGATAATGACTTGCCAAAATATTCCACGGAAATAATCGTTGGATTTCCTGATCGTTTGCTTTATATATGCAAAAATTTCAAGTTACCTTTGATGAGGAATCCTTAAAACTAAATTATTTAAAATTTTAACCTATGAAAACTAAAGCCATTATAGGTATATTATTCGCAATAACCTTTTCGTGTACCGAGAAGAATAAAGAAAATAATAATCATATGACCAATCCATTGTTACTTAATACGTTTGATACCCCATTTAATACCATTCCTTTTGATCAGATCAAGCATGAACATTTCGAACCTGCTTTTGATTCAGCTTTTAAAATAGCCAAAGCAGAAATTGACCAGATAGTAGCTTCACAAGAGCCTCCTACCTTTGAAAACACCATTGAAGCTTTGGAAAATTCCGGCGAATTGCTCAGTAGGACTACTACTATATTATTCAACCTCAATTCGGCTGCTACCGATACCAGTATTCAGGCTTTAACACGTCAAATGTCTCCACGGTTGTCAGAATTTTATAATGACATCACCTTGAACCAGGAACTATTTCAGAAAGTGAAAACAGTGTATCAAAATACGCATAAAGACAAATTGAATACTGAACAAAAAATGCTCCTGGAAAACACTTTCAAGAATTTTGAGCGAAGTGGTGCCAATCTTGATGGAGAGGCCAAACGGGAATACAGGGAAGTTACTAAAGAACTTTCGGAACTTTCAGTAAAATTTGGGGAAAATGTATTGGCAGAAACCAATGCCTATATTTTACATCTGACCGATACAAATGATCTCTCTGGCTTGCCCGAAGATGTGATCAAATCGGCAGCAGAAGAAGCGGAAAACCGAGACCTGCAGGGTTGGGTTTTTACCTTGCAGTTTCCAAGTTATGGGCCTTTTATGAAATACGCTGACAACCGGGAATTGAGGGAAAAGCTGGCGAAAGCATATGGTTCCAGGGGATTACAGGGAAATGCCAACGACAATCAGGTAATTGTGCGACGTATCGCTGAGTTAAGATTAAAAATGGCCAATTTATTAGGCTATCCAACTTATGCTGATTTTGTATTGTCAGACCGGATGGCTGAAAGTGCGGACAAAGTCAATGGCTTCTTAAATGACCTGTTGACAAAGTCGATGCCTTATGCCAAAAAAGAACTTGATGAAATTCAGGCATTTGCCAAACAAAATGGTGCGGGTTTTAGCATTGCACCATGGGATTGGAGTTATTATTCTGAAAAACTAAAACTTGAAAAATATCAGGTAGACGATGAAGCTACACGACCTTACTTTAAATTGGAAAATGTAGAACAAGAGGTATTTAACCTGGCCACAAGCTTATTTGGACTCAGTTTTAAACAAAACGAACAAATCCCTGTCTATCACGAGGATGTAAAAGCATTTGAGGTTTACGATCAGGACGGATCTTTCCTTGCTGTTTTATACATGGACTATTTCCCCAGGGAAAGTAAACGCCAGGGTGCCTGGATGACTTCCTATATCCGTCAATCGAAAGCCAAGGGCAAAGAAGTAAGACCGCATGTTTCATTGGTTTGTAATTTCACAAAACCTACCAAAGAAAAACCTTCATTATTAACCTATTATGAAGTTAGGACTTTATTGCATGAATTCGGTCATGGACTGCACGGCATGTTGAGTGATGTTCATTATGAATCGTTAGCGGGCACAAGTGTATATCGTGATTTTGTGGAGCTTCCCTCCCAACTGATGGAAAACTGGGCAGAAGAAAAAGACTGGTTAAATAAAGTAACCAAACATTATGAAACAGGTGAAAAAATGCCAGATGAATTATTGAACAAAGTAATAGAAAGCAAAAATTTCACTGCTGCCTACCAGACCGTAAGGCAATTGAGCTTTGGCTTTAACGATATGGCCTGGCATTCCATGAAGGAACCATTTACAGGGGATGTAATCGAATTTGAAAAAACAGCCATGGCCAAAACACAATTATTCCCACCTGCTGAAGGTACTGCAATGAGCCCTGCATTTTCCCATATTTTTGCTGGGGGATATGCCGCAGGATACTACAGCTATAAATGGGCAGAGGTACTCGATGCAGATGCTTTCCATTTATTTAAAGAAAGGGGAATCTATGACATAGAAACTGCAGCATCATTTAGGGAACATATCCTCTCTAAAGGAGGAACCGAGCACCCGATGGATCTATATGTGAAATTCAGAGGCCAAGAACCATCCATTGACCCGCTGTTGATCAGAAGTGGACTCAAATAGATCGAAATGTTTGAAGTTTAAAGGTTTAAGGTTCAAGATTCAAAGTTTAAGATTTAAGATTTCAACCTTGAACTTTGAACCTTGAACTATTAACTACCAACTACCTCCTACGAACTAAGAGTATGAACATTACCCACAAGTGGCATTCATTGATTGATAAAACAATAATCATAGCTTATGTATGCTTAATTTTTATTATGTGGCTATTGAAAAACATGTTTGTTGTACAGGTGGGTTTTATCTCAATTATTACTTTATTTCTTCCCATATCATTGATTGTATACTATTCGGTAACTTCAGGCAAAGTACTACATTCGATCGTCATTTTTTTGTGCTTGACTATTTTTGTGGGTGCCATGATGCAGATAACTCATTTTAGTGGCTCAAATTTAGTGACTGGGATTGGCGTTATCCCTAATATATTTCTTTCTGGTTTAGTGAGTTACTCAATTTTTTATAATACTTCAAATCGGCAATATATAAAATATGGTGGAATTGGAGTGTCTTTGTTGATATTTGGAAATTTATTATGGCCTGGATTTTCCACAATGATTACAAATATCCCAGCAGGAAAGCTTTTCACAACATTATCCTCCTATTTAATATTGATACTTTTGATTTACTTAATCTTTGATCAAAAACATATCTCATTTAAGAAGGAAATAAAAAATAGCTTGATGGTGCTATTATTATTTTATCTTACCACTTTCTTATTCAATGTCTTATGAATAATAGGGTTATTTATCCTCAAAATCAAAATGGCGATAGGAATTAAATGTTTGAAAGCTCAAAGTTCAAAATTTAAAGTTCAAGGTCAAGATTTCAACCTTGAACACATTGAACTTTAAACCTTGAACTATTTACAACCAACTACCTCCTACGAACTACCAGCTATCAACTACCAGCTAACTTCAGATCTACGATAATCGCATCAATCTTTCTATCAAGTTGTTCACTCACTTTATCAAAATCAGCTTCCGAGGGAAGTTTTTCATTTACACTAAAATAAAATTTAATCTTTGGTTCTGTACCCGAAGGGCGGGCAGATATTTTTGAGCCATCCTCGGTGATGAATTGCAACACATCAGATTTGGGATAATCAATGGCTTTTTCTCCTATACTTACAAAGTCTTTCTCAATACCAGCCTGATAATCTATCATTTTCACCAATTTTGAACCATTGATCTTTTGTGGGGGATTGCTCCTCAAATCCACCATCATTTGCTTGATCTCTTCCTCTCCCGATTTACCTTTTTTAGTGATTGAGATCAATCTTTCTTTAAAAAATCCAAACCGGACATACATTTCAATCAGAAAGTCAAACAAGCTTTTACCATTGTCTTTGGCATAAGCCACCATCTCCCCTATCATCGCACTGGCTATCACAGCATCTTTATCCCTGACAAAATCGCCTACCAGATAACCATAACTTTCTTCGCCCCCGCCGATAAATTCCTTCTGACCTTCATATTTACCCAATAATTCGGCAATGTATTTAAATCCCGTAAGGGTGTTGTAACATTCTACATCATAAAATGCAGCCAGCTTGTCAATAATATCGGTGGTAACGATCGTTTTGACAACATACTGATTGCCATTGATTTTTCCATTTTCCTGCCATTTTCTTAAAAGATAATACAATAACAGGCTACCGGTCTGGTTACCATTGAGCAATTGGAATTCCCCATGATGATTTTTTATGGCAATACCCACCCTGTCAGCATCGGGATCAGTGCCCAATACCAGATCAGCATCTATTTCATTGGCTTTCTTCATGGCCAGATCCAATGCTGCGGGTTCTTCCGGGTTGGGATAAACAACCGTAGGAAAATTGCCATCTGGCGTGGCTTGTTCTTTCAGCACTGTCACATTTTCAAAACCGATCTTTTTCATGAGGGCAGGTACTAATGTTACTCCCGTGCCATGAATAGAAGTAAATACAATTTTTAAGTTTTTTTGCCTGCTAATGGCATCGGAAGCCAGGGAATAAGCCGCAGCTTTTTCAAGATAGGCCTGATCTACCTCTTCACCAATCAAATGTATTTTTGAAGAATCTTTATCAAATTTTACCTCATTGATACTGGTAATTTTATTTACTTCCTTAATCACATTTGTGTCGTGAGGGGCTACCAATTGTGCACCATCATCCCAATAAGCCTTGTAACCATTATATTCTTTGGGATTATGGGAGGCGGTAAGCACCACACCACATTGGCAATTCAGATGCCTTATGGCAAATGAAAGAGCCGGTGTTGGCCGCAATTCTTTATACAGATATACGGTAATGCCATTGGCAGAAAAAACAGCAGCGGTAATTTCAGCAAAGTAAGAACTGTTGTTACGACTGTCATATGCAATAGCAACCTTAATGTCGCCATTAAAAGCTTTTTTCAAATAATTAGCAAAGCCCTGAGTAGCCATGCCAATGGTGAATTTGTTTATTCGATTGGACCCTACACCCATTAAACCTCTTAATCCACCCGTACCGAATTCAAGATCTTTGTAAAATGAGTCGACAAGTTCAGTCTGGTCAGGGTTGTCCAACATTTTTTGAATAACAATTTTAGATTCATTATCGATATTGCTATCTAACCATTTTCTGGCTTTTTCCGTAATCATATTTCCCATTATAATTGTGAGTTAAAAATTATTTAAAAAAGTCCTGTGAGACAGGAAAACTCTGATCATATAAAATTTATTTGTAAAAATAGTTGAATTAAAAGATTAAAAAAATTATATTCAATGTTTGATTAATGGTTTCTATTTTTTCATTAACAATAAATAAAATGGACATTGAGCAATTTCAATCAGCTTCCAACGAAATTATTGAGAAGAAGATTTTTTTAAAAAGTCTGGAGTATGCTGACTTAAGATACGATATTATAGAAGAGGAGTTGCATAAGCTGGAAGACAATTTTCTAAGCAACTACGGTGATTTTCTGGAAACAATTCTAAAAGAAGTTCATCAAAAATATTGTCCTGACAATCAGGTATTGTTGCCTATAGCCTATTTCGCCAACAACTACACTAAAAAAGATAATGCCTATCAACTGGCACCAAAAGAAGGTGTATTGGTAAAAACAGATGTTTTCACTGAAAAAGTGGGCAGAATGGCATTTGTGACAACTCCATTCCGGATTGTAATGCAATCATTATCCAAAAGTGAAGAGCTTGAGCTTTGGAATATTGATCATGTAACAAAAACGGCGTGAAATTCGTCAACAGTTAATAATGACAAACGACATTTCTGAGATTTATTAAAAATCTATATTCTATTTTACATTTTATTCATCCTAATTTTTTTAAATTAATGATAAGGAATTCCCTTTTACTCATCTTGTTATTGGTGGCTCCATTATGGGGTACATTGGGCAGTAGCAACCTGCCTGAAAATTTTCATCTTGCCAAACTCGACAATGGTCTTGAGGTTTTGATTGTTGAAGATCGTACGGTACCATTGGTGACTATAGAAATTGCGGTACATAATGGTGCTTTTACTTAAAGCCCGGAATACGATGGCTTGAGCCATTTGTATGAACACATGTTTTTTAAAGCAAATCGCGATGTTCCTTCACAAGAGGATTTTCTGGATCGTATCGCCGAACTTGGTATTTCTTTTAATGGCACTACCTCAAATGAAAGAGTGAACTATTATGTCACCCTAAGTTCAATGCGATTGGAAGAAGGCCTGAAATTTTTGAATTCTGCTATTCGATATCCATTGTTTCTCAAAGAAGAAATGGAAAAAGAAAATCCTGTAGTAGATGCTGAGTTTCAAAGGAATGAATCGAATCCAGTCTTTTTTCTGTTTCAAGATTCTGACAAATTATTATGGGGGGATCATTTCAGCTATAAAAATGTAATTGGTGACCATGATGTGATATTATCAGCAACACCCGAAAAAATGCAAGAAATCAAAAACCGTTTTTATTATCCGAATAATTCCATTTTGGTAGTTGCGGGTGATATAGATAAGGACGAAGCGTTGCCACTTATTAAAGAAATGTACGGTGATTGGGAGCCTTCCGGATTTGATATTTTTGAAAAATATCCTGTTCCGGAATTTGAACCCCTGAAGGAAGATAAATATTATATAACAGAAAATGCTAACACCCAAGTACCTATAGTGATGATTGCCATGCATGGCCCTGATACCCGCAATGATGTGGACGCTACTTATGCCGCTGATGTATTTTCATTTATTTTAAGACAAGCATCATCGAAACTTCAACAAGAATTGGTAGATACCGGATTGGCCCTGCAGGTTGATGTCTCGTACTCTACTTTAAAGTATGTGGGGCCAATATATATTTTGATGGTACCACATCCCCAGAAAATACATGAAGCCATGGCTAAACTTGAGGAACACATCAAAAGCTGGACTGATGATGGCTATTTTACTGATGAGCAACTTGAAAATGCCAAAAAGATGCTGGCAATTGATGATGCTTATGGCAAAGAAAGCACTTCCGATTTTGTCCATACCCTCACCTATTGGTGGGCTTCCGCAGATATTGACTACTATTTAAATTATGTAGATAACCTGAATGCTGTAACCCGGGAAGACATAAAACAATATGTAAATGATTACATTATCAACAAACCAAAAGTGTATGGATTGTTGGTGTCTCCTGAAACAAAAGAGGCATTAGGCATAGAAAAATTTGAAGATATCCAAAAAAGTAATTAATCAGAAACTCCATGAAAATAAAAATATTAATCACAGGCTTATTACTGATCGGTTCAGTATTAGTATCTGTAGCAAAAGACGATAACACAATAGAAGTACATGACATTAGTGGTATAAAACTTTTGTATAAACCTTCTGTGAAAGAAATTATCAGCATTCGATTATTTATCAATGGAGGGACAGCCAATTATCCAAAGGACAAGCAAGGTATTGAAAACATAGCCTTAATGACTGCTATAAATGGAGGAACCACCAAACGGGATAAAATTGCCTTTCAAACAGAAGCAGAGAAAATTGGCGCCAGGTTTAGTGCCGGTACTTCTTACGATTACGGGCATATCAGTATGACTTGCCTGAAAGAATACTGGGACAGCTCATGGAATATGTTTCAAGAAGCTATACTAATGCCTGCTTTCAAACCTGAGGAGTTTAACCTATTAAAAGAACAATCCATTTCTGCTGCTCGTCAGGCGCAATCTGATCCTGATGCATACTTACGAATATTGGCTCAATCAAATGCTTTTCGAGGAAACAACTACGAAAAAATACCTGAAGGATCTCCTGAAAGTCTGGAAAAACTGACTCTGGATGAGGTAAAAAGTTACTACCAAAATCTCGTCTTAAAGGGTAATATATTTATTGTAGTAGTGGGCAATGTTGATATTAATGAACTGAAAAGCAAGATTTCAGGTTCGTTGGGGACACTAAAAAAACACAAAGTTAAGAAATCGCCGTCTAAAGAGGAGTCAAGTCTGGATATTCAACCTTTAATAGAAAAGAGGGACATTGCTACCAATTATATCAGAGGTGTGACCAACGCACCAGCCATGAGCAATGCAGAAGGTGTACCCATGAGAATCGCAATGGCTATTCTTGACGACCGATACTTTGTAGAATTGAGAACTAAACGTAGCTTATCGTATGCACCAGCGGCATTTTATTCAACAGGTGTATTGAAAAAACCCTATAATGTAGTTTACATTTCAACACAAAATCCAAAAGCAGCACTAGAAGTCATGGTAGATGAAATCAATAAAATCAGAAAAGATGGGTTTCAGGAAAAAGAGCTGAAGAGTAAAAAATTGAGATTTCTCACCGATTATTATCAGGATCTGGAAACCAATTCAAGTCAATCGCTGGCGATAGGTATGGCAGAAATTGCAGATAGCAGGCATATATTTGAAAACTTTGACCAAATCATTGAAAGTGTGACACTTACAAAAATCAATGATGTATTCAAAAAATATGTTACACTAATAGATTGGACTTATCTGGGAAAAGATGAAGAAAATCTGGCTGAAGTTTTCATACAACCTGAAATATAAAATTTAAATAAAATGAACATATAACTTTAATATATAAACGATAAATTTCATGAAAAACAGACTATTATTATTAATACTCCCTATCCTGCTGACGTCCATTGCCATGGTAATGACAGGAGTAAATGTTGGTGAAAAAGCTCCGGTATTCAAAGCGGTTGACTCTCAGGGAAAAGAATGGAGCCTTAAAAATCATCTTGGGAAAAATTATGTAGTCCTCTATTTTTATCCTGCAGCAATGACTGGTGGGTGTACCCAACAGGCGTGTAGTTATAGGGATAATATGAATGAGTTTGACAAAGTAAATGCCAAAGTAGTAGGCATATCTGGAGATCAGGCTGAGGGCCTTAGATTGTTCAAACAAGAATACAATCTCAATTTTGATCTTCTCTCCGACAGCGATGGCGCAATTGCCAAAATGTATGGAGTGCCAGTAAATGACGGCGGTACTGTGGAAAAAACAATAGGCGGGAAGAATGTTTCATTTATCCGTGATGCCACTACGGCCAGATGGACTTTCGTGATAGACAAAAAAGGGACACTGATTTATAAAAAAGCAGATGTCAATGCAGGGCAGGATAGCGAGGAGGTAATTGCAGCAATTAAAAAGCACATGGAAGGATAATTTTATTTAGTTAGTTGTTATTTGGTTTGTTGGTTATTGGTTATTAGAAAAATACTTTGCTTTTCATGGTTAGATTTTTCTAATGCTACAACAGAAATCATAAGGCGGACACACGGTTTCTGGTGATTAATTCAATCCATAAAACCGAATTTATAGACTCCTATTGAAAACTGTCTACCAAAGTAACTACTTTGAAAATATTGTCATCATGCTCCAGGTGGGCTTGAGTATCAAAAGTTATTTCCCTGGAAATTCCCGGCAGCAGATCGAAATAATTATCGCTAAAGAATCCCTCCACCTCTTCAGTAGAGATATAAACATTCTTTGCTAATCGATCTGTTTGCAGCTTGATGGAATATCCTGCATCATTTGTTGATACTGCCACAGAAATATTTGGTTTGGGTAAATTTAAATTTTTCACTTCAGTAAAGTATAGAATGTTACTGGTGATAACTTCCTGCGTTTCAGGATCAGTTAGAACTGCGTGCAGCAATACTCTGGAAGTATCCGGAATAGGTAAATCTTTAATTCCTGTGGAAAAATGAACCTGACTGGTGTTGTTCCTGATCCTTACTTTATTATCTTTTCTCCATATTACATTATTTTCAAAGTCTATTAGGGTGAGCTGCATATCAACAGATCTATCTTCTGTGAGATCAGAAACGATGTAAACATTGAGCGAATCTTCTACCAATGTAGGTGAAACCAGAAGATTCTCAAAAGCCTTGCTGACAAAATATTGAACTGCTTTCCACTCACCATAATAGTCAATGCTTGACCAGGATGCGACTGGCCAACAATCATTTAATTGCCAATATAAGCTACCCATGCAGTAGGGCATATTGGTTCGGTGAGCTTCAATGGCAGTTTTAATTCCTTCGGCTTGCAATAACTGCCCTACATATAAAAACATTGGAAAATCAACTGGCTTTTTATAGTGTCGTAACATATAATTTTCGATCGTTCCATTGCCAATATTTGACCTTTGATGGGATTTCATCACTTCCGAATAAATGTCCCAATCCTCTTCTTCAGCGAATTTTTTAACGGTTTTAAGTTCTGGAAATGATTGAAATCCATACTCCGACATAAACCTTGGAATCTTTGTTTTATAATTTTCAAAATCTTCCTGTCCCCACCAAACACCCCAATAATGTACATCTCCTGAAGTATAATTTTCAGGAACACCCGTTTCTGCTTGTGGTGATGATGACCAGTAAAATTTATCAGGATCGTGTTCTTTTACGGCTTCGGGTAATATCTTATGAAAAATGGTTTCATAATCGTTCCAAATTTTATCGGCTATTTCCTGACCCTGTTTGTCAATAGCATTTTGTTTCCATCCCCAGTTATACCATGCAACTAAACTTTCATTATTGCCACACCAGAGGGCTAAACTTGGATGGTTCCTGAGTCTTTTCACCTGGTACACTGCTTCCTTTTTTACATTTTCTAAAAATGCTTCATCTCCAGGATACATGGCACAGGCAAACATAAAATCCTGCCACACCAAAATGCCATACTCGTCACACAATTCATAGAAAATATCCTTCTCATAAATACCTCCACCCCATACCCTGATCATGTTCATATTGGCTTTGGCAGCTGATTCAATGAGATACCTGTATTGATCTGGTGCCACCCGGTCAAGGAATACATCCTGAGGAATATAATTCACCCCTTTCATAAACATGGGTCGACCATTTACTTTCAAGTAGAAACTTCTGCCAACTGTATCTGCCTCCTGAACTACCTCTATTGTCCGTAAACCTATCCTGGTTTGTGATCTGGAAATGGTATTATTCTCGTGCTGTAACTGTACTTCAATATTGTATAATTTTTGTTCACCTGCTCCGTTGGGATACCACAATTCAGGATTTTCCAGGGTTACCTGCACAGGATAAAGATGAACTCCCGTTTTTAAAGTCAGGTTATTGGTATTATGTTTTACACCGTCAACCACCACTGATAATGATACCTCACCTTCTTCAACTGCTTCAATTTCAACGGGTATTTCCAATGAAGCCGATTTGTCCGACAGGTTTTTCTGAATAACCTGTACATTGGTGATGGTTGCCAGGTTCCATGATTTTAAAATTACAGGCAGCCAAATACCACTCGTGACAAGGCGAGGCCCCCAATCCCAACCAAAATGATAACCAGCTTTTCGCAAATGAACACTCACCTTTTTGTTCCCCAGACCCCCAATTTCTGCCAGGTCGTTTTGTGAAACAGGGATCTTATAATCTAAACTATCGTATTTTTGAACTCCTATTTTTATTGGTGAATGAAAGAATATCCGTAATTCATTGTCCCCGGCATTAAGTAAATGTTTAATGTCTGCTTTCCATTCCCTGAACATATTATCGGCAACAAGGATCTTTTCATTATTGATAAACATTTCAGCATGGGTATCCAATCCTTTAAAAATAGCTTCAATGCGATTATTATTAAGTTGATTTGATTCTACTATAAAATGAGTCCTGTATTCCCAATCCTTTTTATCAATCCATTGTAAGTCATGTTCATTAAGCCGGTAAAAAGGATCTTCAATCAAACCATTTTGTAATAAGTTGGCATGAACAGTCCCCGGAACTGTGGCCGGAAACCATTGTTCCTGATCCATTTGCCGGAATTCCCAGTTTTGATCAATAGTTGTATGCATCTCAAGATCTATTTTTTCAGTATTACAAGATAATATCAGTGAAGTAAAGGCAATGAAGATACAAAATTTATGCATGGATCATGTTAATTAAACCAATTAGACCTGACGATTTCAATTTCAAAAATATCCAAATTAAAAGAAGTTGCTCATTTTTTATCAGTGAATGATTGAACCCTTCTTTATTTTTTTTCCCAAAATGGATCTTCCCATTCATCAGGCACATTCTGATGGATATCTTCTATCTTATTTTTCAATACTTCCAATTCCTTCTCATCCAGTGTATTTTGCACATACGGAAATAAATCTCTTTCTTCAAATCGAATGTGTTGATCCAGATCGTCAGCGAGTTGGTTAAGTTTTTCAATTGACCCGGCAGGATTATTGGATAATTCACCGATCAAACTCACCAGCTGTGTATGTTGAAGTTCAGCTTTCAACCTTTTTTCATCCCTGGCATCAAGCAATGTAAAAATATGCTGCTCTTCTTCCCGAAAATGAGGTTTCAGGTGATCATTGAAGAAATAATTTACATAGTTTACCAACCGGTCTGCAGATATATCATTTTTGATTCCTGTTCTGATTTTCCAGCATAATAAAAGACCGAAATGGTGATCCTTTGATAATGGGACCAGTGCTGGATGACGTTTAAGTGGTTTTGATTCAGTCATTAAAGCAAGATTTAAAAAATGATTCAACAATGAAAAAGTTATTTGAACAAATATAAGTAATATGTTAAAGAATAATCCTTCAGTCGTTTCACTTTATTCTACTTAAATAAAGTAATTTCGCAGTTTTATAGCGATTATGGAGTTACAGTATATATTTGAAATTGCAGGTACTTATTTCTTTGCTATTTCCGGAGTAGTAGCCACTGAAGATAAAGAGCAAAACTGGTTTGGGGCAGCATTTACCGGATTTATTACGGCCATTGGCGGTGGTAGTCTGAGAGATATTATCTTGGGGAGTTATCCGCTGTTTTGGGTACGTGACGTAAATTTTGTATACGCCATCATTTTCGGGGCACTTACTACTTTTTTGTTTTACCAGTTTATTGCCAAACTCAAGTTGACCATCTTGTTTTTTGATATGGCTGGAATTGCTTTTTTTACCATCATCGGGGTAGAAAAAGCCCTGAATTTAGGTGTCAGTGCTGAAATTGCAGCCATCATGGGCATGTTCACCGCTGTAATGGGGGGAGTGATCAGAGATACGCTAACAAATGAGACTCCGATTATTTTCCGTAAGGAAATATATGCCACTGCTTGTTTGGCAGGTGCCATTTTATACCTCATATTAAATCATTTTGAAGTGGCCAGAAACACCAATATGTGGATATCTGTAGGTTTTATCGTGATCGTCAGATTTTTGGCTATCCGTTTTAAACTTACCCTACCAAAAATCAGTAGTTAAAGTGACTGTTCTATGGTTGTGGCCTTGTACAAAAAACTGA
>JAEWLI010000207.1 GCA_023393375.1 Bacteroidota bacterium
ATATTGATCAGCTCGCATATCCATACCCAGTTGGCGAATATAATCTGCAGCTTCGGGATGAACACCCAAATGTTCGTCTTTTTCTATGGATGCGAGTTCTGTAGTGATTTGTTCTTCGAACAAAGATTTTAAAACAACTGCACCTGCCCCTGCGTTTTCACAGTTTTTAATGCCATTTAAATTATTGGTTAAACTTGAACTGGAAACTATAATCGGGTTCTTCAGATTTAAACCCATATAACTCGTTGCTAACTCTGCCATATCCGCTGCTTGATTAATAGATTTTCACTCTTTTGCTCTGATGTATAAAAATAAACAGATTTTTTGTTTTAGCTGCTAACTACTTCAATTATTATTCAACAATCAGTGATTTGTATGCTGAATTAATCCTTATTTTTGATGTATGCAAAGCTATATCTTTAACTCATTTTTTAATGTATTAATTGTTTGAAAATTGAACAAAAAGCGATCTAAGACCGGCGTATTATTGGTAAACCTTGGCACTCCAGACAGTTATAAAACTTCCGATGTGAGAAAATATCTGCGTGAATTCCTGATGGATGCCAGGGTGATAGATATTCCTTTTATTTCCAGATGGATGCTTGTCAACCTGATTATTGCTCCATTCAGGGCCCCTAAATCAGCAAAAGTTTATAAAAAATTATGGAAAGAACGGGGATCGCCATTAATGTTTTATGGGGTCGATCTAAAGAATATTATACAGGATAACCTCCCGGACGTGGTTGTTGAACTTGCCATGCGTTATCAAAATCCTTCAATAGAAGCAGGATTGAAAAAATTACAGGCACAACATGTTTCACAGATAATCGTAGTTCCACTTTTCCCACAGTATGCTTCAGCTACTTCAGGATCTGTGATTGAAAAATGTTCCACAATTATTAATACCTGGCAGGTTGTCCCCAAATTAATATTTGTTGACAAATTTTTTGATCAACCCGGGTTTATTGATGCGCTTGCAGATATTGCACAACCTTATTTGGAATTAAATCAGTATGATTATTTTGTATTCAGTTATCATGGTATTCCAGAAAGGCAAATTTTGAAAGCATCAAGAGACAATTATTGCAAGCTCAATGATAAATGCTGTAGTGTTTATCATACCAAAAATGAGTTTTGTTATCGGGCTCAATGTTTTGAAACCAGCCGGTTATTGGCAGAAAAATTACAAATACCAAAAGATAAATATGCAGTAGCTTTTCAATCAAGGCTGGGCAAAGATCCATGGATATTGCCATACACTGATGAGCTCTTAAAAACTCTACCGGAAAAAGGCATAAAAAGGGTGCTTGCTTTCTCACCCGCATTTGTCGCAGATTGCCTTGAAACAACCATTGAAGTTGGTGAAGAATTTAAAGAATTGTTTTTGGAAGCCGGTGGTGAACAATGGGATTTAGTCAACAGCCTTAATGTTCATCCATCATGGGTGGAATTTCTTACAGCCTACATCAAAAAAATAGTGGAATAGAAAAGAAGATGATTCTTTTTCCTATTCCACCTTTACGGATCAGTTTATCGATCAGTTATACAATTTTTCATAATATTGATAAGCCATCCTATCTGCATCGAAATAGGGAAGTACGTCTTTCATACTATTTTTCACCACTTCAATCCACTTGTCATTTTCATTGTAATACATAGGAATAATTTCAGATTCCAACACATCCAATAAGTTCTGAACATCCAACTGATCTTGTTGGTGAGCAGGTAGGGTAATATCTACCGGAGGCACAATAAAACTGTTCACGCCATCTTTGGCAAATTCTGCAATCCAGCCATCATAAGTAGAGAAGTTTACTGCTCCATTCATTGCCGCTGTCATACCACTTGTTCCGGATGCTTCTCTGGTAATACGGGGATTGTTGAGCCAAATATCTCCGCCATTCTTCAGTAAACGCGACAAATACAATTCATAACCTACCAAAACAGCAGTATTTTTGAATTTTTTGCTTAAATGCACCAACCGGTTGAAAGTGCTAATGGCATTATAATCCATTGGATAAGGCTTGCCAGCCCAAATGATTTGCACAGGGTATTTTGTACTCTCAATAATACGTGTGAACCTTTCCATATCCATCGTGATCAGATCGGCTCTTTTGTACTCTGCAAACCGCCTTGCCCAAACTATGGTCAGTGTTTCCGGATTGAACAGTTTACCTGTCTGATCAGCGACCAAAGCAAATAATTTTCTTTTTAATGAAGCTTTTCTCTTTTTCAATGCTTCATGATCTACTTTTTCCAAAGCCTCTCTAAGAGGTTTATCAGCCCAATATTTTTTGTTTTGTGCGTTCGTGATTGATATAATCGGACAGATATGGGAATAATTGGCCCACATCTTTTTGGCTACTTCTCCATGAATTTTAGATACTCCATTAGATATTTTTGCCATTCTTAAAGCTACCAGGGTATGATTAAATACATCATCTTTCATTCCTGATATCTTTCTTACTTCTTCTACAGGCACATCGCAAAAGAAACCTAGTTTTTCCAACAATCGGATATCATGCTTTTCATTACCAGCTTCTTCAGGTGTATGTGTGGTAAATACCAACCTCTTTTTCACCTCATCCAGATCTTTGTATTTATGATATAAATAAAAAGCTGCAGGTAAGGCATGGGCTTCATTCATATGATAAATTTCTGTTTCATGGCCAAGTATGTCAAGAAGTTTAGCCCCACCCAACCCTAACAAAATGCTTTGGGCAATTCGTGCTGATGAATCGGAATCATACAATTTGTGTGAAGTTGATTGCGCGAGGTAATCATTTTCTGGCAGATCGGTTGACAAAAAGAACATTGGAATAGTACCAAATGTCTTGGGATCCAAATAATATGCTTTTACATATACAGGGTGATTGTTAAGGTTAATTTCAAATTTGATTTCAGTATCGACCAGAAAGCTGTAAAATTTTTCCTGAAACAACACATCCATCGATTGATCACCTTTTCTTATTTGGTCATAATAACCATATTTCCATAAAATCCCGATCCCTACCATATTTTGTTCCAACTCATATGCACTTCTCATATGAGAGCCGGCAAGAAACCCTAAACCGCCCGAATATATTTTAAAAGCCTGATCAATAGCAAATTCCATACTAAAATAAGCGATCCTTTTTTTGTATTTTGGATCATAAGCATAAGGATGCTCAAACTTTTCATTCATTCCCATAAAACTTTTAGTTTATTTAAAAAACAGTTATTTTCTAACGGCGATGCTATTTAAAAAACCCATCATTATTTGTAACATCGAAAATATTTCCTGAAATTAATAATAATTATTTTAACTATTAAGCGATTTCTATATTAATTTAATAATAAAGGTTTCTTTTACACCTTACCATGCCGTCATTTATTTTAATCAAAAGCAAAAGTAGTTTAATTATTATAATTATTTTAATTCGTAATTAGGGTGTAACTTACACATAATCAATTAATTACAAATCTGCTTGACTTTACCTAAAGCATGATAATGAATTATATTTACGGATGATAACGGTTTTTTTTGGAAAAAAAACCAATTTTGATACATGGTACAGTGAATAATTGGGCAAATTTATTGGTGAAATGAGTAAAAAGCACATCTATTGGGTATTTCAGATTTCAGGATGGACTTTATATGCCTCAATAAATATATTTTTTATAATCATAGGATCCCGGCCTATCCTCTTTGAAACTATAATAAGTTTTTTGGTGATGGGGGCATTTTTTATAGGTTCTACCCACTATTTTAGAAATTATATCAAAAATAATAATTGGATACGTCTGGAAATAAAATTATTGATACCCAGAGTACTCGCTGCCGTATTTAGTTTGAGCCTTTTTTTTGTGCTATTGGAATTGGTGCTGATTCACCTATTTGACCAGTTCGTATTTGAAGATTTATTTATTGCTGTACTGATGAACTTATTGGCGGCAATGATATTATACATTGCCTGGAGTATGATATATTTTCTATATCATTATATAGACAGTTTCAATAAATCTTTAAAATATGAAGCAGCCATAAATGAAATTGAATTAAATAAACTCAAGTCACAACTGAATCCACATTTTATTTTTAATGCCTTAAATAGTATCCGTGCCCTTGTTGACGAAAATCCGATTAAAGCAAAGCATGCCATTACACAACTATCGCACATCATGCGGAATTCACTGACTCTGGATAAAAACAAAATTATAAGTTTCGATGAAGAACTAAGGACAGTAAAAGATTACCTCGATCTGGAAATCATCAGATATGAGGAAAGATTAAAGACTGAATTTGATATTGATTCATGCGCTAGTGAATTTCAGGTACCCCCTTTAATGATACAAACACTGGTAGAAAATGGGATCAAACATGGCATATCTAAGCTAAAGGATGGCGGAATCATAAAAATTGCTGCTCATGTGAACGATTCTTCTTTAACAATCAAGATCAGAAATAGCGGTAAATATTTTAACCAGGGGAAACAAGTGGGCTATGGTATAGCTAATACGGTACAGCGACTTAAGATCATTTACGGTGAGAATGCCAATTTCCGAATTATCAATGAAGATCCTGATTTTGTTTTGACTGAAATAAAAATCCCTAAACACATATAATCCATGTCTATGAAAGCATTAATTATTGATGATGAAAGGTTAGCCAGGAAGGAGCTCATTAGCTTGTTAGCCGATTACCCAGAAATAGAAATATTGGGTGAGGCGGTAAATGCGGATGATGCCTGTGAAAAAATTCATCAATTAAATCCGGATGTTATATTC
>JAEWLI010000224.1 GCA_023393375.1 Bacteroidota bacterium
ATATTCAGCCATGCAATTATCAACAGCGGGAGGTATCATTTCAGACGAAGTGGAAACCTACGACTTTAACTTTAAGTTGCTTTCGGTCCCCAGACAAAAGTTGGTCACCATTAAACCCTATACGGACAACGAATTGAAAGTAAGAGGGTATGTATACCGTTTCCTATTGAAAGCACCTGTTGCTTTGCAGGAACTGGGGTTCTATGCAGGTTTTGGGGAGAAGAACAGTATGGGGTTTGGGTGTGTGGAGGTTGTCTTTTAGTAATAAAACTAGTTGTATAAATAGAAGAATATGCGGGTATATTTAACATTATCATCGAACAAAAAAACGGTCCCATTTAATTACCAAAACTATTTAGTTGGTGCACTCCATAAATGGCTTGGGCCAAACAGTATTCATGATGAGCTTTCACTTTATTCCTTTTCATGGTTAGTAGGGGGAAAAGCAACAAAAGAAGGATTGGATTTCCCAAACGGAACTTGTTGGTATATAAGCGCACATGACGAACTATTGATTAAGAAAATCATTAAGGGAATTCAAAATGATCCCGAGGTTTTCAATGGTATGATTGTAAAAGAAATAGTAATTGTCGAACCTCCTCAATTTGAACAGGAACATAGATTTTTATTATCTAGTCCTGTATTTGTAAAAAGAACATTTGAAAAAAGGATTAAGTACTTCTTCTACGATGATCCCGATGTTGATGATCTTTTAACTGAGACACAAGTTCGTAAGCTTGAAAAAGCAGGTTTATCTTCAGAAGGATTATCTGTAAAATTTGATCGCACATTCCCTAATCCTAAAAAGAAAAAAACGAATTTCAACGACATCGATTGCAAAGGAAGTATTTGTCCAGTAATTGTAAAAGGTACTCAAGAACAAATTGCTTTTGCCTGGAATGTAGGGGTTGGAAATTCCACAGGTATTGGTTTTGGTGCTTTAAAATAAAAAAATATGATTTATTATGTGGTAAAATATTCTGGTCCTTTTGGGTTTATCAAACCTTGGACGGCCGTGAGGGATAGTAAAACATTTAGCCAACAATTTCTTACGCCATCAATTATTGAAGGGCTTCGCCAAAAACTTGAAGTTGGTTCTATCATTCGTCATAAGTTAACATATTCTTCTATAAGCGTTCAGCAAGAACAAACACAAACACGTGGTTGGGAAAAGAAAACTCAATTGAAGCTAATGGTCCGCAATCAATCCATTTTGGAAAGAGGTATATTGATGGATCCAATCCTATACCTTGCATTCGAAGATGAGGACGACGCCAATAAAGCTGCAAAACAACATGTTTGCCTTTGCAGAAACGAAGATATATTATTCCCTGATGCCGATATTTTAAAAATTGATGAGTTTGATTTTAACAATCTTTCAGGATTTGAATTACGTTTTGGTGAGAACAAGGATTCTTTCTTAGTTGGTTTTAATCGTTTTGACGAAGCAAAACCTATGTATGGGTGGCTGGAAATAACGGGTAAACCAGTAACGGGAATGTAATGGCCCACTTGGATCATATATTGGCTAAAGGAGAAGGAAATGGATGCATTTCTTTGGTTCAACATCTATCCGAGGTTTCTATTCTAGCGGAAAAAGTTGCGACACATTTAGGGTTAAATATTTCAATTGCCAGAAGAGGAGCCATAATACATGATATAGGCAAGGCAAGTTCAATTTTTCAACAAACCTTAAGTAAAAGTTTTCAACGTCCTCCCGGATTTATATTTCGGCATGAACTGGCATCCTTGTTTTTTATATCATTGCTTGATGATGATGAAAAATATCCTATAATCGATATGGTTGTTGCCCATCACAAATCAATTTATAATGATGTTGGAGGAAAAGGAATCCTTGATTTAGCAGAGAATGATCCTAAATGCCTTGAAAAACATATTAAAGATTTTGAAACGTGGAGTATAGATGCTCTATTAATACTGGATTATTTTCAGTTTGATACAAAACCAATATCAATTCAACAAGCAAAAGAAAGTTTTTACGAGGTAATAGATTATTGTGAATCAAAATCTTATGGTTATTCGCAATGGAAAGGAGTTCTAATAGCAGCCGATCATCTAGCTTCTGCAATGAGTGGATCTCTTGGATCAATGAAAGAAAGATTATTTGTTAAACCCAATCTAAATTACTACCATTTACGAAAAAGTGAGTTGTACCCGCTTTCAAATGTTTTAACAGACGATGATAGGATGCATACATTGGTTACTGCGCCGACTGGTGCAGGTAAAACCGATTTTTTACTTCGTCGTTGCAAAGGACGTGTATTTTATACTTTACCGTTTCAAGCGTCAATTAACGCGATGTATGAGCGGATAAAGGATGATTTGAATAATACCAATGCCGATGTCCGTTTACTTCATGCAGCTTCAAGCATAAAATTAGAAGATGGGAAAATAGAAGAGAAAATTCTGCAACGTCATATTGGGGCTTCAGTAAAGGTTCTCACTCCTCACCAATTGGCATCACTCGTGTTTGGAACTAAGGGATATGAGGCTTTGATAGCGGATCTTAAATATTGTGATGTTATTTTAGATGAAATCCATACATATTCTGAAACCACTCAAGCCATAGTTTTAAAAATTGTAGAAATTCTTTGCAATATAGGTTGCAAGGTTCATATTGGAACAGCCACTATGC
>JAEWLI010000044.1 GCA_023393375.1 Bacteroidota bacterium
GTGTACAAGGTGGTGCCCGCAGCAGACCGGCTTACGGAATGTGCTGTTATAAATGAAAACAGCATACCCGGTAAATCCATCCACCAGGCAATCTCATATAAGCTTACTGCTTTTAGTCCAAGTATAAATAAAAGTCCTGCAGCACCATAAGTTCCTATGCGGCTGTCTTTCATGATGGTCAGAATCTTCTCTTTTGTCCAGCCCCCGCCAAAACCGTCGCAGGTATCAGCAAAACCATCTTCATGGAAAGCACCTGTGGTGAAAATGGAAACGACCATTGAGAATATCACGGCAATCATTGGCGAAAATAGGAGGGAAGCCAACCAGAATCCTGCAAATGCCAAGAACCCTACTATCCAGCCGATCAGTGGAAAATAAACGGTTGCCCTATTAAGATAATGAGGATCGTGAGTGGCCCATTTGGGACAAGGCAACCTGGTATAAAACATCAAAGCCGCAAAAAAAATATGGATTTGTTCCTTCATCATGATTTATTACTAACCCCCGCCGAATCGAAGCTTGCCATTTCATTCATAAACCTAACCGCACTTTGAATAATGGGATAAGCCAAAGCACAACCGGTACCTTCACCCAACCTCATATTTAGTTTTAATATTGGTGTGGCAGCAAAATGTTCCAGCATAATTTTATGACCTTTTTCGTTGGATTGATGACAAAAAATAGCATTGTTCAATATGGCTGGATTAATTTTATGGGCACACAAAAATACGGATGAACTGATAAACCCATCCACCAGAACCAACATTTTCTGAGCAGCGGCTTCTAAAAAGGCTCCGCACATCATCGCCATTTCATAACCCATAAACGTCTGCATAATGGTCAACGTATCATTGATTTCGTAATATGTGTTGGCAGCTTTTTTAATGATTTCCAGTTTTACTTTCAACCCCTCGTCTGATATGCCAGCCCCTCTGCCCACACAATACGCGACAGGCAAATCCAATAACTTGTGCATGATGAGTGCTGCCGGTGTGGTGTTGCCAATACCCATTTCGCCAAAGCCAATGATATTGCAACCTGAAGAGGCAATTTCTTTCACAATTTGTGAACCTCTATCCATGCACAATTTCAACTCGGAAGCGGTCATTGCCGGTTTGTCCAGAAAATTTTTTGTGCCTTTGCCCACTTTTTCATGAAGAATGGCTACTCCGGGGTCAAAATTATAATTAACCCCAGCATCCACTACTTTCAGATCAATGTCATGTTGCCTGCAAAATACGTTGATAGCGGCACCGCCATTTACGAAGTTCAACACCATTTGTGCTGTCACTTCCTGTGGGTAAGGGCTAACACCCGCTTTTGTTATACCATGGTCTCCGGCAAAAACCACTATGTGCGGGTGTTGAAGTTGGGGTGATGTGGTTTCTTGTACCTGACAAATTTTCCTTGCTAAATCTTCCAATTCGCCCAAAGACCCTAAAGGTTTGGTTTTAAAATCTATTTTGTGGTTAATCTCATGTAATAGAGTGGTATTCATAATGTTTTTTTAAATACTGTTTAAAATAATTTGTTTTTAGCCTTAGAGTCAGAAGGATTTATTAAATCTGCAAACCAGAACCCCATTTTGTCTTTACCATTTTGCTGACTATTTGGATGGTCATATTCTTTGTAAACCGTTTCACCAAGGGTAAATTCCACCGGTGATTTAAATATAGGGCCATCGAAAACGAAGGTGTGAAATTCACCGTTCTCGCCACATGGGTCTACATTTTTAGGCAAATCTTTTATAAAATCCCTATCAATTATCCTTCCCGCAAAACTTTTGTCGAGGAGTTGCGCATTACAACAAACTATGATGGTCTTAAAACCCATTTCTACAAATTCATGCAAAAGGTTAAGCGTGTTTTTTTTCCAAAGGGGAAAAACGGCTTTCATACCTATTTTGCTTAATTTATTCTCTCTCCAGGTTTTAAGATCTTCCAGAAAAATATCGCCAAAAATACTGTGGGTGATGCCTTTATTTTGTAATTGTCTAAGCATATTGCCCATGATCTCCTCATATTCAGCCATTTGTGGTTGCTCCGGAAGCACCAGCTTTTCCAAAGGCAATCCGAGCTTTGCTGTTTGTTGTTCCAACAGCTCTACCCGCACACCATGCATTGAAATTCTGTGGTGGTGACTGTTCACACTGGTCAGGAGTTTGCTTACCTGATATTTGCCCTCTTTTAGGATGTAGTGCAATGCTATTGCCGAATCCTTGCCACCACTCCAGTTAAATACTGCTTTTTTCATTTGAGTTTCATCGGAATCCCTGATACCATAAAAATTGCTTCATTAGCTACTTTGGCTACATATTGATTGGCCCAACCCTGTAGGTCGGTAAATTTTCTGACCACCGCAGTTTCGGCATGTACGCCCATGCCAATTTCGTTGGATACGATGATATAAGTATTGTCCAAAGTTTGCAATTTGTCGATTTCCCGTTTAAAAAAATTCAGTGAAAGGTCGACCTCTTGATCAAAATCCATAAATAGGTTGGTAAGCCAGAGCGTGACGCAATCTATGAGCATTACCCTTCCCGTCAAAATGATAGCAGAGGGTGATTTTTCTTCTTCCACGGTTTGCCACTTACTGCCCCTGTCCTGAATATGTCTAACTATCCTGCCTTCAAAGTCTTTGTCCCAACGCCGGGCAGTAGCCACATATATTGGCACCGGTGACAGGCTTAAAGCGAGTTGTTGAGCGTAAGAGCTTTTTCCCGAACGTGTGCCTCCTGTGATATAATATATCATACTGTTCGTGTTTTAAACCCATACGGACAGTGCCTGCAACCATTCCTGCAGCAATACCCCCTTTTTAAGTGATACCACTCGGTCATTACCCTGTAGCTGTTCTCCATATAATAATCAATGCCTTCCACCAATTCGGCTGTAGCATATTTGGGTGCCACATTTTCTATCCGTCCAGCTTTGAAATCCTGAACATATGATGCTATCTCAGCCTTTAATTTTTTCTCAAGACATTTTCGGCACAAACACGATTTGGTATCATCTACCGGCAGCACAGGCGGCAAAGAGCTGCACCAACATGTTTTGTTGCTGCCAGATGCACAGTGTACAGGCTCATTGCACTCAGGACAATACTTCATTATAATTTCGACAATTTCAAGGATGGAAATTTGTACTGTG
Organism: Bacteroidota bacterium; assembly: GCA_023393375.1. GTDB lineage: Bacteria > Bacteroidota > Bacteroidia > Cytophagales > Cyclobacteriaceae > JAEWLI01. The sequence goes on from JAEWLI010000044.1 coordinate 3,150, forward strand.
CCAATTCAAATCCCCCGAACAATACCGCACTAAATATCAGGTTGCCCAGAAGCAGTGATTTCAGGTAGGGCAATGCCAGTACATAACATTTTACCAATCCAGCCCAATCTTTGGTATAGGGCAAACCGGTAGTAATATCCCTGCCTCCACCTATCCAAACACCAAAATCTGTGACCACATAATGTATTAACGCTGCTAATATGCTCATCAGCAATACTGAGCCGACAGTCACCTTGCGTTTGAACAGTTCTGCCAATAGCACCATCAGGGCAAAACTGCCATATGTCCAATACCAACCATTGTAAAGCAGGCCGGAAGCATATTGGGAATATACAGTTTGCATTACAATGATATCACTGACCAGGAGGATGAGCAGTGGAAAAATGAAAGATTTCGCCCTGTTGGAAAAATAAACACCACCAAATAAAGCCATGGCTCCGAGCGGGGAAAAATTCATCCAGGTGTTATCCTCATTTTGCACAATAATGATCCGCCAAATTCCCAGCAACATGATGATAACCAATAGGGAGATGAACCTGATGTCGATCTGTTTTTTCATAAAAATTTTGTTTTAAATGTGAAAGATGTGTGTTTTTGATGATGATAGGCTATTATACAGCTATGATCACAGGAAAAAAGGTTCCTTGAGGCATAGCGCTTATAATACTGCCAAATCATCATTTTGCTCATTGTTTAAAGTTTTAATCAATGAGACTTCGATTTAAGCTAGGAAGCAGAGGTTAATGCAAGGGTATGGCCGGAACCCAAAGGCAAAATGTCCACATTCCTGACCTTTCCACCGAAAGTCTGAATGAATATCGCATTTGGCAGGTCTTCTGACTCGCTCTGTTGTTTCGGCCTTCCCACCCCGACAGATCGGGACAGTGGCATGGGTTGAAACAACATTTCAAGAGCTTACAGCTACGTGGATAGTTCCGGTTTTTCACCGGATTCCCTTTTCATTCGGGTGAGGTACGAACACCGCCCCGAAACCATATGCGTTGCAAAAGTATAAAAAAAATCGAAGGTCTAAAGTTTATGAGGGAATTTTTAATTATATAAAAGGAGAAAGGAGAATAGCGGAGGGCAAAGGGCGGAGTGCAAGGGAAATTGATAATTTGTAATGAATAGTAAAGGAAAAAGCTCATAGTTGATGGCTCAAAGCCAACCGACTCACCGACTCTCAAATCACCAGCTCACCATATTTTAATGGGAAAGCAACAACCAATATTTATCTGTGTTATCTGTGAGAGAAAAATAGGTGGCTCACGGATAGCACGGATTTCCACAGATCTTAAATTGATCAACCGGCTTCATGTCAATCAATCTTAAAACATCATTATTCCCTTAATTCTCAAAAAAGCTCAATTCCTGTATCTTTTATCTGTGATGATCTGTGTAATCTGTGAGAAAAAAGGAAGGAAAGGTTAATCAGGGGTTGGAGAATTGATGAAATTTTGTAAATTGGTGTGAAGAAAACATAAATAAATGCCCGTATCAAACCCAAATCAACATTAAGAGAGTAACATTCTACAAGTAAAATCTAAATGGCTATGATAAGGATATTTTTAAAACAGGGACTGTTTGGTTACAAAACATACAGGATATTTACCATCATTGCTTCTGTATTGTTTTTTTTGAATGGTATAAGTAATATATTTTGGGGCTCACAGCATCAGCAACTTTCACTGATCATTGGATTAATCATGCTTCTTGTAGGAATTGGGGGTTTATATAATGGCATATTTATGCTGGCACCTAAAAATGCACCACGAATAGAATTATCCGAAAAATCAATATTATTGAAAGAATCACGTCTTTCAAAGGAAATTACCTTTTTGTGGTCTGAATTAAACAAAGTAATTTTTCAACCTTATACCATTTCTTTCCTATTAGCTGATGGCACTTATCATGACCTGAAAATTGAAACTGAAAACCCCGAAATTTCAAGGAAAATAAAAACATTCATTCGTGGTTTGACAGAATCTTACCAAATCGGGGTAGAAAACAGGTAAACTTAAACATTAAACATTGAACATTGAACATTGAACATTGAACATTGAACCTTAAACTTTAAACAAGCTAGTTATGAACAAAAAAGTACTATTATTTCTTGCACAAGGTTTTGAAGAATATGAAGCAAGTGTATTTACCGATGTGATTGGTTGGAGCCGGGTTTTTGGAAAAGAACCTATTGATTTGATCACCACAGGACTCCGACCGGAGATAAAATGCACATGGAATTTTACTGTCCAGCCTGAGTTGGCATTTGAAAAAATCAATGTTCAGGATTATGATGCATTAGCTATTGCTGGAGGATTTGAAAAGGCAGGATTTTATGAAGATGCCTATGATGAAAGGCTCTTAAACCTGATCCGGGAATTTGATAAAAGTGGAAAAATTATCGCTACGATATGCGTTTCTGCATTACCTGTTGGTAAGTCTGGCGTTTTAAAGGGGCGAAAAGCAACTACATATGATTTATTAGACGGCGTGAGGAGAAAACAACTTGCTGACTTTGGGGCAATAGTTCAGGACGAACAAATTGTAATAGATAAAAACATCATCACTTCAACAGGTCCGGCAACTGCATTGGATGTGGCATTTATTCTTCTTGAGATGTTGACAGATAAAGAGAATGTGGATGAGGTGAAAAAATACATGAGGTTTACATAGCAATCCCAATTAATCTATTGCCTTAATGATGGATATTGGGACAAACCGGATGTTCCAGTTGATAGCGTAGAGAAACTTGCATACAACAGAAATTCAAGATCAACTAATACTTTAAAATGAATTCCTGTAGGTTCACTGCCCGGTCGAGGTTCAGCTTTTTCCGCAGTCTGTACCTGCTTATTTCAACACCCCTGACAGATATATTGAGCAGGTGCGCCATCTCTTTGGTCGACAGATTCATCCTTAGATAGGCGCTCAACTTCAACTCCTGAGGGCTCAGGTTGGGATAAACTTCTTTCAGTCTGTTGATGAAATCGCCATGCACCTGATCGAAATAGATAGAAAAATGCTCCCAATCGTCATCCTCCGATATGTTCTTGTCAATATTATTGATAAGTTTCTTTAGTTCGTATTGAACTTCAGGGTTTTTGCTCCGCTTGGAAATCGCTGTCAAGTTATTTTTCATATTGGCGATGAAACCATTTTTATTGATCAGATGCATGGTAGAAGTAGCCAATTCTTTGTTTTTACCATCTATTTCAGCCTTTAGGTTTTCATTTTTCAACCGTTGGATCTCTTCTGTTGATTCTTTGGTAATGGTCTGAATTACCGTTTCCTTTTTATGCAGTTCCTTTTTCTGCTGAATAGTCAGGAGCCTTCTCTCATGCTGATGTTTTTTATCGAATATATAAAAAAGACCAAAAAGCGTTGTCAAAACGATAAATGCACCTGAAAAATAAGCCCATTTGGTTCTGTGCCAGGGTGGTAATACAACAAATGAATAACTGGCAGTTTCACTGACCTTGCCATAGATATTTTTGGCACGTACATGAAAAGTATATTTCCCCTCTTTCAGGTTGGTATATTCTTTTTCAGTTTTATCAGTCCATTCGCTCCAGGTTTTTTCAGAGTTTTCTAACCAGTATTGATATTGGGTTTTCTGCAAGCCATCTATAAAAGCAGTGCTGTATTTAATTAAAAGCGAATTGTTTTTGTAGGGCAGGTTTTTAATATATTCTTCAGGTTGTTTGTAGGTGATCTGATTGTTTTGAAGATAATAACCGCTGAAAAGTGCATCGTTATAATCCCCGGTTAGCCTTACTTCCCTGATAATAGCATGATGAGGATACGAAGTAATATCAGAACCACCGGCATTATACAATACAAACCCTTCTTTTGCACCGTACAATGTTTGATTCGAGCTTAATACCGAAGCATTTTGCAAATCATCATTCAATATCTCTTTGAGTTTATTAAATACACCACTCTTTTTATTATACTCACCACCGGGTTGTTTTTCCAGCACCCCAATTTCATCCAAGGTTAGAAAATAAATATTCTGAAAGGGATCTTCTTGCAAAGCGATCACCGGGTCTGACCCAAAATAGTTTGTATAAAACTCGTCAACCAAAAAGCGATCAGACTTTTCATCAAATTTGTACACCTGGTTTTGTGTGGTAAATACGAGTTGATCACGAATTCTGAAAACATTAATCTGCTGGATAGAAGGAAGTCCGGCTTCCACACCATAATATTTTACGGAAACAGAATCGATGGATTTGTTTAGCTTAAGCCTATAAACACCCTTGTATCCGTGAGTCATCCAGATGTCACCATTCACATCTTGCTCCATCACCCTTGATGATTCTTCAAAACCAGCTATTTTATGTTGAAAAACAAGTTTTCCATTTATTTCTTTATATAAAACCAGCCCTTTATAGGTACCTTCAATAA
>JAEWLI010000084.1 GCA_023393375.1 Bacteroidota bacterium
CTCCAACAAAGCTGCAGCAGTCGAAAATTGGATCAGGGAAGCGGGACGAACTTTCCCCGATTGTGATTTTGTAGATGTAGTAAATGAATGTTTACCTAATCATGCGCAACCAAGTTGGAGGTCGGCAATTGGAGGAGATAATGGTTTATACGGCACAGGTTGGGATTGGGTGGTATGGTCTTTTGAAAAAGCAAGGCAATATTTTCCAAATTCGAAATTGCTTATAAATGATTATAATATTTTGAACAATCATTGGAATAACGATCTCGAAATTCTTTGTGATATCGTCAATATTTTAAGCAGCCGTGGATTGATCGATGGCATTGGGCTTCAGGCACATGGGTTGGCAACTACTCCGGGTGCGGATGTAATTGCCAGGCTGAACAGGATTACTTCCCGATGCCCGGGTGTGCCTATCTATATATCAGAATTCGATCTTGATATAGCTGACGATAACCAGCAAAGGAATAAGATGGCTGAGCTTTTTCCCATATTTTGGAATAATCCTGCTATACATGGTATTACATTTTGGGGTTATGTACAGGGACATACCTGGATTCCCAATTCACACCTCATCAGATCCAATGGATCAGAAAGACCTGCCATGGTTTGGTTGAAAGATTATTTGGATTGCTCCGGTAATGGCAACGGTACATTTAATGGTGTTTATTCCTTCGTGGCTCAACACAGTGGTAAAGCAATTGATACCTATAATTTTGGCACAAGCAATGGCACAAATATCGTACAGTGGAGCTACTGGGGAGGCGATGCTCAAAGATTCCAGGTAACCCACTTGGGAAATGGTTGGCACCGGATCAGTCCTGTAATTGCAACCAATCAATGCATTGATGTTTCAGGGGTTTCCACAGCTAGTGGAGCAAATATCCATACATGGCAATATCTGGGTGGAAATAACCAGCAGTGGCGATTCGAGAATGCAGGCAATGGTAATTGGAAGATTATCGCACGCCATAGCGGAAAATGTCTGGACGTTGCGGAAAGATCGACAGCCGATGGTGCCAATATTCTTCAATGGGATTGCGTATCTGGAGCTCAGAACCAGGCTTTTCAGGTAATTCAAAATACAGGAGCGAGAATTGCATCGAATGAAACTGATATTTTCTCAACAGAATCTGAAAATAGCGGTTTTAAGGTTTATCCCAATCCTTCAATAAGTGGCGATTTCACAGTCGATATTTTGTCAGATGATAATGCAGGTTATCGGATAACCATTTTAGGAGTAGACGGTAAAAAAGTATTTGAAACTGAAAAATTAGGCACGGGAACCCATAAAATCAATACCGGTCTTAAAAATGGAGTTTATTTTATAAAAACTGATGGAAAAAGAAATTTTGGAATCCAAAAGCTCATAATCATGTAGTTGGTTTATTAAGATGACCAATCAATAGCAGAGCATTTACAGGCATCATAAAGAAGATGAATGCCTGTAAATATTCACTTGACCAATACGAAGAGTTAAAGACAACTGTGTATTAATGGTTTCATTAATTTGGCTAACCTATGCCTGACATATTGATATAGGAGCAATTGGGTTGTATGCGATTCAATAGATCCTTTTATATAGAATTAAAAATGAGAAACACACTGTTTGTTGTTATATTATTTATAACTCTAATTGGCTGTCGTAATACACATGAGCATTCGAACATGAAACTTTGGTTTGACAAACCGGCTGAATATTTTGAAGAAACCCTGGTGCTTGGTAATGGTAAACACGGAGCTTCAGTTTTTGGCGGGGTTCAATCGGATAGTATTTTTTTAAATGACATCACTTTGTGGTCCGGAGAACCGGTAGATCCTTATATGAACCCTGATGCCCATCAACATATTCCTGAAATTCGCCAAGCCTTGGCACAAGAGAACTATCCACTAGCTGAAGAACTTAATAAAAAAATTCAGGGAAAATTCTCGGAATCATATGCACCTTTAGGTACGATGATCATTGATTTTGAACATCAAAATGATTATCAGAACTATTATCGAGAATTGGACATTAGCAAAGCCATTGCCATGGTAAATTATGAGGCCGGTGGTGTGGTTTTTTCACGGGAATATTTAGTTTCCCATCCCGATCAAGTGATGGTGATCCGACTAACCAGCAATAAAAAAAAATCCTTAAGCTTTAAAGTTAAATATCAGGGGCTGTTGAAATATACGAGCAGCACTAGTGAGGATATCTTGCAGATAGAGGGTTATGCGCCCTATCATGCTTTGCCCAATTATTGGAATAGTGAAGATCCTGTTCGTTTTGACGAAAGCCGGGGAACCCGCTTCTCAACCTATTTTCAAATTAAAAATAAGGGAGGCCGATTAGTAGTTTCAGATTCCAGTCTACACCTTCAAGATGCTGATGAAGCCTTGTTGTTTGTATCTATGGCCACTAGTTTTAACGGCTTCGATAAGGATCCTGCGAAAGAGGGGTTGGACAATAAAGCGATTGCAAAAAAGCAATTGATGGAGGCTGTCTCAAAGAATTATCAAACATTAAAAGAGGAGCATTTAAAAGATTACCAGTCCTTTTTCAATAGGGTAAACCTGGATTTGAATGAAAAAACAGTTCCTGTTTTGCCAACTAACGAACGATTGATTAGGTATACAGAGGGAGCTGAAGACAAGAACCTTGAAACCTTATATTTTCAGTATGGCCGATATTTGTTAATCTCCAGTTCAAGAACGGAAGGTGTGCCGGCAAATCTACAGGGTATTTGGAACCCGTATCTACGTCCTCCGTGGAGCAGTAATTACACGATGAACATTAATGTAGAAGAGAACTATTGGTTGGCCGAATGCGCCAATCTTTCTGAAATGCACCAACCTTTTTTGACATTTATTGGCAATCTGGCCGAAACAGGAAAAGTTACCGCAAAAACATTTTATGGTGTTGATAAAGGATGGGCGGCATGCCATAATTCAGATATTTGGGCCATGAGCAACCCTGTAGGTGATTTTGGAAAGGGGGAACCTATGTGGGCAAATTGGAACATGAGCGGAACATGGGTGGTAACCCATTTGTGGGATCATTATCTTTATACAGGGGATAAAATATTTCTGAAGGAATCTGCTTACCCTCTGATAAAAGGTGCAGCAGAGTTCTGTTTGGAATGGTTGGTTGAAGATAAAGATGGCTATTTGATTACATCGCCTTCAACATCGCCAGAAAATTCTTATCTTACGCCTGATGGGTTTAAAGGGGCTACTTTATATGGAGCTACTTCCGATCTGGCTATGATCAGGGAGTGTTTTAAGCAAACCATACAAGCATCGGACCTCCTCGGTATGGATGATGGGTTTAGGGACAGTTTAAAAATGGCATTGAACCGGCTTTACCCGTATCAAATTGGTAAAAATGGCAATTTACAGGAATGGTACCATGATTGGGAAGATGCTGAACCCCAACACAGGCACCAAACCCATTTATACGGCTTGCATCCTGGGCATCAGATTACTCCTGAAAAAACTCCCGATCTTGCTGATGCTTGTCGTACAACATTGGAAATAAAAGGTGATGAAACTACCGGCTGGTCAAAAGGTTGGCGGATTAATCTCTGGGCCAGGCTTTGGGATGGCAACCGTGCATACAAGTTGTTTAGGGAGCTCTTAACATATGTACCACCTGATGGTCCTGAAGGTGTAAATTACGGTGGCGGTGGAGGCACATATCCCAATCTACTTGATGCCCATCCTCCTTTCCAGATCGATGGAAATTTTGGCGGGGCTGCAGGAGTTGTTGAAATGTTAATGCAATCTACTGAAGACGGAATTTTTCTCCTGCCTGCATTGCCTGATGCATGGCCTACCGGATCGGTTAAGGGCATTTGTGCCAGAGGGGGCTTCGAAATTTCAATATATTGGAATAATGGGCTAATCCAGGAAGTTGAGGTATTGTCAAAAGCAGGAAATAATTGTTCATTATATTACAAGGACAAAACAATTACATTTGATACAAAAAAAGGAAAGAGGTATTTGCTGAATAATTTGTTTGAAAAAGTAAAAGAAATTTAATGGGATAAGCTATTAGTAAATGGTGTATTTTTGATTATTTCTTACATGAGTCTAATTCATCATTTGTCGTAAAATTCCTTTTGCAATTTTTAAAACATTATATTCGTAGAAGCACAAATCGTTTTAAATATGAAAAAAACTATACTAAAATTATATTTTATTATATTTATTTTATTTCTAACCCACAATGTTTTTGCCTGGGAAGGGATGCCAATGCCACCGCTACATGTAGAAGGCCGTTATCTGAAAGATCCCCACGGTAATATAGTCAACTTGCATGGATATGCCCAGACATTTTCTCCCTGGTTCAACGAGCAGAATAGCAAATGGAACAACTATAATGTAAGTGGGTGTCTAACCTATAATAAAGATATAATAGACAGAATACTTGCTGCTGGTTGGAAGATGAACTTTGTGCGTATGCACATGGATCCATACTGGTCAAATGACCCGGATTGTACGCCTGATGATCATGAACTTCCCAATTGCTTCGACGAAGGCCGGTTTAGAAAATACCTTGACGAGGTATTTATTCCTATGACAGAATATGCTATTTCTAAAGGAATGTATGTGATTTTGCGCCCTCCAGGTGTAAGTCCTGAAGAGATCGGTGTGGAGGATGATTACAATTATGCGCAATACCTGATGAATGTTTGGGACATAGTTTCACAACATCCCAAAATCAAATCCAGACATGAAATCATGTTTGAATTGGCAAATGAACCCGTAAGGATACGCTTAGCAAACGGTTCTGCTGGAAGTAATACTCAAGCCCATTTCGATGTTCTGAAGGAAATATTTCAACCTATCGTCAATAAAATCCGTGAGAATGGTTTCCACAATGTGCTTTGGATACCGGGCTCTGGGTATCAGTCACAATATAAAGGTTATGCAGTGAACCCGATTGAAGGTGAAAACATTGGTTACGCCGTACATATTTATCCGGGATGGTTTGGAAGTGCAAATGGCTACGATGTTTTTAAAAGGGAGTGGGACGAAAATGTCCAGGCTGTTGCTGATTTTGCTCCAATTGTGATCACTGAAATGGACTGGGCACCAGAAAAATACCAATCATCCTGGGGAAAAGGGATAACAGGCGTTGCAGGTGGTGAGGGTTTTGGTGCCAACTTTAAGAAAATTATGGATGAAAGCGGTAACGTTAGTTGGCTTCTCTTCACAGAGCCACATCATCTCGCGGCTTTTACCGGAATTCCTCCCGCTCTCGGCCAGCCTTATACCTTCCTTAACGATCCGGAAGCTTGCCCTTGGCCTATCTATCATTGGTACCAGGATTATGCCAAAGATAACTATCCAAGAGCGGATTTTGAATATAGGGCAAACAGTGACAATGGAGATGGTACTTTTGCCAATCCGGTGATCAATGCCGATTTTCCCGCTCCTGTGCTCATAAGGGACAACAATACTTATTATCTGATTTCATCAAATACAAACATCCACCCAAATACCACCATCCTGCAATCAAATGATCTGGTCAATTGGGAGTTTTCACTAAAACAAATTAACGAAATTTCTTTGGAGAATGTAGTTTACGTGGACGATTCAAATATCCAAGCCGGTAGTCTTGTGGAAACTCAAACCGGTGAATGGTGGGCTATAATCAGTTATGATATGGGGTCTTTTGGTAGTTTTCCACATTTATTACCAGTATCATGGTCAGGTGATAATCCTATAGTTGATGAAACAGCAAAAGATGCAACTGCTTTGGACAAACCCGAAGTTGGGATGGACTATTTTTCTACTTATCTGACCACAAACGATAACTTTCGGGATTACAATTTAGGTGTTCAATGGGGGTGGAATAATATTCCTGATGATTCAAAATGGAAATTGTTAGAGCGTCCTGGATTTATGAGGCTGAAAACGGTTCAGATAACCGATAGCGTACACAAAGCTCAAAATATACTTACACAAAGGATTTTTGCTTATCCTGCCGATCCTGAACATTCCTATGGCACTATCCGGATGGAGATAGATAATATGGCTAATGGGGATATCGCAGGATTATCAATTTTTCAGGATGCTTACTCCTATATTGGCGTAAAAGTTTCAGGTGATGAGAAGAATCTGATTTTTTATCATAACGATGAAACTCAAATTGGGCCTATTGTTTCAGGGGAAGAAATATATCTACGTGCCATTGCAAACTATTCTACCAGTACAGCCACATTATTTTATAGTTTTGATAATAGCACTTATACCCAATTGGGTACTGAAATAGAGTTGGCAGTTGACCCTTCCATAATTTCGGGCAATAAATTCGGTATTTTCAACTTTGCTACAATAGGAACAGGGGGATATGTGGATATAGATTGGTTTTCTACGGAAAGTGAGTTTTTAGAAGATGCGTTCTACAATGCTGATTTTGAACAATTCACTGAAGAATCTTTAACACTGACCGATTTTATTATAGAGGGGGGTGAAAATATCACAGTGTTGACCAATGCTACTACAAAACTTGTGGTAAAGGCTGTATTTGCTGATGGTCGTATCGAGGATGTTGCTGCGGAAGTGAAATATACCAACCATCATCCGGAAGTGATTAAATTTTCAAGAGGTTATATCCTTTCCCAGAAAGATGGTCTTGCTACATTGGACATCTCATATACCAGTCCTTTGGGTATCGAAAAACAAGCAACTTTACAGATTAATTCTACTACATTTCCTTTGACCAATGAATTCTTTAGTCCAAATATTTGGGAGAATGGCAGCTTTGACGAAACTACAAGAACACTGCATACCGGTCCGTATGGCTTTGGTGGGTGGCGTTATGACGGACTCGATTTGTCAGATTATAAATATATTATAGTGAGATTGGGCAGTGATAATAATGCCAGTGTGGATTTTAGGCTTTTTGATAAAAACGATTACTGGGCCAAACCGGCATCGTTCAGCTTTGGTAACAACAGTGAAGTGGTTATTATACTGGATCGTGCAATGAAAGAGGATAACACACCTCTTAACACGGAGAATATATATATTGCTGGTTTTTGGTCTAATGGAAACAATCCTTTTATAATTGATACGGTATTTCTAACCAATTCCAGTGAATACGATCCACCTACTATATATACTAAGGATCATAATGGAAATGATATTGACGAAATGGATGGATTTAGTTACATCAGAGATATGGGTCCTTCAGAAAGCCAGTCGTTTTTGGTGTCAGGAAAACTGTTGGTAGATGCTGTAAAGGTGGAATCATCTGAAAATTTTGAAATATCTTTAGATGAAACTATGGGATATACCCAAATTTTAAACTTGGAACAAGCAGATGGTCTTGTTGCTCCGACAACAGTTTATGTGCGAATGAGGGCTGACTTGGCCAGAGGTACACATACTGGGGAAATAACCCTTTCGTCACCAGACGTTTGGACGGAAACTATTTCATTAGCTGGTACTGTTGATCGGATTACGGCCATTGACCAGCGTCCAGGATCAGGTGCCACTATTGTATCCAAATGGTATTATACTATTATGGGGCAGAAAATTCATGATTTAGGTAATCTTCAAGGGCTGTTTATAGTGAAAGAACTTTATTCAGATGGAAGTATAGCCACGAAGAAAATTTATAAAGGATATTAGTTCTTTCTGGATCATTCAAAAGGGAACAACTATATATGACGAAAAGATATAGTTGTTCCCTTTTTTTAGTTATAATCATTTATTAAATACATTTTCCAGCCGCTACACCAAACCATATTTCAAAATTCTCACCAAATGTAACATACAGAAAACTTTTTGTAACATTTACATGAAGGTATTTAATTTTTAAAGTATACTTTTGAAGCAAATAGTTCCCTTAATAGGCAAGGAGGATATAACTCACCTGAAGGTTTTCCATTTCTGATGTTGTTATGTGAATGAGGAATAGGGTATTTCATTTGAATTCAATTAAAAACTTATCATTCATATACTTAACAAACCATTTGATAATGAAACCATTTTATTTAACCCTTATTCTGATCTATTTATCTCTTGTTCCTGTATTTTCACAAAAACAATTGACCATTAATGATCTACCTGCTGAAATTTTTGGTGATTATTTAAATTCTGAAGGTCGATGGTCAGCTGATTTGAACAAGGATTTTTTCATTAACTATCCAAATTCCCAGGCAGGCTATTTTGAAACGATTGAAAAAGAGGATGATATATACAATGTCATTGTAAAAAAATATTCCGAAGCTGATGGATCCTATTCTATTAAATTAAAAATTGGGAAACAGGATACGATTTGGATTGCCGAAGAAGCCGACAACTGGACATTCAGGCCATACAAAAAAATACCAGAGCAAGATGTTGCATTTCCCGAAGGGCCAAAAATAATCGAGCAAGGAATTGGGGATTGGTATTTGACTGATGGATCGGATAAAAAGTATATCAGTGTATATAAAGACAGCCTTGTTTTTGAAGACGAAAGTTATAAATATAACAGGTTTATAAAATTTCAAAACACTCAGCAGGTCAATATCAGTGGCCCAAGGTTCGGAAGATATATCCATTTAAAATACGCCAGGCCTAATTATATAGGTATAAAAATATTAGGTGAGAATGATCGGTTTCTAAAAAGATATTCGCAAATGCCGGACATGGAAAGTTCTACTTTTGAAGAAATTCCAGTGGCACTATTGGGTAAATGGTTAGCGACTAATGGTTCTGATCTGGAAATGGAACTCCTGTCTGATTATAAAGTAGTGTTGAATAAGGATACTTTAAGATTAAAACGACTAAATGTAAATGATCAAAACGTTACAGTACTGGTGAAGACCAAAGCAGGAGAAGACCTTGAATGGACACTAACAAATGGCGAGGGAAATTACTGCTGGGTTTCCTTCCATGATGGTGACAGTTTTTATTTGAAAAATTCTAAAGACTTACCCGATGGCAAAATCGTCAACAATGAGTTTATTGGTGAATGGTTTGCCTGTGATGGATCTAAAGCAAAACTACTTGTTGGAACGGACATGATAGTTTCCAAAAAAAGGAAGCTTAAGACCGACTACAATCTTTTTGTTTCAGATGGACAACAATTTAAGGCGCTTAGTGAAAACAAGCCCGTAGTTTATTTCAGGAAAATTTCAGACAGTTACATGGAAATGAAATCAGGTGCCGACAAGGAGTACAAAATGTTCAAAAAAAGTACTTCCTTGCCAGATGAAGCAGTTGTACAATTGCCGATTCATCTAAAAACCAACTGGATCGATAAGACGTCAGGTGAATGGAAGTTGTCGCTTACCGACAATTTTTCAATCTACAAAAACGATTTCTGGACTAATAAAGCTGTGTCTTATTCAGGAGGCGAGTATAAGATAGCATTGGAGAAAACCGACACAATTTGTTATTATAATGCCCAGGGGGATTATGTCTGTGAGCTTATACCACGGTCGGTATTTCTTAAAATGAAGTTGAATGGCAGCGAAGTCATGCTGCATGATGGAAATGCAGCATATACTTGTGTAAATAAAACAACCAAGGCAAATTATCGCCCCAAAGACACTCTGCCACTAAATTCAGAACCCGGAACAGCTGTGATGAAAGGCTATATCAGCAACCTGCCTAAAGAATTTAAAAATGGCACCATAAATTTAATAGTAAACGACATGATTTATGGTCATCAAGTGAAATATACCGCTCAAATTATGGATGATAGTCGCTTTCAGGTGAGTGTGCCATTGCCTTCAGCACAGGATGTAATGTTTAGAATGGGTGGTTTGTTTGAAACAGTGTTTCTTGAACCTGGAGATACTTTGATGATATCAATTGATGGTTCGGTCCGGACCCGTAATTTGTCGGATAATGCATTATGGATGGGCAAATATGCTGCGTTTAATCGGGATCTATCCAATTATAATAAATCAGAAGGCAATAAAGTCTTGGAATTTCAGCGGAACGATGAAAAGAACATGACGCTTGAACCAGAAGAATATAAAGAAAGCCGAAGAAAGCTTGAAGACGGGAAATTAGCTGAAATAGAAGAATTCCTTTCAAAAAATGAGGTATCCCCCGGTTTTAAAGATTGGTTGTATATCAATCAGGAAATCGAACATTACGATGGATTGATGAGGTATCGCTGGATGAGAAATGTGAGACATAAAATAGAACCTCTCGAATTGCATCCTACTTATTTCAGCTTTATTGATTCACTGGATATTTCAGATCTGAAATATCGGGTTTCAAATTCGTTTCAGCGTTATCTACACGAATTGAACATGCATTTCGATAAATTAAGAAGTTTTTCTTCTGGCATGATATGGCAGTATTTGTTAGAAAATGATAGTTTGCTTACTGAAGAAGAAAAAATTGTAGTTAAGAATTATGTAAATTCTAATATGGAGGAGTCTACAAAACTTCTCAATGAACTTTTTAATAAAAATCAAAATGCAATAGGGGAATGGCTTAAGAAGAATCCGGAAAAAGTTCCATCAACTGAAAATATTTTTAATTTCATAAAGGAAACCGATAAATCCCTTACAGCTACTCAGATAGAAAGCATAGAGCTGTATTTAGAAGATATAGAAAAAAATGGAAAGGTATATCAGGATATAAGTGAGAGAATGAAGGACTTGTTCAGTGAGATGCATACAGAAGGTTATATTACGGCGTTACTCGAGCAATATGAAGCTACACCATATCCCAACTTTTTGAAAAAATATGTATTGAGCAGCAATTTATATTCGTACATTGATAGGGCGGATAAGCCAGCTGCAGATAAGATCAGACAGATGTGTCAACATGCTGGATTTTCTAATGAGCAGTTAGCGCATCTTGAACTTGTTTATAATAAATTCATTGAAGAACTTGAAAAACCACTACCGGAATATTGTAATCTGAACGATGCTCCCGAAGGTTCGGCTGAGGAGTTACTGGCCAATATCGCGAAGAAACATGCTGGCAAAGTAATATATATTGATGTGTGGGCACCCTGGTGCGGACCATGCAGATCAGAATTTTCAAATAGTGGTCCAATGAAGGAAGCCTTAAAGGATAAAGATGTTGTCTTTGTTTACTTATGTGGCAGTGGAGAAAAAAGTGCCTGGGAAAGTGTAATTAAGAAATATGACCTGCAGGGCGATCATTATTTCCTCGAAACCTCAACCTACAGCGATCTTGGAGCTAAATTCAATATTACTGGTATCCCACGATATATGATCATGAATAAAAATGGACAGATGGTCAATATAAATGCCCCAAGGCCCAGTGTATTATCTATGTTGGTTGCAGAAATTGATAAATATCTTAATGAATAAGACTTGTTGACAAACATAAAATAACAGGATTTAAGGTATCATCGTTAATTAGGTGAAACCCTTTTTTTAGAAATTCAGATTAGAACAGAACAATCTGGAAAGTCCATTTAGAAAATGGTCACCTTTAATTTGTTGTTCTTGAATTGAAATTTTAATTTCTGATTTCGGAATAGAATGAGTACAGAAAAAACAGGAATATGAAAAGAGTCATATTTGTATTGGTTATTGTATGTTACAGTAGTATAGAATTTGTTTATTCTCAAAATACGCTTCAAAATTTTGCCTTAGAATTCCAAGGTTTAAAAGCCCGCGAAGCTAAACGTGAAATAGCTTATGCCAGTATTCAGGGAGATCCTTATTATTCAAACGATTTTGTGAAAAGTACGGTGTTTTTAATAAATGGTGATTCTTCAATTGTTCCATTGAGATATGATTTGTATATGGATGAAATGGAATTTAAACAAAACGATAAAACATTGTGGCTTAATAAAAAGGAAGTAGCATCTATCATGTACGGATCTGAGAAGCTGATAAGTTGTGATATGAAGGAAAAAGATAAATTTTTATATTTTTTCGTCATCACTAATGGGGATTATAGCTTGTTACGAAGGCAAAATGTAAACTTACTGAGTGCTGAGAAGCTTAAAGGTTTTTCTGATGCAAAACCCATTAGATTTGAGTCTATGCCCATAGAATATTTTGTAAAAATTAATGATTTGCTGCCTACAATAATTCTTACCACAAAGGATCTAAAAAAGCTTGTTGCAGATAATGCACCAGCACGGGAATTTTTAAAAAAAGAAAAAATCAAACCGGGAAAAAAAGATGATTTAGTCAAACTTGTTGAATTCTTGAATGCACAATAACGCCTGTTATATTATATTTCAACCAGAGCGACAACTTTTGCAACATATGTATAGGTGAAAACACTCCACTAACGATTAGTTTTGTCTTAATACAAACGTCAAAAAATCCTATGAAGAAAATTTTTGTTGTTCTAACATTGTTCGCTTTAATTTTTAATTGCGAAGCACAAACATGGCAAAAAACTGAGGGTGGCATAAAAGCCACTGTCAATTCAGTTGAAGTGGAGATTCAATATTTCAGCCCCTCTATTGTAAGAGTGGTGAAATGGCCTCAAGGAACTTCATTTGAGAAAGAAAGCCTTTCGGTAATCAAAACACCGGACAAAACCAGCTTTACCACACAACAACAGGGAGATAACCTCTTGGTAAGAGGCAAAGAGCTTCAGGTGGAGCTTAATCTCGTTAACGGAAAAATTTCTTTTAAAAACTCAGGGAATACCTTATTAGCCGAGCAAGAATCCAGTACCAAGTTCACTAAGTTCAACGATGTGGGCAACCAAACTTACAATGTGCAGCAGTCATTTTCTTTGGATGAAGATGAAGCTATTTATGGATTGGGTATTCTTCAAAAAGGGAAAATGAACCAACGCAATCAGGAAGTTAGGATGGTTCAAAACAATACCGAAGACTTTGTTACATTTTTCCAATCGATCAAAGGTTATGGGTTGTTTTGGGACAATTATTCACCCACCACCTTTACCGACAATGAGGAGGGAACAACTTTCCAATCTGAGGTTGGTGATTGCATCGACTATTATTTTATGTTGGGTGGTAATGCTGATGGCGTGGTAGCCCGCATGCGCGAACTTACAGGTGAGGTGCCCATGTTTCCATTGTGGACTTATGGCTTCTGGCAAAGCAAAGAAAGATACAAAAGCCAGGATGAGACCGTGGGTGTAGTGAGAAAATACAGGGATTTGGGTGTGCCACTCGATGGTATTATCCAGGATTGGCAATATTGGGGAAACAATTATCTGTGGAATGCCATGGAATTCCTGAATCCGGAATTCTATGATCCCAAAAAGATGGTTAATGATGTTCATGATTTAAATGCACATATGATCATCTCCATCTGGTCGTCGTTTGGCCCAATGACAAAACAATATAAGATATTGAATGAGAAAGGCATGTTGATGGATTTTAACACGTGGCCACAATCGGGCTCCGAAAAATGGCCACCAAATCGTGACTATCCATCAGGGGTAAAGGTTTATGATGCTTACCATCCCGAAGCCCGTGATATTTATTGGAAACATTTGAATGAAGGACTTTTTTCAGTAGGTATTGATGGCTGGTGGATGGATTCAACTGAACCCGACCACCTTGATTTCAAACCTGAGGACATGAACAATAAAACTTATTTGGGTTCCTTTAGAAAAGTAAGAAATGCCTATCCTTTAGTGACTGTCGGGGGCGTATATAAAAATCAACGGGCTGTAACTTCCGATAAAAGGGTGTTTATTCTAACCCGTTCGGCATTTGCAGGGCAGCAACGTTACGCAGCCAATACCTGGTCGGGCGATGTGGTTGCTTCATGGTCAGCTTTGAGAAACCAGATTTCAGGTGGTTTAAATTTCTCGCTTTGCGGAATCCCTCATTTTAACAGCGATATTGGTGGTTTTTTCCTTTGGGATTTCCCACGAAAACTTGACGACTCTGAATATCATGAACTATATGCCCGTTGGACGCAATTTGGTGCTTTCTGTTCAATGATGCGTTCACATGGTGCCGATGCCCCCCGTGAAATATACCAGTTTGGTAAAAAGGGCGATAAGGTGTACGATGCCATCGAGAAATTCATCAATCTGCGATATTTACTGCTTCCCTACATCTATTCTACGTCTTGGGATGTGACAGCCAATCAATCAAGTATGATGCGGGCATTGATGATGGATTTTACTAATGATAAAAATACATGGGACATTAATGATCAGTACATGTTCGGAAAATCGCTCCTCGTTTGCCCGGTTACTGAAATGATGTATTCGCCAGATAAAAAAGCTGATTTTACCACTATCAAATCAAGGGAATTGTACCTGCCTGCCGGAACAGACTGGATTGATTTCTGGACAGGAGAAAAACTAAAAGGTGGACAAAAAGTAAGCAAAGCATCTCCTATTGACATCATGCCTTTGTATGTAAAAGCAGGAGCCATTCTGCCGATAGGGCCGAAGGTTCAATATGCAACAGAAAAACCTTGGGATAATCTCGAAATAAGGGTATATGAAGGTGCCAATGGGGAATTTACGTTGTATGAAGATGAGAATGACAACTACAACTACGAGAATGGGGCCTTTTCTACCATCACCTTCAATTGGGACAATGCTAAAAAAGCACTGACCATATCCAACCGAAAGGGTACTTTCCCTGGTATGTTGACTGATCGGAAATTCAATATCGTATTGGTGGGACCTGACAAAGCTACCGGAATGGAAACAGGGAAGTTTGACAAGGAAATAACTTATACTGGTAAACGTATGGTGGTTAGGTTGTAAATAGATATCAAATTTCAAACAAAGCAATTTTAGTTCAGAAAACAAAAAATCTCTCCGGGATCAGCTATTCGGAGAGATTTTTTTTGTAAGACTGTATTTTTTGAACTGTTAGTCGACCTTAAGATCTACCTTCCAATGTTCTACAATGGCCTTTAATTCATCCTTTGTGAGATACGTCACAGCTCCATGTTTGGGACTAGTGAAATTTGTTGTTTTCATTACTCCTTCATTGAATCGTCCAATGTGTTTGTAATTCACAAAATCAGTGGTTTCACTGAACCCCATATTGCTGGGACGCAAACCATACACATCATACATCAGCACATAAGTGTCAGTTCCAAGCCTTTTGAAAACATTTGGTGCTTCAGTATTGACCGATTCCGGGTCAATGCGCTTATCTCCCGGTTTAAATCCTTCATTGATTTGATCTGAGACGGAGTGAAAGATCTTTCCGCCAGATACATAATATATTTGGTACTGATTATCCACATGGGTTAAATCTGCATCAATGCCCCCGATTTCGGTTATCCGCGTTGGTGTCGTTTCGAGTATGGTAAAATCATCATTTGCGTAAGCATAATAAATATGGGCATGCTCGTTGTTGTATCGGATGGTAAAATAGACCATCATTTTCTCTTTTACAGGATCATAAATGGCTTGAGGTGCCCATGAACAATCAATATCCCCCAATTCGGGAAATGCTGTATCCACACGGAAATCGGAATGTGTCCAATTGATCAGGTCATACGATTTCATGAGCACAAGTGCACGGTTGTTGCCCCAGCCATATTTTTCAATCGGCCGTTGCCAGTCGGTATCCCGAAAACCAGCCCTTTTACCGAAAATATGCAGGTCGGTCATCACCAGATAAAAGGCCCCATCTGGCCCGCGGGTGATGTGCGGATCACGAACACCTTTTTGTTCGGCCAATAGAGAACCGATAAAAATGGGCTGCCCATTGTTAATATCGGTGAATGTATACCCATCGGTGCTAACGGCCAGGTATGCGGATTGGGTTTGATCTTTAAAATAGGCCAAAAGATACCCCGCGAAATCTTTTTCATTCACAGTTGACTCAGGCTTGTTTAATGTGGGAACAATAAAGATACCCGTAGATGTGGTATCCGGGTTTTCCTGGGCAAATGAATAATTCGATACCAGTAACCCAATAAAAATGCTTAATAGTTTAAATGAAGATCGTGTCATCTTTATAATAAATAAATAGTCACCTTGTTTTATAGGTAAATATACTAAAATTGTTTAATTAATTTTCCAAAGCCATTTTTCCCACATACTAAATCTCTTTCATAAATTTGTGAATGATAAATAAACAAATACGCATTCTTACCATACAATTTTTCGCCACATTGTTTTATGGTTGTTCCTCCCCGGAAAAACCTCCAATAATACAGGATGTAAATGGGTCACATTCATTGTCAACCAATCAAGTATGGTTGTCCCACGAGCATATTTTGGTCGATTTTATAGGAGCTGACAAAATACAACCTGAAGAATGGCACCATGATTCCATAATCAACGCCATAATGCCATATTTGAAGGAGCTGAAAGAATTTAATGTAGATTATTTTGTTGATGCCACTCCCAATTATTTGGGAAGGGATGTCGTGCTCCTTCAAAAATTGGCAAACCTATCAGGAATAAAAATCATTACCAACACCGGGCTTTATGGGGTTCAAAACAATAAGTTTATTCCCGGCTATGTCGTGGAAATGTCAGTTGAGGATCTTGCTGACATGTGGATCAAAGAGTATGAAAATGGTATTGACGGTACTTTGATCCGACCGGGATTCATTAAAATCGGCATTGATAATGCTGATTCATTAGATGTTATACATCAAAAGTTAGCTAAAACTGCTGCGATTACCCATTTAAAAACCGGTTTAACCATTGCCTCGCATACTGGCAAAGCTACTGGTTTATGGCCTCAATTGAATATTCTTCAAGAGATGAGTGTTGCTCCCGAAGCTTTTATCTGGGTTCATGCCCAAATGGAAGATGATCATGACAATTATCTTAGAGCAGCCGAAATGGGATGTTGGATTAGTTTGGATGGATTGGGCTGGGAAATGGAAAAACATGTGGAGAAAATTATGTTTGCAAAAGAAAATGGCATCTTAGATAAGATTTTGATATCACATGATTCTGGATGGTTTGATCCACAAAAAGAAAAACAAAACATAATGCCGTATACAAATATTTTTACGAAATTGATCCCGGAATTGAAATCCCGGGGATTTACCGATGAAGAAATTAATTTGTTGCTATCAGAAAATCCGGCAAAAGCTTTTTATATAAAAGTCAGAAAATAGGAAATATACAATATTATGCGTCTGGTAATACTG
>JAEWLI010000081.1 GCA_023393375.1 Bacteroidota bacterium
ATTTTTGGTATTTTCAGGATTAAAATTGCAAGAATCCCTAGTCAGGATAAATCTAAAATTGCTTGATATGTTTAACAAATCTATAACCAAAGAAGCAATTAATCTCTTACCTCTACGGAAATACGAAGGTAAGATCATCATTATCAGTAATGAAAAAAGCATGTTGCATGCCACATCAGAACTAAAAAAACATTCGATCATTGGGTTCGATACTGAAAAGCGACCTTCCTTTCAGAAAGGAGTAAAGCACCAGGTAGCATTGGTGCAACTGGCAATACCAAATAAAGTCTTTTTAGTAAGATTAAATCTCACTGGTATCACACGTGAGCTTAAAGATATTTTTTCTGATGAAAAAATAAAAAAAGTCGGGATCGGAACAGCTGATGACATTATTTCACTGCAAGAAATGCAAAATTTTGTTCCTGCCGGATTTCTTGATCTGAACAAAATGACCGAGCAACTAGGTATTGAAAATGTAGGTGTAAGAAATCTCTCCGCATTGATCCTTGGTTACCGGATTTCAAAACGGCAACAAGTTACAAACTGGGAGAGATTGAAGCTCACAGATAACCAGATCAATTACGCAGCCATGGATGCCTGGGTATGCCTGGAGATTTACAATAAATTGAATGATTGGGGTTATATATGATCCCAATCATTCAATTGCAAATTATAATGTGCTAAGACGCTTTTTTATGAATCCTTTTGTTTAGCCCCATCACTGAATAGATCTTAGAACTCCATGGAGAATAGGTTTTTGAGTATCGTTTGATAGTCAAAATTGTATTTTCCTGATCATGGATGTCTTCCAAATACATATGAAGTGCCAAAGCAATAGCTGCCGAAGTTTCTCCGGTGAGACCCGTAGAAATTTTTTCAGCCACTTCTTCATTTTTTTTACTGGAATTTTTCCATTTAAAGCTGATGATGCGTGTAACCATGGCTAAAGAAAACCATAGAAAAACCAACGAAACAAATACTACAACAATACCAATCACGGACAAGCTAATGCCCTTCATGATCAACGACGAGTCAATTATAACCATACATTTAATGATATTAAATAGATAAATTATTTTAATATGAAATCATTACAAATAAACAAATGATAAGAATCCTATAAACTAGGGTATGTGCATGAATGCAAAATCAAGATCCTTTTGCAGGAAGATGGAATAACTGTAATTATAAAGAATTGTTGAAAAGAGAATTTTTTTTCTATTCATCTCACACGATAAAATCATTGCAAAGCTAAATGAATTTTTAGTTGTAAAATTTATGATTGGGAAAATTATTTTTCTAATTATAAAGTTTCTACCGGTTGAAGTGTTTGTTGATATTTGAGTTTTGAAAAAGAATTGCTTAAAAAATAAGTTAACCGTATTATTGGGTTTGCATTGGAGGATTTCAGAAATGACAGATAACCTAAAGAATGATTTTTTTTCCGATGTGTATGCGGTAGTTAGACTCATACCTTTTGGTAGAGTGACTTCATATGGAGCTATTGCCCGTTATCTTGGTATAAAAAGGAGTGCCAGAATGGTAGGTTGGGCAATGAACCAGGCACATGGTTTACCGGATGTGCCTGCTCACAGGGTTGTGAATAGAAATGGGTTATTGACCGGAAAGTTTCACTTTGGCAACGATCATGAAATGCAGCGTAAACTGGAAGCAGAGGGAATCATAGTTGAAAATGACCAGATCATAGAATTTAATAGGGTATTTTGGGATCCAACCGTAGCTTTGATACTATGAAAATTTATATTAAATTTATGTTGGCATTATCCTTTATCTTTAAATGAGAGTATTTTTTTTCTATATATTCATTTTTCTATCTGGTATAGATACTTTAGCCACTCATATCCGAGCAGGTGAAATAACTGTAAAGGTACTCGATTGTAATACCAATACTTATCAAATTACGATTACTGGATATACCGATACAGGATCGGATGTTGAGTTTGGTAATGGACAACTGGATTTTGGCGATGGTAGTCCTGTTATCGAATTTTTGGAAAGCTCTTCTTTATTTAGTTTTAAAAAATCGCTCAACAATAATGTTGCAGTTACTCAATTTACAACAACCCATAGTTTCCCCCGTGCAGGAGAATACATTATAAAGTTTTATGAAAGAAACAGAACTGATGCTGTTGTAAATATGGTCAATTCTGTAAGTACACCATTCTATATCGAAACTGTTTTTTTAATCGACCCTCAATTCGGATGCAACAATAGTCCGGTTCTAACTTTTGAACCAATAGATTATGGTTATATTGGAAAAACCTTTTTTCATAATGCAGGGGCTTATGATATAGATGGAGATAGTTTATCTTATGAAATAATTATTAACAAAAAATCCTTCGACACCTATGTGGATGGTTATAAATTTCCTAATGATCCGTCTTTTGGAGGTACAACAGAAAATGAAAATAAGCCAGCAACTTTCACAATCGATGAATATGGTACTTTAATTTGGGATTCACCTGGAATAGCAGGAGAGTATAACTTAGCTTTTGGTATACAGGAATGGAGGAAAACTGCTACAGGAAAGTGGAGAAAAGTTGGTGCTGTAACCAGAGATATGCAGGTTATTGTCCAGGAAGATGGGGCAAATGAGCAATTCAACCTCGATTTTGAACATGAGATATTTGGTTACGTTGGCCAGCCAATAAGCCAAGAGATATTTATGGATATTCCAGCCAATGAAGAATATCATTCAATAATTGAAGCTCAAGGGGATATTTTTGTCTACGAGCAATTGAACGCAAAGTTTGATTATGATTCAGTAGCCAATATAGGAATGCTTGCTTTGGATTTATCGTGTTATAATTATTTTGATAGGGAATACGTAGTTTATTATAAAGCAAGTACGACAGATTTAAGCGGACTAACAACTACCCATTACAAAACACAAGTAATTAAAATAATAGATCCATTAAACATTGAAGGAGTATTGTCTAAAGAGGACAATGCAGTGAGCATTAACTTGGCTCAATTAACAAACGAAACGTTTGAACGCATACAGATATGGCGACATGATAAAAGCAAGATGGAACCTTTGTGGCTTTGCGCCAAAGATCTCGTTGATACTCAAAAATTTTCATTAAAGAAAGAAGTTGAATCAGGTATAATTACTGTCCTTGATGAATTCGAAAGCAACGATAATGAACTTTGTTATGTATTGATCGGTATTAATAGTGATAATGAAAAACAATCGATTTTTCGCGGGTGCATCGATGTTAATAATAGAATTTTGAGTATTGAAAAGGATAAAGGTGCTCAAATAAAAGTTTTTCCCAATCCTGCTCAAATCTATATCAATGTAAAATTTGAGGTTAATCCAAAAGATGCTACAATTCGAATTCTTGATCTTTTAGGGAAGCCAGTTAGAAGTCTTTATTCATACAATCCAGAGGAAGTTGTTATAAATATCGAGGATTTAAAAAGAGGTTTGTACATTATTTCTGTTAAATTCGGAGATGAGGAGATCAAGAAGAAATTAATGAAATACTAAGGCAATATTCTTTAACTTTTTCAGCAGACCTTAATGATATAATTTCTCACTAAACCTCGGTTCGTCCCATCTTGATATCAGCAAAAGTCCCAAGTAAGTTAACCCTCCATTGATCAACAGGATCTCAAAACCTACTTTATATCCTGAAAACCATTCTTCTGAATTTAGACTGAATATATATGATAGAACAGGAGCCAGCAAACATACAGGTACCACCCACACATCCCTGAGTTGTAATCGATTAGAAAGACCAAATGCAAAAAGCCCAAGCAACGGCCCATAAGTGTATCCTGCGATTGTAAATAAGGAAGAGATCACACTTTCATCATTGATAGCCCTGAAAACCAATATAACACCGAGCATGGCAATGGACATAGCAATATGTACCATTATCCTGGTGCGTTTTTTTTCAGCTTCCGGTTTTTTTTCAAAACCTAAAATATCCACACAAAATGAAGTGGTAAGTGCGGTAAGCGCAGAATCTGCACTTGAATAAGCTGCAGCAATAATTCCCAATAAAAAAACGAAACCTGTGGCCAGAGAAAAATGATTTCGGGCCAACATGGGATAAAGCTCGTCTGTATCCGCTGGAATAGGAATACCATTGGTATTGGCATAAATGTACATTAAAGCTCCAAGTGACAGGAATAAAAGGTTTACACCAATGAGTACGATAGAAAACCACAACATATTTTTCTGGGCGTCTTTAAGACTGCGGCAAGTCAGGTTTTTTTGCATCATGTCCTGATCGAGGCCTGTCATACTGATGGTGATAAACATACCTGCAAAAAATTGCTTAAAAAAATTCATTTCAAGTTTCCAGTCCCACACGAATATGGTGGAGTAACTACTATCCGCTACCACATCTACCAATCCGTTTAATGATAGATCCAGGTTTTTCCCAATATGAAATATAGTGATGACCACAGCAGAGAGCATAAAAAGGGTTTGCAAGGTGTCAGTCCATACGATGGTTTTTATCCCTCCTTTAAAAGTATAAATCCATATCAATGCAATGGTAACAAGTACCGTGATTTCAAATGGTGTGCCCCAGGCATCAAAAAGAAATACCTGTAATACAACAGCTACAAGGAATAATCGAAAGGAAGCCCCAATCAACCTGGACAACAAGAAAAATGATGCACCTGTTTTGTACGACCAGAAGCCGAACCGCTTGTTCAGATAGGTATATATAGTAATGAGGTTCATTTTGTAATAAAGGGGCAAAAGCACATAAATGATTACTATATACCCCAATAAATAGCCTAAAACCAACTGGAAATAGGCAAATTGTGTATTGCCCACTTCTCCGGGAATAGAAATAAATGTGACACCTGACAGGGATGCTCCAATCATACCGAAAGCCACTAAATACCAGGGCGATTGTTTATTGGCATTAAAGAATGACTGTGTGTCGGCATTTCTTGAAGTAAAGTAAGAGATAAGGATTAACAGAAGAAAATACCCGCCGATAACAGAGATAACTAAACCTGGTGTCATGTAGTTACATTTTAATTAAAGGCTTCAAAAATGGGTATTTTTTTTTAATTTTGCTAAATAAACTGAAAACTATGAAACCCGTAGTTCGAGAAGAAATACTGACCAAAGTTTTAGAAGATTCAGGAACTTCAGAATTTAAAGATCTTATAGTTTTTAATGATGATGTGAATACTTTCGACCATGTAATCAATACTTTGATGAAGGTTTGTAAGCACTCATCTCATCAGGCTGAACAATGTACATTGATTATACATCATAGAGGAAAATGTGCTGTTAAAAAGGGTGCTTTTGAAGAGCTAATACCAATGAGACAAGGCATTTGTGATGCAGGTATCAGTGCGGAAATCGTATAATTAGGATCTGATTTGAATGACTGAAATCCCTTCTAAATTAATTGAAAATGCAGTTCGTGAAGTTTCCAGACTACCTGGTATTGGACGAAAAACTGCTTTAAGACTTGTATTGCACTTACTAAAAGAAGTACCCACAGCCACCTCGGCTCTTACAGGATCATTAAATGAATTGAGGGAAAAAATCCGGTATTGTGAAAAATGTCATAATGTTTCAGATGCTGAAATATGCCGCATTTGCAACAATTCTCATCGTGATCAGGCAATTATTTGTGTAGTAGAAGACATTCCTGATGTACTTGCGATAGAGAATACTTCTCAATATCAAGGACTTTACCATGTTTTGGGAGGAATAATATCACCCATTGAAGGTATTGGCCCGGATGAACTGAATATCACTTCGTTAATAAGCCGGATCGAAGCTTCCGATGGAGAAGTGAGGGAAATAATTTTTGCCCTCAGTCCAACTATGGAAGGCGACACAACTGCTTTTTACATATCCAAGAAACTGAAAAACT
>JAEWLI010000196.1 GCA_023393375.1 Bacteroidota bacterium
CGGGCAGACAGCTTTTTGCTAATTGATTGCTCCTTATTTCTTTTGGTTTCACTTTGCACATACATCCATGTGTCCGGCTGTCCTTTTGGCCGGAACACTGACAACTCTACCTTTTGCTTGCCGCGGGCCGTTAACCGCACCACCTTTTTACCTTCATCCAAGGGATAGTCTTTAATCCGCTTACGCGACACGCACACATAATCATACCCTTTCTCCCTGATCAGGGTCAGGTTCTCTTCAGTAGCAATACCGGCATCTATAACAATAGTTTGCTTCTTTGTACTACCACTATGTGAGGCCAGGTCTGCAATCATCTCATCAATAGTAAGGGCATCGCTACGGCTGCCTTCATAAACACGGGAATGGCGAATAAAACCTTGGGCGTTGACAACCCCTGTAAATACCACCACCGGGCAATCATTGCGTTTTTCTTTGCTGCGGCCATACCCGGCCAATTTACTGTTGGCTTTGTTGGTCTCAAAATACGTGTTGCTGATATCAAAGATTACCAGTTTGTCATCGATGTCGAACATATCGGTAATTCTTTGGTACAGGAACCGGTCTATTTTTGCTTTGTGTTCAAAGATTTGATCTGCAACCTGGTAAAGCTGCTTATGTGTAAAGCTGTTTTTTTGACCATAACACGCTGCCAGTTCACTGTTCATGTTTAATATCTGGGCTGTCTTATGTTCTGATCCACAAAAGATTGCTCTTGCTGCTATTGCAATAAGGGCCT
Source organism: Bacteroidota bacterium (assembly GCA_023393375.1). Classification (GTDB taxonomy): domain Bacteria; phylum Bacteroidota; class Bacteroidia; order Cytophagales; family Cyclobacteriaceae; genus JAEWLI01. The sequence goes on from JAEWLI010000196.1 coordinate 737, forward strand.
TGTTTGCCTCCTGCTGGCCCATTCCCAGGGAAGTAAAGCATTCTTTAAGTTTAAGTTTATCCAGTATTTGGCGGCACAAGTGCTCAGGGCCAAAGCTTTTCACATCACAAACTTCCATGCCCAATATATCAATGTTGTGAAATTCGGCTTTCCCCGGCTGTGGGGGCAATGATATTTCGCCAGTTTGTTGTTCCCCATATTTAATCAGGTATTTGTCGTAATAGGAAAGGGCAAGGTTTTTTAGCTCTGTGGATATGTGGGAGGGGAACAATTCAGGCTGGCGATATATTTTAGCTTTTAACACTTCCAATACAGCATTGCGGTTATTTTTATCCCTCATCTGCTTGTCAGAACCCAGGTAAAGAACCACCCGCTGTTTTACTTTGCCTTCCACCCTGGCGGCCTGCACCAGGTTATACTGGAAAAACGCCTGGCTGTTATTGCTGCGTTGTTTTTTTACTTCTCTAATAAACATGCTGTAAAGGTACGAAAAGCCCCCGAATAAAGCAAATACCGTACATCACTACAAATGACAAACCAGAATAAAAATACCCCTGAGAAGCCTTATGTGAGGGGTCAACATCAAAATTTTAAGCCAATTTCGTGTTTATGTGCCAAGTTGGGTTAAGATAAAGCGAGTAACTTAAAATCATATTTCCATCATTGTAGTGATATTCAATAATAATTCGCCTAATTTCTTGAAAAGTATAATTTTGACTGCCATTAATTACAAAGGAGGAATCTGTTTTATTAAAACGAATAACCAATCCCTTTGCCCTTTCTAATTTTAATTTTCTATAATTCTTAATCAACATTGAAATAAAAAAACCGAAAACGATTGTAAACCCTCCTAATCCAATACTAAATTCTCTTTCTCTAATAAAATATAAAATAAATGGAAGAGAAAATATAGAAAAGATTAAAATAGTAATCAATAATTTATTACTGTCTTCACGAAAGGCATTATCGGCTTTAGCAATTTCTAAAAAATTAGAATTTTGCGATATGTTTATTCTATATTTCAAATATTATCCTACTGGCTCGAAATATATATTCTTCTAATTAAATTTATATCCCAACCCGACCCTTAAAGCCAAATCACCCGGGTTATAATAGTAGTCCCCGCCAAAATCAATCCGCCAGTTTCTGTCAAGTGCATGTGAATAACCCATCCCCAATGATATATCGGCAACAGGTCCTAACAAACCTCGGAATTTTAGAAAAACAGGATTAACAATATACCATCTGCCACCAATTGCCAGTAAAGTATTGGGGCCTCCCGACCACATTTCCAATCCGCCCAATACAGCAAAACTTTTGGATACAAAATAATTCCCTTCTATCCCTATCTGGGTTTTACGGGCAAAACCATAGTTGTCAGTTTTGTAAACATCCATGCCCAGACTTAATAAAAACTGAGCCTTAGACTCGATGGCAGAAATTGAAAATAGAAAGAAAAACAAAATAGGTAGACACTTTTTCATAGCTAGTAATTTGATTGAACATTTGGCAAATTACTAACTTTTCTTCAATATACAAGTATTCTATTTTTTGGCTTCACGTAATTTTTGTAGTTCAAATAGTTCATCACGAAGTCGGGCAGCTTCAATGAAATCCAGTTCTTTTGCCGCTTTCTCCATACCTTTCTGTGTCTTTTTAATCAATTTGTCTATATCGTCCCGATTCATGTACTGCACTACTGGATCAGCGGCAAGCATATCTTTATGTTCATCTTCAGTGTAATATTTTTTAGCAGATTTCTTGGAATCAGCCACTTTTGTTTGACCCATGATTGCATCAACGGACTTGATAATAGTTTTTGGAGTGATATTGTTCTTGAGGTTATATTCTATCTGTACCCGACGCCTGCGATTTGTTTCTTCTATGGCAATCCGCATTGAATCAGTAATGGTATCTGCATACATGATCACCCGGCCATTTTCATTTCGTGCTGCTCGACCAATCGTTTGTACCAGCGATCTTTGGTTTCTTAAAAAGCCTTCTTTATCTGCATCTAAAATGGTCACTAATGAGACTTCAGGCAAGTCTAACCCTTCTCTTAATAGGTTGACCCCCACCAAAACATCAAAAATCCCCAATCGTAACTCCCTGAGAATTTCTACCCTGTCCAATGTGCTTACTTCTGAGTGAATATAGCGGCACTTTACATTGGCTCTTTCCAAATATTTGGTCAGCTCTTCAGCCATTCTTTTGGTAAGGGTTGTCACCAAAACTCTTTCTGATTTTTTTACCCTGATATCTATCTCGTTGAGCAAATCATCAATCTGGTTCAGACTAGGGCGTACATCGATTTCAGGATCAAGTAATCCAGTAGGACGGATCAGTTGTTCTACAATTATACCCTCAGATTCCCTTAACTCATAATCTGCAGGTGTAGCACTTACAAAGATGATCTGGTTGATCATGGTTTCAAACTCATTGAAAGTCAAAGGCCGGTTGTCCAGAGCAGAGGGAAGCCGGAAACCATATTCTACCAGGTTCACTTTTCGTGACCGGTCGCCACCCCACATTGCCCTTACTTGTGGCATAGTAACATGACTTTCGTCTACAACCATCAGATAATCATCAGGAAAATAATCAAGAAGGCAGAAAGGCCTTGCTCCTTGCCTGCGACCATCAAAGTATCGGGAATAATTTTCAATACCACTACAATAACCCAGTTCCCTGATCATTTCAAGGTCAAACTCGGTTCTTTCCTTGATCCTTTTAGCTTCTAAAAACCTTCGGTCTGATTCAAACAAGGCTACCTGGGCTACCATATCATCCTGGATATTCCGAATAGCCTGATGCAAGGTGTCTTTACTGGTTACAAAAAGATTGGCAGGATATATGGAAATTTGTTTTTCACCAGCAATTTTTTTCCCTGTTGAAGGATCAATTATCTGGATGTCTTCGATCTCATCTCCCCAGAAGAATATCCGGTAAGCGAAATCTGCATAAGCTACAAATACGTCTACCGTATCCCCTTTTACCCGAAAGGTACCCCTCTTAAATTCTACTTCGGTGCGGTTGTAAAGGATATCAACAAGTGCAAATAGCAGCTGATTTCTGGGAATAACATCACCTATTTTCAAACTGACTACATTTTTGCCAAACTCTTCCGGATTTCCAATACCATAAATGCAAGAAACCGAAGCAACCACAATTACATCTTTTCGGCCCGACAACAAGGAAGAAGTAGCACTTAACCGAAGCTTTTCAATCTCTTCATTGATCGACAGATCTTTTTCGATATAGATATTGCTAGTGGGCAGGTAAGCTTCAGGTTGATAATAATCGTAATAAGAAATAAAATATTCTACTGCATTTTCAGGGAAAAACTGCTTGAATTCTCCATACAATTGAGCTGCCAAGGTTTTATTATGGCTCAGTACCAAAGTGGGCCTTTTTACCTGGTTGATTACGTTGGCGATAGTAAAAGTTTTACCAGAACCTGTAACCCCTAAAAGCGTTTGTGCATGGTCTCCATTTAATACACCTTGCACCAGTTGCCGAATCGCCTCCGGTTGATCACCAGTAGGTAAATATTCATTGGTAAGATTAAAATCCATAGCTATTTACAACAAACGTCAAATATCTGAAAAAGTTAAAATGCACAAGCATCAAAAAGCTTATATTTAAAATGAAAAAGGCTGATCACCTTGCCAGTTACCAGCCTTTTTGTTGAAGTAACACAAATACTTATCCAATCACCAATTTCTGTCCTGGTTTAATATTATTGTCTTTCAGGTTATTCAATTCTTTAATCTTTTCAATGCTAAGCCCATTGTATCTTCTTGAAATATGCCATAAGGTATCACCTGGTTGAACAACATGGATTTTGTTTCCTGGTATTGGAGAGGTGGTGCTGTTCATAGATGCGGCTACCGAACCTCTGACATAAATATTCAGTTTCTGACCAACCCTGATCATATTGCTGTTTAAATTGTTCCAGGTCCGAATATCAGCAACCTTTACACGGTATTTAGTCGCTATGGCACCTAAGACATCCCCACTTTTCACCCGATAAACAATTTTTTCTCGGTCATATGTATTTGATGGAGCTGCTTGAGCAATCATTTCAATTTCTGCTTTACCAACTTTTGATGCTGAATCCAGAATTGCGATTCTGTTGAACTTGTAAAATTCATTCCTGTCATAGGGTATCAGTACCTGAGTTTTTTTTGATGTAGCAGGAACTACTTTACGTTTAATATGCGGGTTCATTTTTTCGAGATCTTCAGGACATACGTCAATCAATGTGGCCAAAGTAGGCAAATGAACATATCCATCTAAAAGAATTGTATCTGCAACAATACTGTGTTCAAAATCATCGATAAAGAAATTGTGCTCTTCGGCATAATTGAATGCATAAGTCACCGCAACAAACTGAGGCACATATGATCTTGTCTCCCGGGGAAGGTGATTGTAGATTTCCCAAAATGAATTTTTATAACCAGACCTTCTGATAGCTTTCCTTACATTGCCGGGCCCTGCATTATATGAGGCTAGTGCAAGTTCCCAGTCATTGAACATGCCATACAATTCTTTCAGATATTTACATGCTGCTTCAGTCGCTTTCTCAGGATCGAGCCGTTCATCTATATACCAATCCTGGTGCAACTTGTATATTTTACCGGTATAGGGCATAAATTGCCACAAACCTGCAGCACCTGCTCTGGAAACAGCCCTGGTATTTAAACCAGATTCAACAATAGCAAGATATTTTAATTCATCGGGCAAATTGTATTTTTTCAGATATTTTTCAAAAAGAGGGAAATACATATTCTTACGACGCATTACCATTTTGGTATACTCTCTGTCCCTTACCACGAAAAAGTCCACAAAACTTTTTACATTGGCGTTGAAATTTAACGGCATAGATGTATTTTGCTGCAATTTTGACAAACGAAGAGCTATTTCATCATATGATACATCTGGTACATATTCATACACTACCCTTACGGTATCTAGATCCAGATATTCATCTGCTATTACGTCTTCTGGTTCTATAGCAGTAGAGTCCACTTCCAGCACAAAAGCATCATAATCAGGATTCTGTTGATTTAACAACACAGGAGGTTTTACACCATGAAGCGCATCAGGATTAAATCTTGGAGAAAATTTTTTCAAAGGTTCTCGTAGTTGCCCAATTACTGAACCTGATAATAACATCCCTAAAACGAACACCACACCACTAAACTGAAAGTTCTTATTCCTCATACTACAGGGTCTTTTATATTTTTTTTATTCTTTAATAAATATTCTGAAAACGCCAAAAGCTCTTGTTCACCAAATAATTTTGTCATAATCTGCAATCCTATGGGCAGACCTTCACGGTCATGTCCGTTAGGTAAAGAAATTGCTGGAACTCCTGCTACCGAAGCCTGGACAGTAAACAAATCGGCCAGGTACATTTCGATAGGGTCATTGTTCTTTTCGCCAAGTTTAAAAGCTGTTGTAGGGGTCGTTGGTAAGATTAAGAAATCATAAACAGACAACAACTCCTGTGTTTTGCTTTTGATTAAATTTCGTACCTTTTGCGCTTTGGTATAATATGCATCATAATAACTAGCACTAAGCACAAATGTTCCCAACATGATCCTTCTTTTTACTTCTTCCCCAAATCCTTCAGACCTGGATTTTTTATACATATTTTCAATATTTGTAGCATCAGGGCTTCTGTATCCATATTTTACCCCATCGAAACGGGATAAATTCGAACTGGCTTCTGCTGTAATCAGAATATAATAAGTGGGCAAAGCATATTTCATCAATGGGAAATTTACTTCTTCTACCTGATGCCCCTCCTCTTTCAAATAGGTGATGGTATCCAATATATTTTGCCTGACATTCTCATTAATACCCTCGCTTTCCAGTGTATCTCTGATGTAAGCTATTTTTGCTTTTTTATTAAAATTGAGATTTTTTGTATAAAAAGGAGTAGTTTCTCGTGATACGGTACTGTCCATACCATCATCTCCTGACATGATCTCAAGTAATAAAGCAGCATCTTCTATATTGTGGGTGAAAGTTCCAATTACATCGAATGAAGATGCATATGCAATTAATCCATACCGTGAAATACGTGAGTAAGTGGGCTTTAAGCCTATCACCCCGCAAAATGCTGCTGGTTGCCTTACAGATCCACCTGTATCTGAACCTAATGAAGCTAAACACATGTTCATTTGAACAGATACTGCTGATCCACCGGAAGACCCTCCCGGAGCCCTATCATTAGCTACCCCATTTAAAACCGGCCCATACGCCGAATTTTCATTTGAGGAACCCATTGCAAATTCATCACAATTGGTTCGGCCGATGATAATGACATCTTCGTCCAATAAACGTTGTACGGCAGAGCTGGTAAATTGTGATTCAAATCCCTCCAGGATCCTGCTACCTGCTTGTACTCTGTGATCTTTATAGCATAGTACATCTTTAATTGATATGACCATACCAGCTAATCTACCTGCGGTGCCGTTCTTAATCTTTTGATCAATTTCTATGGCTTTCTTTTTGGCATCATCAGCAAAAACCTCCAGGAATGCGTTCAGATTTTTATTTTTTTCAATATTTTGAAGATAAAACGCTACTATTTCACTACAGGTTAATTTCCCAGCGGTGATTTCTTCCCGAATCTGTGCTAAAGAGGTATATTTTTTCACTTGTCAATCTTTTTAGGGTCTATCTGATCATCTTCTTCATCTTTTTCACTCTTTTTTTCATGCTTCGTGGCATCTTTAAATTCTTTAATGCCCTTTCCCAAACCTTTTGCTAATTCAGGAATCCTTTTTGCCCCAAAAAATATTAATATTACAAGAACGATCAACAAAATCTCCCATCCTCCAAAAAACCATAATAAAACAGAACCAGTCATGATAAAAAATTAAGATAAATAATAACGTAAATATAGATAATTTAAACCTGCATACAAATGCATAAATACCACAATATCACTGCCGTAATATAGTGATCTGTTATTTGATAAAAGTAGCTCATTAACAGCCGTTTATTGTTTCACCAGCCAGTCTTGAGGATTCAATTTCTGTATATTTTTCCAGACCATGAAATGCATTTCTGAAACACCGTTTTTGTCGGTATATACTTTCCCCAATTTTTGACCTTTGGTAACCTGCTGACCTGCCTTAACATAAACTTCACTAAGCTTCGAATATACCGTATAATACTCGCCATGCTGCACCAATACAACCTGATAAAATGGAGGTGGTGCCAACGCCACTTTAGATACAACACCATCAAATACAACGTTCACTTCCTCATTCTTATTGGTCTGAATACTTACCCCATCATTTGTTTCTGTAACTCCTGTAAAAACCGGATGTGGATTGCTGCCAAATTTAGAAGATATAAAACCCGAAGAAACTGGCCAATTCAGTTTAGACCTGGATGATTCGAAGGAGTTGGTCGAGATATTGCGGTTGGTTTTCAATGCTGAATTCTCAGCTGCTTTTCGGGCCAATTCCATTTCCTGTTTTACAATATCCGAAATCATTGCATCCATTCTTTCTACTGCTTTCCTGGTCTGTGCAAGTTCCTTTTTTAATTCGGTTTCCCGAAGTTGAAGAGATTTCACCATACCGTTTTGCTTTCTACGCATCTCCAAAAGTTGTTCATTTTGTTTTTCTTCCTGTTCGCGCAGAGCAATCTTTTCCTGATTTTTTGTTTCTATGGTCACTATCTGTGCTTGCAACATACTTTTTACCTTGCTTATCTCTTTAACCTGATTTTTTCTGGCCAAAGTATATTGTTCCATATACTTCATTCTCATAAAAAACTGGTTGAAAGTACCAGCTGAAAAGAGGAATGTCAGATTGTTGAAAGAAGAGTTTACCTTTTGTGTATTATATGCCATTTCTGCGTATTCATCTCTAAGTTCACCCAAATCATCTTCTAATGCAGCAATAACCTGATTTACAGTAGTAATTTCTGCATTCAGAATCTCGATTTCCTGATTGATTGATGAAATTAACGTTTGGCGGGCTCCTATTTGCTCGTTCAATGCTTGTAGTTGGCCTACACTTACCCGACGTTCACTCTCGGTATCTTTTAGTATACGTTCGGTGTCTTTAATTTTTTTTAATGTTTCATTTTTTTCTTTTTCTAGTTGGGCCTTGGTTTTTTGTGCAAACGCACCCCACCCAGTCAAAAGGAAAATGATGATGAATATGAAACATTTATTTCCTGGCATATCTTTCTGGAATGATAAAAGGGAAAGATAATTCATTTTTTCCATCTACCGCCACTTTACTGTGGTCGATGTTGATTGATGTGGTATATTCTTTATTAAAATTAAAATAGTTGAGAATAATATTACTGGAATAAGGGAAAATTTTTCTTTCCAATACCTGAAAATTCCGGTATTCAAATGTGAGGTTATTTTTTGTTGGGGTCTCCGTCATAAATATCTTTTCCACCTTCATTGATTCGGGACTGATATAGTTTTCGATCTTTATTGGCCCATCCTCCTGAAGTAAAATATAATGATCTTTTACTTTTCTGAATTTATCCCTATTATCTGCTTCCCAAGGCATATCTCCTATTAATATAGATTGGATAATTTGATAATTTAACCTGAAATTGAATTGTTTGCTCAATGTTGGATAATCATAGACCCTGTATTCCTGGTTTATTCTGTCCATAAACATGACCGAATCCTGTGTGATCATCCCTCTTGCTACTTCAATACCCAACATTGGTGATAGAGAAATCCATATTACACTATCCTTCTTCATCCGGATAGTGGCATTTAGTGAAACTCTCTGTCTGCCGTCATCATACCTGATACGTGCTCTTGAATCCAACTCGTCAAAATCAAACATGTGGAGTTCAAAATTTTCTGTATCTACAAGATCTGCGACGCGGATCTTTTTACTACAGGATAAAGAGACTAATAATATTAAAAAAAGGGAGGTAAAATATAATTTATTCATATAATTTTCTATCGGCAATTTTCTTATCGATCAAATCAGATGTCTCATCCATTCCTTTAGCACGCTGCCACTGTATTACAGCTCCTTCCACATCACCCAACTTGTATAATATATCACCATAATGCTCAATAATAGTGCCACTAGTGTTTCCCTGAATGGCTTTTTCTATAACTTTTCTGGCTTGTTCATATTCTCCCAGCATATACAATACCCATGCATGGGTGTCTAAATAATTTTGATTATTGGGATTATTTTTTATCAGTCTGGTCGACATTTTTTTAGCAAGGTCCAACTTCTCCTTCCTCAAGGCTAAGTAATAGCTATAATTGTTTAAGGCATGGTCGTTATCAGGATTGGCATCCAATGCCGCTTCATACGCTTTATCTGATTTACCAAAAGCCTCAATACCATAATATGCATCACCCAACTGACCATTGATAATACTCAATAAATTTATATTGTTTGCAGCATATTTTTTGCCTTGTTCGAAAAGCGTAATGGCTTCCGTATAATTCTTTTTTACCATATGGGCCGTACCTCCAAAATAGTAGATGGTAGCTTGATTAGGGTAAATTTCCAAGGCTTTATCAGTATTTTCAATTACACTATCAAATTCACCAAGATTTAGTTCGATCTGTAAGAGATTTTGCCATACTATAAAATTATCCTCTCCATATTGTATGGCCTTCCGGTATTTTTCTTTGGCATTGTCTAAATCCTGATACTGGAACAAAAGGTCACCATATACGGCATAAGCAATCCCATTGTCGGGATGGGTATCAATAAGCATATCCGCCATTTCTAACAAGTATTCCCTATCACCCGATGTGTTATTTTTCAACTCTTCAAGTAATGTCTGGACTTTAAGATGTACGTCCATTTCAGTATTGCTAAATGCTTTGAGGAGGTACTCACGGGCCATTTCCTTTTGGTTGTTTTTCTGATAAACCTTGGCCAGTGTAATCAAAGCCATATAATTATCCGGATCACTGTCCAGTACTGATGAAAGCAGTTCGTTTGCTTCTTCTTGACGGCCATTGGCATGGAGCATTTCGACTAATGCAATTACATATTCAGACTGACCGGGATTTGCTTCAATCAATTTTTTCCCTTCAGCAATAGCCTCATCTATTTTATCCAGTTTTAAGTAAATCCTTTGTTTTTGAAAATTGATCTGATCGGATGGCCCAAAGACTGCTTCAGCACGGGCATAAGCATCCAGGGCTTTTTCATACTCCTTTTGCATATTGTACAATGCAGCCAACTGGAATAAGTATTCTTCTGCCCCTTTTATTTTCTTAACCAGCGATTCGTAGGTATTAATAGCATCATCATATCGGTGCAAATGGGTATACACCTGAGCCTCCATCAAGAAATAATATTTGTTGTTATCATTCAACAATAATGCTTTGTTAGCATGTGGAAGTGCTTTCAAAGTTTCACCACTGTTCATATAGGTTTCTGCCAGTTTGAAATGAATGGCAGGATTGTCGGGTTCAAGCTCTAGGGATTTTTTAAATAGACCAAGTGCTTTAGGAAAGTCTTCGAGCATAAAATACTTCTGAGCTTCGATAAAAAATTTTTCAGCTTCAAGATTATTTTTCAGTTTATTTTCCTGGGTATTCTTTTTCGATCCCCTTTGTGCAACAGCCTCTGAAGTGAATAATAAGCCAACTATCAGAAATAAAAAATATATTGCACCCCACCGGATCATTTTCATATTTAACATTTTATTGAATTATTGTAGAATAATCGCTTAAGCTAAGATCTAAAGGTTTCTTTTCAATCGTAACAAAATTTCCAATCATCGAGTTTTGCAAATTCACATTTACCAATAAAGAATTGCCCTGTACGATGGATGTTTTAATTCTTGAATCTCTGATCACTGTCTTATCTCCAATGGAAACGAATGGCCCTACAATGGTATTGTGCAATTCTACCTGTTCACCAATAAAACAAGGTTGAATAACCACTGAATGGTTTAGAATTGCTGACTTGGCCACCAGGTTTTCCCCCTGCAGATACTGCAAATAACGGGAATTTGTATCTACGGTTGCATTTTTATTCCCACAATCGAGCCAATCAGTGACTTGACCAGGAACAAAGATAGTCCCTTTCGATTGCATATTTTTTAAAACCCGTGTCAATTGATACTCACCACTATCTTTTAAG
>JAEWLI010000223.1 GCA_023393375.1 Bacteroidota bacterium
CCGGGAGGCCCCATGTTGAATGGGAAATTCCGTGGAATAGATATTGGTTCGGGCACAGCTACTTGGCAGTTGGCCGAAGGGATGAAAGCAGGGACTGTTTCAAGGGAAGATTTGATTGAAGCCGAAACGTGCATGTCGCGCAGTGCAGGACATTGCATGACGATGGGAACAGCATCTTCCAACGCTGTTATGGTTGAAGCGATGGGGCTTTGTCTTCCTGGTGCTTCCGCCATTCCTGCTGTGGATTCCAGAAAAAAGGTAATGGCCCACCTTACCGGAAACCGTATTGTAGAAATGGTAAAGGAGGATCTTCGTTTGTCAAAGATTTTGACCCGTGAAGCTTTCGAAAATGCAATTAAAATCAATTCTGCTGTAGGTGGCTCTACCAATCTCATCCTCCATTTTCTTGCTCTTGCAGGCAGGGTAGGCATTTCTTTAACCCTTGATGATTTTGATAGGATAGGCAGTCATATGCCACTTTTAGTAAATCTGATGCCAGCAGGAAAATACCTGATGGAAGATTTTTATTATGCAGGTGGATTGCCCGTGGTCATCGATGAACTAAGGTCGGAATTACATATGAATGTCCTTACGGTAAATGGTAAAACCCACGAAGAGAATTGTAAAAATATTACCTGTTACAATCGAGAAGTAATAGCAACCCGGAATTCCCCTTTTATGGAAAATGCGGGAATAGCAGCATTAAAAGGCAATTTATGTGAAAATGGTGCCGTTATTAAACCTTCCGCTGCAACTCCAAATCTGCTATACCATAAAGGACGAGCTGTAGTTTTTGAGAACATAGAGGATTATCATGCCCGAATTGACGATCCCGATCTTGATATTGACGAAACTTGTATTATGGTCCTAAAAGGTGTAGGTCCTGTAGGTTACCCTGGTATGCCTGAAGTGGGAAATCTGGACCTTCCAGAAAAATTGATCAGAAAAGGTGTAAAAGATCTTGTGAGGATTTCTGATGGCAGAATGAGCGGTACAGCTTATGGTACAGTAGTTTTGCATGTGTCACCCGAATCATCGCTTGGGGGAACTTTGGCATTGGTGCAAAATGGTGATCTCATAGAATTGGACACACCCAACCGAAGATTAAATCTGCTCGTTTCGGATGAAGAATTAAGCAGAAGAAGACAACTATGGACACCACCTCAACCAGTATGTGAGCGCGGCTATGTAAATCTGTTCATTAACCATGTGGAACAAGCTCATCTTGGTTGTGATTTCGATTTTCTAAAAGGCAAGTCAGGTTCAGAGGTACATAGGGACCTTCATTAAAAAAAATTGCGGATAATTATTTTTTATAAATAATATATTTTTTCATTTATGGCCGCTATAGCACTTATTGTGATAAGTATTGCTATTATTATAGCATTGAGTTCCTATCTTAAGGTACATCCATTTTTGTCGCTGATAATAGCAGCCATATTCTTTGGACTTGTGTCTGGAATGCCCGCTGGAGATGTTATCAATGCATTGAACGAAGGATTCGGATCTACAATTGGAAAGGTTGGGATCATCATTGTTGCAGGGATTATAATTGGTACTTTCCTTGAAAATACTGGTGGGGCACAAACCCTGGCCAATAAGGTATTGGCAATTTCGGGCAAGAAAAAAGTGCATACAGCGATGGCTTTTGTAGGTTATATGGTATCTGTGCCAGTCTTTGCTGATAGCGGTTTTATTATTCTTTCTTCACTCAACAAAATGCTTACAAAAAAAGCGGGTTTGTCACTCGCTGGTACGGCGGCAGCACTTGCCTTGGGATTGACCGCTACGCATACGATGGTGCCACCTACTCCAGGACCAGTGGCAGCGGCAGGAATACTTGGTGCAGATATTGGTCTGGTAATTTTCACAGGTGTGGCTACTAGCATCTTTGCTCTGATAATTGTCATCTTTTATGCCCGATACATCGGTAAAAAAATTTATATCGATCCGGCACAGCAAATGGATGAACCGCAATTACACATAGTAGACGAATACAGGCCATCTGCTTTTAAATCTTTTCTACCGATTGTTGTCCCCATTCTGTTAATTGTGCTTAAAACTGTTGCGGAGTTTTCCGCTTTGCCTTTCGGGAATGGATGGATTCAGGGAATTATTATATTTACAGGAAATCCGGTGATGGCCCTTTTGATTGGAGTGGTTTTGGCATTATTCCTACCCAAGAAATTGGATAAAGAGATGTTGAGTGCCAGCGGTTGGACGGGTAAAGCAATAAAAAATGCTGCCGCAGTCATTATCATAACCGGAGCAGGTGGGGCTTTTGGCAATGTGCTTCAAAATGCGGGATTAGCAACGCTTTTTTCTGGAATGAACGAATTTTATACTGGGATATGGCTTCCTTTTCTGATCGCCGCCGCTATAAAAACTGCTCAAGGTTCGTCAACAGTAGCTTTGATCACAGCCGCTTCACTCACTGCCCCGATGCTGGATTCCATTGCCCCTGACGAATTTTCCAAGGCAATCGTTGTGGTCGCAATAGGTGCAGGATCAGCTGTGGTATCTCATGCCAACGATAGTTTTTTTTGGATAGTTACCCAGTTTAGTCACATGGATATTAAACAAGGTTATCGGGTCCACACGCTTGGAACGGCAATAATGGGCATTTCCAGCATGCTATTTCTGACACTGATCCATTTTTTGTACATTACTCTTTAAAAAATTCAAAATTATGAAAGCATACAAAACTACTGATGGAATTATTTTAAATCACGATGAAAAGTTTTATGTATTAGATGGGGATTGGGACGAATTTATAAATAAGGATGAAGTTTTTCAAAGGTCTCTCGCTCTGGTCAAAAAGGCAACTCCGTTGCAAACCATAGAACAACCGGATGTAGGCAAACTTCTACCCCCAATTGGCAATCAGGAGATATGGGCATCAGGGGTCACCTATATGCGTAGCAAAGAGGCTAGAGTGGATGAATCGAAAGACCATGGTGGCGGTAGTTTTTATGATCGAGTATATGAAGCTCCCCGTCCTGAACTTTTCTTTAAATCAACAGCACATCGCACAGTAGGTCATGGGCAGGCTGTGAGAATAAGAAAGGATTCAAAATGGAATGTGCCTGAACCCGAACTGACCCTTATGGTGACTTCGTCTGGTAAAATCATCGGATATACAGTAGGCAATGATATGAGCTCCCGCGATATTGAAGGCGAAAATCCCCTTTACCTGCCACAAGCCAAAACGTATAACCACTCAGCAGCTATTGGGCCTTGTATTTATCTTATAGAAACACCGCTTCCGGCTTCGACAAAAATAATGCTTGAGATTTCAAGGAATAACAAAATTGTCTTTTCAGGAGATATTACGATCGATCAGATCAAACGGAAGTTTTCTGAATTGGTTGAATATTTATACAGGGAACTGACATTCCCTTTTGGTTGTCTTCTTATGACAGGGACAGGTATTATTCCACCTAATAACTTTACACTTGAAAGTGGTGATGTGATTTCAATCACCATTGAACCAATTGGAACACTTGTAAATTATGTTGCATAAAACAAACTTTTTTAAACAATAACACCATGATCAAACTAACTGGAAGAAACTACATAGGATCGCAAGCATCTTCGGAAGGAAAACGGACTTTTCACGCAATCAATCCCGCGACTGGTGAGGCTTTAGATACTGCATTTACTGAAGCGACAGAGAAAGAAATTGATCTTGCAGTGCAAAAAGCAGAAAATGCTTTTTTATCCTATCGGTTGACTAAACCAAAGGATAAAGCACGATTTCTGGAAACAATCGCTGATGAAATTGAAAACTTACAGGAAGCGATAATAGCAAGGTGTGTTAGCGAAACAGCTTTGGGTGAAACACGATTAGGCGGTGAATTAAAACGTACCACTTCTCAGCTCCGTTTGTTTGCTTCAGTATTGTTGGAAGGTTCCTGGTTAGACGCACGCATTGATACTGCTCTTCCAGAAAGGCAACCATTACCTAAACCCGATATCAGGCAAATGCACATTGCATTAGGACCAGTAGGAATATTTGGGGCAAGTAATTTTCCACTTGCTTTTTCTGTAGCTGGCGGAGACACTGCTTCAGCTCTTGCAGCTGGTTGCCCTGTGGTAATAAAAACCCATCCATTACATCCGGGTACTTCAGAACTTGTTGCGAATTGTATTTTAAAAGCTGCTGAAAAATCAGGAATGCCAGATGGGGTATTTTCTATGTTACACGGTGAATCGGTAGAAATGGGTATGGGAATAGTCCGGCATCCAAAAATATCCGCAATAGGATTCACCGGCTCATTTCAGGGTGGCAAAGCTATATTCGATGCTGCAAACGCTCGTGAAACACCAATACCTGTATTTGCAGAAATGGGAAGTGTTAATCCGGTTTTTGTTCTGCCAGGTGCGATGAAAGAAAGAAAAGAAACCATTGCTAAAAACCTAGCTGCTTCATTTACACTGGGTGCGGGGCAGTTTTGTACCAGCCCTGGTCTGGTTGTTACTCCAAAATCAGAGGATGAAAGCCATTTTTTGAATACGTTAAATGAGGCTGCTTCTGTTGTGCCTCCTGGAGTGATGCTTTCCGAACGCATGAGGAACAATTATAAAACTGGCGTTGATGAGTTGCTGGAATCAGAAGGTGTCGCTATTTTATCAACGAATGCCAACCCAGCTGATGATTTTAGTGTGAACAACTACGTTTTGGGAACCGATACTAAAACTTTCCTTAAAAATAAACGCCTTTCTGAAGAAGTTTTTGGGCCAGCTACGCTAAATATCACTACTGGCAGTAAAAAAGAAATGCTGGAAGTTGCAAATTCACTTGGTGGGCACCTTACCGCAACTATTCATGGAAACGAAGAGGATCTGGTTGAGTTTGTAGATCTGGTGAGAATTCTGGAAAGGAAAGTAGGAAGATTGATATTTAATGGTTTTCCAACAGGGGTTGAGGTATGCCACTCCATGGTTCACGGAGGACCTTACCCTGCTACGACAGCACCACACTCTACTTCGGTAGGTACTGCAGCTATAAAGAGATTCGCCAGGCCATTTTGTTATCAGAATTTTCCAAATAACACATTGCCCGATGAATTAAAGAACAGCAATCCACTGAATATCTGGAGAATAGTAAATGGGGAGTTGACGAAGGATGAGGTGTAGCTCGTAGGTCGTAGCTCATAGCTTATAGGGTATAGAACAGATCTAATAGCGTAAAATAAATCAGAACATTGTAAAATTAGGAGCATTGCCATCACTTGTGAAGAAATCACTTCAAGTGGTGGCAATGCTCTTTTTCAAATCACAATTAGAAAATAAGTCTCCAGATATCGTTGAAGATCACAAATACCATTAATCCCAAGAGGATAACCATCCCTACCTTTTGAGCGGTTTCCATAAAACTGTCGGAAGGTTTTCGTCCAGAGACCATTTCATACATCAGAAAGACCACATGTCCACCATCAAGAGCAGGAATTGGCAATAAATTCATGAATGCAAGGATCATGGAAATAAGCCCTGTCAGGTACCAGAAATTTTGCCAGTCCCATGTGCCTCCGAAAACCTGCGCAATCCCAATCGGGCCACTAAGTGATTTGCGTGGGTCTATTTGTCCGGTAATTACTTTTCCTAACGCTCTTGCGTTACTGTAAACTGCTTCAAAAGCTTTTCCGGAACCTGCTACAATAGATTGTCCAAAAGTAAAATGCCTGTAAGCGTAATTGGATTTTGGCCGAATTCCTATGATACTATCAGCATTTACCTGTACATCCACATTGATTACCTGATTTTCCATTCCTTCCCTTTGAACACCCAGCGTAATTACTTTATTGACATTCTTTTTGATAGTTTCTGTCAGTTCATGGGCAAAAATGTTATCTCCATTTATTGAAAGAATAACATCCCCTTTCTGTAATCCCGCTTCTTTTGCTGGGCTTTCATCTGAAAATCCTGACACTGTAGTTAATAATCTGGGTGCAAAAAAGCGTCCCCTGTTTTCCTTTTCAGCAAATTGTTCAATCAAGTCATTGGGAATTTCCAACTTGAAAACTTCACCATTACGTTCTACGGTATAATAACTATTATTTTCAAGGAGCACATCCATACCAATGAGTTCGGAATATTCATTGTAGTCCTTGCCATTTACATCCAAAATTTTATCACCACTCTGCAATCCAATTTCTTCAGCCATAGGATACGCAACAATGCCATTTTCAATGATAGTTGCTTTTGGAACATACGGCTCTCCGTACATGTATAATAAAGCAATAAAAATAATGATACCTACCAATACATTCATCGTAATGCCACCAATCATCACAATAAGCCTTTGCCATGCGGGTTTTGCCCTGAATTCATAGGGTTGAGGTTCTTCTTTAAGTTTTTCGGTATCAAGGGATTCGTCTACCATTCCGGATATTTTTACAAAACCACCCAAGGGAATAGAGCCAATGGAGTATTCTGTTTCGCCTTTTTTAAATCCAAAGATTTTAGGAGGAAAACCTATTGAAAATTGTTCTACACGCATACCAAAAAATTTGGCAGCAAACATATGTCCTGCCTCGTGTATCCCTACCAAAATTGATAAGCTCAGAATGATCTGAGCTGCCATTACTAATCCGTCCATTAATTTAATTTATGATTTCTTGTGCTAAAATTCTTGTTTCTTTATCGGTCAAAAGGTAATCTTCGAATTCGGGATGTGCCATAAAATTTATATTTAACATGCATTTTTCTATGACATCAGAAATTTGTAAAAAACCAATTTTCTCCTTCAAAAATGCTGCCACTGCGATTTCATTGGCTGCATTCATAATACAGGGTAAATTCCCGCCTTTATTCAATGCTTCAAAAGCAAAAGTTAAATTACGGAAAGTATCCATATCCGGTTTTTCAAAAGTAAAAGCCGGGTATTCCGCAAAATTAAACCGCGGAAAGGAAGATACATACCTATCAGGATAACTTAACGCAAATTGTATCGGTAATCGCATATCCGGAAGTCCCAATTGTGCTTTAATTGAACCATCCTCAAACTGGACCATTGAATGAATAATGGATTGAGGATGTATTACTACATCAATTTGGTCTGGATTAAGATCAAAAAGCCACTTCGCTTCGATCACTTCTAGTCCTTTATTCATCATGGTGGCGGAATCGATGGTGATTTTAGCACCCATATCCCAATTGGGGTGTTTTAATGCCTGTGCCGGTGTTACATTTATTAATTGTTCTTTGTTTTTACCTTTAAAAGGCCCTCCAGAAGCAGTTAAGTATATTTTTTCTATCCTGTTGTCCGCTTCGCCCAATAAACATTGAAAGATCGCCGAATGTTCAGAATCTACCGGAAGAATATTTATACCATTTTGTCTTGCAATGGAGGTTACCAATTCACCAGCCACTACCAATGTTTCTTTGTTGGCAATGGCGATGTCTTTGCCATTTCTTGCAGCAGTTAGCGTTGGTTTTAAACCCGAGAATCCAACCATGGCGGTCAGCACCATTTCAATCTCCTCCATTTCCATGATTTCTGATACTGCTTCAAGCCCGGCTAAAACCTTTGTTCCGTGAGGGGTGAGGGCATCTTTAGCCAGTTGATAATGTGCTGGGTTACTTATTACGGCTACCAGGGGTCGGAATTCCATACATTGTTCGATCAACAGGTTCACATTATTGTTGGCAGTGAGGGCGATTACACGATAGCGGTTACGATGAGACCGGATGACCTCAAGTGCCTGTGTGCCAATAGATCCTGTAGATCCCAGAATAGCTATTTTTTTCTCTGCTATGGATTTTTCCAATGTTATTCCTAAGTTATGTATTGCATCAACTCTTTCGCAATCACTCTGTCATTTGATAGCCGGGGAGTCTTATTCTGTCCACCTAATTTTCCCTGTGATTTCATATATTTTCTGAAAGCGTCGCGCTGCAAACTTATCACTTTGAGGGTTCTCAGAATTTTACCAGAAATCAGATCTTCATAATAGGTATTGAGTTGCCGAAGTTGCAAATCTATATCATTTTCGAATGCCTCCAAATCTTTAGGAGGGGATGAAAATTCAACAAACCATTCGTGTAAAGGCAATCCTTCTTTGGGTGTAACTTGTGGGGCAACTGTAAATTCCACAATTTCTACCTCAGGATGTTTTACCAATGCCAACCTCATGGCCTTTTCCACTTCTTCACCAATCACGTGTTCTCCAAAAGCCGAAATGAAATGTTTTATTCTGCCCGTTACCAATAACCGGTAGGGGTGTTTCGAAACAAATTTTACAGTATCACCAATGGAATAACCCCACAAGCCGGCATTATTATTTAAAACAATAGCATAATTTTTACCCACTTCCACTTCTTCCAAAGATACCCTGGAGGGATTTTCATTAAAATATTCATCAGTTGGGATAAATTCAAAAAAAATCCCGCTGTTTAAAAGCAACAATAGGCCTTCTTCATTTTGAGCATCCTGATAAGCGATAAAGCCTTCTGAAGCTGGATACGTTTCAATTGAATCAATTTTTTTGCCGATCGAATCAAAAAGCCTGGCTCGGTAGGGTTCAAAATTTACACCTCCATAAATGAACATGGAGAAATTTGGAAATACATCTTTGATCTTTTTTCCTGTCCGCTCCATGATCCTGTCGAAATACATTTGTACCCAGGGTGGAATACCGGAGATCAGGGTCATATTTTCATTGATGGTTTCATCGATGATCTTCTCCAATTTCTCTTCCCAATCTTCAATACAATTGGTTTCATAACTTGGCATCTGGTTGGTTCTGAGATAACCAGGGACATGATGGTTGACAATGCCCGATAACCTGCCGGTTTTTACACCACCTTTTTCACCCAATACCGGGCTTCCGGACAAAAAGATAAGCTTACCATCAATGAAGTTGGCATTTCCGGTTTCATGAATATAACTCAAGATGGCATTTCTGGCGCTATTGATATGATTGGGCACCGAGTCCCGTGTGATAGGAATATACTTTACACCTGATGTAGTGCCGGAAGTTTTGGCGAAATAAACGGGTTTTCCCGGCCACAATACATCATTTTCACCGTTTAAAATCTCATCGATATAGGACTTCAATCCTTCATAATCTCTTATAGGAACATTTCTGCGGAAATCATCGTAATTTCTAATGGTTTCGAAATGATGGTTTTTACCAAATTTTGTATTTTTACCGCCCTTGACCAATTGATTTAAAACCTTTTCCTGGGTTTTGAAAGGATCCAAAGCCCATTTTTTCTGTTGCGCTGCCACATATGCAGCCAAAGGTTTACTTAAAATTGATCTAATTCCCATAAGGGGGCAAAAATAATAAAAAATTGGGCATGATTATTTGAAAAAGGTGGTGTTTACAATAATTTACTTGCAATTCAGCTGTTTGATTTATAAAAAGAAATGAAATGAAACTGATAGTGAAAATTACTGTAGTAGGCTTTTTGTCGGGATTGTTTGGTGCATATATTTTTACGCAATACCTGATGCCTCATGAAGAAGTAAAGGGTAGTGTTTATGCAAATTATGTGGATTCTTCAGGTGAATTGGCGTTTTCGCCATCAAGAAGCAGGGATATTGAATCAATATCAAGTTCAACCTTAGAACAGGATTTTGTTTTGGCATCCAAAAAAAGCGCTTCAAGTGTGATCTATATCCGCACCATTTCCAAAAATCAATATAGTAACAGTTGGTTCGAATGGTTTTTTGGTGAAAGGGGAAGTGGGCAATCCATCAACACCGGTTCAGGGGTTATTTATTCTTCTGATGGATATATCATCACCAACAATCACGTGATTTCCAGTTCTGACAATATCGAAGTGATCTACAATAAACGGACTTACAAAGCCACCAGAGTGGGCACCGATCCCTCCACAGACATTGCAGTGCTGAAAATTGATGAGAAAAATCTTCCGGCAATTTCAATTGGAAGTTCTTATAACCTGCAAGTGGGAGAATGGGTATTGGCAGTTGGAAATCCATTTAACCTTACCTCAACAGTGACCGCAGGTATAGTGAGTGCGAAAGGACGTGAAATCAATATATTAAAAAGTGAATTCCCTATTGAATCTTTCATTCAGACTGACGCTGCGATTAATCCTGGCAACAGTGGTGGGGCCTTGGTAAACGTAAAAGGTGAATTAGTGGGAATTAATACTGCCATTCTTTCCAGAACTGGTTCATATGCAGGTTATGGTTTTGCTGTACCCGTGGATATTGTGAAAAAGGTAGTGGATGATATGATCAAATACGGTGAAGTACAAAAAGCATTTATCGGTGCTGATATCATTGATATAAATTCAGAAGTAGCCAGTAAGATCAATGTATATGAGCTTTTCGGGGTAGTAGTATCCAACATTCATAGTGGTGGTGCTGCTGAAAAAGCAGGATTACGAAAGGGCGATGTGATTTTGAAACTCAATGGTGAAGTGATCAATAGCAGGAGTGAATTTGATGAAATTATTAGTTATCACTCGCCGGGAGATAAGATTAAAGTAACATATAAAAGAGATAATAAGACTATTGATAAAACATTCACTTTGACCAACCGATTTGGATCAACCCATCTTGTAAAACGGGACATCTATCAATCCGAAGGACTTGGCGCAGATATTGAAAATATATCGAATGAAGAAAAAACCATGTTGGGCATTGAGAATGGGGTGAGAATTGAAAGGGTGAGAGATGGATTTATTCGCAGACTGGGGATTCAGGAAGGGTTTATTATTACGCATATCAACAAAAACCCTGTACAGAATGCACAGCAATTGGAAAACAACCTGTTGAATATCAGGGGGAGGGTTACCATAGAAGGCATGAACAGCCGGGGAAGTCGTGGGTATTATTCCTATGTGTTTTAAAGCTTGAGAAAAGTATGCTGATGACTTTGTAAAAATCATCAGCGTACTCAACCAGATTTATTTGGTCAATTTATAGCTGAGGTTAAGGCTAATTAACCTGTGTTTGTTTGAAAGCTCCGGAAGTTCTACCACTGATCCAGGAGGAAGGGAGATATCAGGATCAAGCGTTAAACAATCGCCACCGTCTTTTAATTCTGGTTGCAGATTTCTTAAACCTAAAGAATATTCTATACTGATCACAAATGCCTTCAATTCATACCCTATACCCCCTTTTATACCAAAATCAAATGCCCTGAAATAACTGGTAGTGGCTGAACACTCTGCTTTACCAAAAACGGGTTTATATTTATTTTCTCCTTCAAAATCGACATTCAAACCATCCACGGTTAATGTATAGTCATATTTTGCTTTACCGCCTAAACCTAAAGCCAAATATGGCCCTCCAAATATTTGAACTCGATTGATTTTATATACCAAATTAATGGGAACTTCCAAGTAGTTCAATTTGATGTTGTTGTTCCCTTCCACATCAAAAGCACTTCCTTTACTTATGAAATAAGCACCTGATCGAATACTTAAATTTGTATTCCATTCGTAATCGGCCAAAAGGCCTACCTGATATCCTAGCTTGAATTTGGTTTTGTATGGTTGGAAATTCTCATTTCCGTCCTTTTGTTCAAATGTGTTTAGGTTGGGGCCAAGAATTAAACTGTATTTTACCTGTGCTTGTGCAACCATGTATTGACTCAACAAAAAAAGCAGTATTAAAACCTGAATAATCTTTTTCATAATTTTAGATAGTTATATTTTTTATGGAAATATATCAAATAAGGTAATCCGATTTACAATTATGATTATAAATATTTTCAGATCTTTACCTAGGCCTATACTGGTTGATGAAGAATAATTATATTTGAATAATACAAACCTGATAATTTATGAAACATTCCTACATTTCTGGTGTCGGGCATTATGTTCCCGAGCGAATAGTGACCAATCATGACTTGGCTAAATTGATGGATACCTCTGATGAATGGATCAGGGAAAGGACCGGAATTGTGGAGCGCCGGTATTTTGATTATACCAAGGATACGGTAGCCAATATGGGTGCAAAAGCTTCCAGAATGGCACTGGAAAGGGCAGGAGTGGAGGTAAATGAAGTTGATTGTATTATTTTTGCTACGATTACACCTGATTATTTTTTCCCGGGCTCAGGAGTGCTCATGCAAAGAGAATTGGATCTGGAAGGAATTCCGGCACTCGATATCAGAAATGCATGTTCAGGATTTATTTATGGTCTTTCGGTTGCTGATCAGTTTATTAAAACCGGCATGTACAAAACTATTCTGGTGGTGGGTGCTGAAATTCAATCATCTGGCATCGAATTGACCGACAGGGGAAGAAATGTAGCGGTGATATTTGGCGATGGGGCAGGGGCAGTGGTTGTACAAGCTCATGAGGATGAACATAAGGGAATTTTATCTACCCACCTTCACGCTGATGGGCGATATGCCGAAGAATTGTATGGGAAAGACCCGGGCAGCAGCAGGAAACAACGGTTGACACCAGAAATGTTGGAAAGCGAATCGATCCGGCCATTGATGAATGGAAATGCTGTCTTTAAACATGCTGTCGTAAGGTTTTCGGAAGTGATTATGGAAGCTTTACAAGCCAACCAGCTTAATAAAGAAGATATTGACCTGTTGATTCCGCACCAGGCCAATTTGAGGATCAGCAATTTTATACAACAGAAATTAAAACTTCCCGACCATAAGATATACAACAATATTCAAAGGTATGGCAATACCACCGCTGCTTCGATACCCATTGCCTGGAGTGAAGCCTGGGCCGAAGGAAAGATCAAAGACAATGATTTGATTTGTCTGGCTGCTTTTGGGAGTGGGTTTACCTGGGCGTCTGCATTGATCAGGTGGTAACGCTATGTTAATAGACTTGAAGGTCCTTGAAGGTTAAAGTTTTTGGGCAAGTTTGTAATTTCGGGCAAGTAACGGTTTTGCACCCCAATTAAACCCGCAAGGTTTTTTTACAGATCTGAAAATGTAGCTGGTATCGATAGTTCTGACATCTTTATCAGCAGTGAAACCTTGCGGGTTTTTTAGAAAACGCCAGGCCTGCAATCGAGCCCGACATACCATAAACCTTTCTTTTATCGGCTTTTTACTTTAAATCCCTTTTGATATTCAAGATTTATATCTTTACCCTCATGAGAGAATATTAAGTTTCCTTGAAGCACCTTATTTCCAATAGTTGAAGGTTTATAATCAATATGGATGCTATTAGGACTTCGCCAATTGGTTTTTAATTCATCTTTCCACTCGATTTTGCCAGTGGAACTATCAATAACCTGAACTTGGGTAAAAAAAATCAGAGCAGATTTCGTAACAGTCAAGTACAGTTCTGCATTTAGGGAATCCCCTATTTCAATGGCATCATGCTTAAATGTTAGCATGGGTTCAGCTATATCAAATGAATAAAAATATTCAAGATACTTATTTAAAATTTGATTGATTAAATAGTACTCGAAAAACAGTAGTGAAACGCTTTTATCTCGATTATCAAGCTTAAAAAACGAGTCGGATTTAATAATTTGAAACAGATTATTATCATTGAGAGAATCAAGTTTCAATAGTTTTCCTTCTATGTCTAATAGGTTTTTACGGTAATCAGGAATTGAATTATCATCATTAAGGATTTTCTTACGAAGTTTTTGTGTTTGTTTTAATTGTTCAATAAAAGGTCTGGCAAAAGGATGAGCCCCTTCATCATAATACTTTTTGGATAATCTTTCAAAAGCAATATCATTTATTATATCTTGATCATTAATAAGCACTGATGAACTTAGATTTTTTTCACATGCCGAAATGAAAGGTATAATTATTACTAAAAATATCAGATGTTTCATTTATTTGCAAGTTCTATGATTTTCTGAGGAACTGAAATATCATTCTCCATGATTTCCCGATCCATACCATTGCTGAGTCCCCAACGAAATATCCATGACAATCCACGGTGGCTATAGGAAGTTATTGGTGTGCTGTATGCCTGGTCATTAAACACCTCTTCTTGAGAAACAAAAGTATATCCGTTTCTGATGTACATTTCCGCTAACTTATCTAAATAGTCGGCATTGATCTGGCTGGCGTGAATCAACAAGGTTTGTGTTATTTTTCTCTTGAATACATCTTCTGATACCTTTTCAAAATAATGCAGTTTCTGTTCCATATAATGGACGTATTCAGCACCTATTTCTTTCATCTGTAAGGTGTCATTATTCACGCAAGCAGTATGATAGGCTTTTGCAAAAAGGTAGTCATCATTGTCTATGGTTACCGGTGATACAATATAATTATTTTCCGACAAAAAATTATTAAGGGATTTACTTTTAACAGCGTCAATACCCGCACGAAGATATGGATGTCGAAAGAATTTTAAAACCTTATGATGGTGCTTCATCAATGGTTTTGTGAGAATTTGTCCTTTCAAAATATCATTAAAATAAGCTGTGTCATTAACTTCATTATAGTCATAATGTGAATAGGTATGATTTCCTAAATCATATCCATTTTCTAACCACATCTCTAATATTTCTAATTTAGCTGAATCTATTGCCCCTCCTTTATAAAGTTGCCCTTCCACAACAAAACCGATAGCTGGAATGCCATATCTATCAAAGGTATTAATCAATTTTCTTGTAATTTCTTTGCCTAATCCTTCTCTGGTGGAATTATATGTTACTGCGGGTAAATCATCTACTGTTATGCACATCTTTTTGTCCTGGCTAATCGCTACAAACGTTGGGCATAGAAAAAGTAGAAATACAATATTTTTCATAATTAATGTTTTGAATTTCGGTAACCGTTTTAATTGCTTATGCCATGTGTAACCAATTTAATCCCTATTTATTTTGATACTTCATACTTATTTACATTAGTTATCCGTGTATTTCTTAGAAAACAATCTTTCAAATTGTTATGCTTGCGGTGGAATAGCCATACTATAATTAATCCAAATAAGAAAGTAGAAGTAGCTGTAGCTTTTAAACATTACACAAAACGTTTCGGTGGTATATGCTGTAGCGGATTTAATGAACTTCAGCGTCCGTCGAAACAAGACGAAGATAGAGGGAAAATGCTAAAATGCCATACCCCACAGCAATGAAATACACCGTCCGATTAACCCCAGTATTCATTCTATTTATTTACAATTTTACCGGTCTTAAAGAACTTAATCCATTTGTCTTTCAAGTCTGATGGAATGGTCGCTTGCTTAATGGCACGAAAATTTGTATAAAGTGCAGTTTTCCCTTGAACTACATACCACAATTGCGACTCGGGCGTTCTGTCATTTTTAAAATTTGGTGATTCAATAGTAAAAATTATCCATGGATATTCAACATTTTCATCCTTTTCAATAAATGTCAATTTTGCTTTCGGTGATTTTTGTTTAGATTGTTCATACATCAAATTCATTGCTTTTTCCATTGGAATATTCCTTGCACCTTTAATTGACATCATAGTGCCAATTTCAGTCCAATTTTCAAGTGTTTCATTTGTATGAATTAGTTCAAGCATTGCTATTTGTTCATTTTCTTGACTGCTTCCAACTTTCCAATTCTCTTCTTCAGGCCAGTACAGCATTAATGATTCACCATTTTGCTGTTCGTTACCACAAAATTGAGATAAGTATTTATCAGCATGCTTATCACCATTTTGTTTTGCATAGTTAAAATCTTCACATGCTCCTTTTTTATTGCCCGTTTGTGCTCTAATCTGTCCTCGAAGAGTTAATGCGTTTGAAAAAGCAGGGTCGAATTCAATCGTCTTGTCAAGGTCTGGCAATGATTCAATATATTTTTCCTGGCTCACAAATACAGTTGCTCTACTATAATATGCATTTACAAATTGTGGGTCAAGTTCTATAGTTTTATTGAAATCTAACAAGGCCGATTTAAAATCTTTGAGGGCAAGTGCACAGGTGCCACGATTATAGTATGCTTGTGTATATTCTTTATCCAACTTAATAGCATTATTATATTCTTTAATTGCGCCCTTAAAATCTTGTTGATTGTGTTTTGTAATCCCATCTTCAAAATGTTCCTTTGCTGTTTGACTAAAAGCCGTCAAAGTAAAGAATAATATAATTATTGTAAATAAATTTTTCAATATAATAGTTTTTAGATGAATAATTTCAATTAGAGCGTTATCTACCCGTTGGTCTATATTCCAGAAAGATAAATACAAAATGTCAAAAAACCAAACGTAGTTAAATTCTGAATTACCCCGGAAGTACGCGCACAAAATTGGATTTTCTTCTTCCAGCTCTGGAAATACCCGCACAGATTTGGTTTTCCTTCTTCCCGCCGTGGAAGTGCCCGCACAGGTTTGGATTTTCTTCTTCCAGCCGTGGAAATAGCCGCACAAAATTGGTTTCTCTTCTTCCCGCTCTGGAAGAACACGCATTAAATTGGAATTCCTTCTTCCCGTCCCGGAAGGACCGGGACAAAATTGGATTTCCTTCTTCCAGCTTCGAAACGACCAATCACCTTGAAAAAAAGAGAGGTTACAAATGTATACTGGCAATTGTCCTGAGGAACAAAGGGTACAGTGGCTTAATGGCTCACGTTTTAACTCTCGATTGTCCACTGTTATTATTCTGATAATAACACGTCTATCTGTTTGATTAGTTCTTTCGATAGAGGATATAATCTTTCAACCGTTTCTTCGTCGTAGTCGAAAAAGTCATTGTAATCTCCCTTGTGTCGTTTGTCAAATAGTTCTGTGAAATGCCTTGCCAACCTTTTGTCAAATTTTCCTGTCTTAACGAAGTGTTCCCCAAATTTCTGTCTTACTCCTTGATGGCTGGATACTTCAATCCTGTGTTTTGAAAGCAATGCTCCAACAGCATAAAAGCAAGCATAATACATTCGGTTGATTGCTGTATTCCAAAATTTATTCTCAATGTGGGTCTGGACTTCTACAATTGTTCCCCGTGCCCGTTCAATGCGGTATTTAATGTAATCTTCAGGTTTATACGCTGTCATAGAAGCCTCCCTTCCCTCATTACATTCTGAAAGAATGGCGTCAACTTATGCTTTGTATTCCATTCCTTTTCGCTGTAAATCATCGGACTAATCACTTCTCCCGTGTCAAATTCAAGGTCGTACAAAGGATAGGTAATTTTTTGCTCGTCTTCTGGGGATATTTTGTCCTTATTCAGCAAAATCAGCAAGTCCCAATCAGAGCTACTTTTTGCTGTACCCCGTGATCTGGAACCATATAAATAAATCTTCGCGTTCGGTTCTTGTTCCGTGATGATTTTCTTTATTTGGTCTAATATTTTGCTGTCGTTATTTTTCATACTCCAAATTTAATCAAAAAGGCACCATATCTATTCCTTAGTCGTAGAATTTCATCTTGCAATAGCAGGTAACCTTTGCGGTGGTATGTGCAGTAGCGGCTTTTTATGCACGTCACGGTCAGCCGAAACAAGACTAGAGGTTAGAATAATGCTTAAATTACAAACGAAACCACTATGGCATATATCATCCGATTGTTAGCAGTTGTTAATTTTAATATTCAATCTTGAATGTATTACCATCTAAGTATTTTCCTTTTGACTCTGTAATTTTTAATTTTTGTTCAGCCGATATTCCAATTGTCTCTCCATTCTTCAATGGCACATTAGATGCTATCACATAATGAACTAAATTAAACATCATTTCGCTCAATTCATTGAGTGGACGGATTGAATTAATAATCTCCATCTCTTCTTTGTTAAAATTAGAAAGTCCATAAGTATAAATCGAATACTTATCATCTTCATTCCTCATGCCAAAATAAATCCAAATATACAAAGGCAAATTACCCTCCGACATCTCTTCCACATTGTATTGGTAGAAATCCTTTTTTAAAAGTAGTGTCCTACCACCAATGTAAACTCCTATTGCTTTGCTATTATTTAGTATAGATGATGCAACTTTACTAAATAACAAATTTTCTATAATAGGATTAATTCCAGCATTTAGTATTGAAACAATGATATGACCTCTATGCTTTGTTGCTTCCTCAATACCATTTTTCCAGAAATAATTATACTCGGCAGTAGTTTTAATTTCGTCTCCTGGAATAGGTACATCCATATTTCCTATTGCTATTTTATATCCTTCAATCTCTAATACAGAAGCATCATCGCCTACTTCTTTATCATACACATTTAACTTCCATTTTTTCACGAAGTTCCTTAACAACACTTTTTATTTTTAGAGAATTAGATTCTTCTAAAAGTATCATTCCTAATAAAACTGAACCTGATTTTTGTTCTGGTTTATTATTCTTTTTTTTTAAGCTAAATATACCCATAGTTGTAATTCCTATTATTATTTCTATTAATGCTAACTTATTCCTCATTCTATAAATTTTTTTTTTAATCCCGGTCTACCAATATATCGAAAGTTAATAAACATATGATAAATATCCAATGGGTTTAGTCATACTATGACTACTTGTAGCAGATGAGCGAATTAATTAACTGCTCTGAGTCATAGTACGACTTTTAAACTTTTAGTCTGCACAATGACCCGTAGAAGCAAACTTAGCCACATAGTTATCAGCATTCGTCGAAATAGGACTCAAGGTATGAAGAAATGCCCAAGCAACAAACGAACCGCGATGGGATATACCATCTCATTGCCTTCCGTTTTTATTTTGTCTGTATAATTTTCTTACTGGGTCATAGCTGTCGAATTCAAGTTCTGCAAATATTTTGTCGGACAACACATTATTGTCGAGCAAGATTTTCACAATGTCTTCACGATGAAGTCCGCAATTCATTTTGTAGTAAATTGTTTCCAAAGGCATTTTACACTCTTTTGTTGAATTTGCTTCGTAAATGTTTATGAACCCAAAAACAATAGAGTGTATAAAATCAAAATTGTCTGACCGATTTGCAATTTCTGTTAAAAGGATATGGTCGCCCGTTTTATAATTGCTAACCAAAAGGTTTAGATAGTCTGAAGGATTTTTTACTGTGCTAAGTTTGTCCAACGCAAGTTGTCGTATTTCTTTCGCAGAAAAATATCTAAGGGCTTCTACTGCAAATTCAACTATTCTTGTTTTCTTTGGATTTTTCCCACTTGCAATTTGGAATATTGGCTTGTAGTCAAACGGAAACTTTCTTGAACCGAAAAATCGCAAATACATTTCCTTTTGTTGATTGTCTTTTTCTGTTAAAAATTCGTTTGCTAATTTTTCTACTTCATTGTCTTTTAATTCTTTGTTCCTATCTGATGAAAGAAAACCCAATCGTCTATTATCAATTTTTTCTTTTACAAGTTCGTATGTAAATCTTTTAATTTTTCGGGGTCTGGGCAACGTCCATTTGTTTTTCAGAATGGAATTATAGTAAGCCTTTATATATTTGTTTTTTGCAGAAGCATTTTTCAATTCTTCATAAATGTCAACTGATTTATTACGTTTTTGAAAATCATCAATTATCCAAGTATCTTCATAATCATCTGGATTTTCAAGTAGTGTTTTGCCTACAGTTTCAGCAACTTTTAAAACGCCATTTAAACCGTCAATAGTCATTAACTGTTTCTGTCCACAAAATTCATATCCATCAAGAGAATTTTTTTCAAAGCGGGTGTAAAGTGCTGTCTTCGCTTCATGATAGCCTGCTTTATAAAATTTTACAGCCAAGTCGCACATTTGGTGAAGTCCCCAATAGTCTATTTTCTCTGATTGTAATCTAGTTAAAACGGCTTTTACAATTTTATCTTTTTGTTTTGATTTTTGTATGAAGCGATAAATGTAATTAGCTCTACTACCTTCTGACTGATTGTCGTATGAATAATTTGTTATAGCACCTTTGATAATCAAGTCTGAAAAGTCAATTGTTGGGTTGTCTTTGAAAATTAAAAATGCTTCGCCTGTCCCACATCTTAGGGAGTTGAAAAATTGTCGTTTAATATCTGTTGTGTCGCTCATTTAAATGGCAGGTACTCATTTATATCCATATAAATTTACTCGTTTTCGACCCGGTCTACCAATATGCTGAAAGTTAATAAACAAATGATAAATATCCAATGGGTTTAGTCATACTATGACTCAGAGCAGTTAATTAATTCGCTCATCTGCTGCAAGTAGTCATAGTATGACTATTGTATCAATTATTAACTACATCAACCTGAAATATTCCTTACCACTTTCGCACACACTGCACTTGTAGTCTATCGGTAATTCATCAAAACCTAACCCGGGGGGAATATTCGAAAGGCTGTCGCCAAATTGAGGATCATAAATGGTGAGGCAGTTTTTACATTGATAACGTGACTTTTTTGAGCCGGAACTGGATGTGGTTTCCGCAGGATTGGTAAATTCTTTTTCCGGACTCAACTGGCTAAAATATATCTTGCTGATCTCCAATAACAAGGCCGGCAAGGTTTCTTTTTTTACATCTTTAGCATAATAAAAGTAGTCGTTGCTATTGGGGTTGAAATCGCGGGCCAATAAAATATTGTAAAGTTCAGCAGCAGATTCATGCTGTTCTATGGCTATGGAAGTGAACAGCACCATTGAAGAAGATGTTTTTATGGTAAAAGTAAGGCCAAACGTGCTGATATCCTGCTGATCTAGTTCGTAAACCAGGAATTTTTTCAATTTCAAAGCGTCATCATCATTTACAGGTAAATGCCAGTTCAATTCAAGGAAGGAATGCCGCATATTTATACCAAACTTTCCCATCAGTTTTTCCCACCGCAGCACATGTTCGGGCTTAATGTTTTTAATGATAAAAGACTTCCAGGGTGTAATGTGGATGGTGCTGATATTGGTATCCATACACAATCTACAAGCGGCTTTCATAAAATCTGAGCCATACTTGTTGTTTCTCCAATACAACCCCAACCAATATTGGTTTTGCACCATGTTCAACCCTTCATAATAGGGTGAGAAACTTTCTGGCAATTCGAGTTCCTGCGTTTTCGGTTTGTCAGTGATCAATTGGTGCATGGCCAATTGGTCGATCGTGATATCGGGAAAATCAGTAAACGATGAACCAATCAATTGGGCAATTTTAGCAATATTGTGGCTGTGGATGAGCCTTGGCCAGGGATACATGGTTTTTTCCTTCTGAGGAAACCTAACGAACAGGTACCAATAGTTTTCGGAAGATGAAGCTATAAAATTGATATGCCCGGTGAAAAAGGGGACCAGGTTTTGTTTAGGGTCCACTAGGTTGATTTTGTATTGTGGCAGGCTTTCGAAACTTTCAAGAATATAATGATAAGTGTCGGCTTTGATCCAGCTGGTAGACGGGAAAATATCAAGGGATACAAATGAAGAAACGATATTTTGAAAATCGTTTTTCCTGCCTTTGTGAAAGGTAACGTCCAACCCTTCAAAAATAGAGGTAATATCCTGTTCCGGAAAGTCATTGGCAGGGAAAAGGATATCCTGACGCGAGCCAAAATGAAAATACCTGTTGCCAACTTTCTCGGTGATTTCACATATTTTGTATAAATCGGTAGGGGATATGATGCCCCCTTTTACAAACACCCTGATTAGGTCTTTTTTGTTGTCGTTCATGGAGTTGATAAAAAAATCTATTTCAATATAGTTTCCAATTGGGACTGATGCGATAAAATTAACCCCCTGATCTCAGTTTTGCAACTTCCACAACCCAAACCAGCACCCGAATTTTTGCAAATATCGTCAAGATTGTCAACACCATTGTCAAGAAGCTCTTTTATAGTACCTTCACCCACTCTGTTGCACGAACATACCAGCTTGCCTACTACTGGTTTTTCAGGCTCTGATGAACGCAAAAGAGTGGTCCTGTTGTCGGCAAGTTCAATACCTGTTTCAATATACTCTCTAAAAAGGGCAAATTCATTTTTATCGCCCATCAGTATAGCACCCATTAACACATCGTCTTTAACAATACATTTTTTGTAGTATCTTCTGCTTTTGTCTAAAAAGATGATTTCTTCGTAACCATCTTCCGACTCAGGTGCTTCGTGCATACCCACCGAACAAAGATCCAGGTCGGAAAACTTCAATATGTTCAATTTTACCGATCCGGTATAATGACTGAAATTGTCGCCCATGAAATGTTTGGCCAACACATGGGCCTGTTGTTCTGCTGCGGCAGTGGTGCCATACAGGTCACCATTGTATTCGGCTATTTCACCTATGGCGTAAATATCGGGATCACTGGATTGTAAATATTGGTTTACCAGAATGCCACGACCACATTGAATCTGTGCTTTTTGTGCCAGTTCGATATTGGGGCGGGTGCCAACCGCTACCACCACTATATCTGCCTTAATTGTTCTGCCGCTTTTCAACTTTACATTCATTGGCCCTTCTTCGTTTCCTAAATGTACCACTTGTTCATTGCAATATACATTGATGCCTCTTTCTTCCATTTCTTCTTTTAGTAGGTCGCCCGAAGTTTGATCCAGCTGCCTGATCATCAAACGGGAAGGCAATTGGACAAGGCTGATGTCAAGCTCAAGTTCATGAAGAGCAGCCGCTAATTCCAAACCCAGCAACCCACCACCAATAATAAGTACGTGGCTTTTATTAGGCAGGGCATCTTTGAGTTTGTCGGCATCCCATTTGGTCCGAACCACAAATATGTTGTTGTGGGCTTTGATATTTATTTCTTTTGGAATAAATGGGGCACTGCCAGTAGCAAGGATTAGTTTATCATAGCCATATGAAATGCCCAGATTATCGGTTACGGTTTTGGTTTCTTTGTTTATGGTGGAGATTGTTCTCTCTGTAAAAAGATCGATATCCAACGATTTCAGGTCTGCCTGGTCCGATTTCAGCAAATTGTTCCATTTTAAATGGTTGTTGATGTATTCTGGCAGCAACACCCGATTATAAAAAGCATGTTTTTCTTTGGAAAATACCAATATTTTGTCTTTCTTGTTCTTTTCTCTGTATTTGGAAACAAAAGCATAGGCAGCAGCACCAGCCCCTACAATGATTATTCTTTCTTGTTTTTTTTCTAATTTCGAAACTTCCACCACCGAAAATTTATAGTCTGGTTCTGAAGAAACCGGATCGATGAGGTTACTTGTTAAATTGTTGGCCCTGGGCAAATCACTCCCAAATAGTTTTCCCCAGTGCATGGGTAAAAAAACCACTCCTTCTTTAATGCTGTTGGTGATTTTCACTTTGGATGTTACTGAACCCCTGTTGTTGAAAACAGTGACCATATCATCATTTTCTATACCCCTAATAAGCGCATCATTGGGATGAATTTCTAAAAATGGTCTTTCGATATGTTGTTGCAACCGTTTTACTTTTCCTGTCTTGGTCATTGTATGCCACTGATCGCGTATTCTGCCTGTTGTAAGCACTAAAGGATGTTCGCTGGTTGTTTTTTCCGACAGGTTGGCCATTTGGGGCAATGGATAAAACTGGGCTTTGCCTGAAGGCGTATAAAATTTGTTATCCGTGAACAACCTTTCTGTGCCACTATGGTCGGGGTGGGGGACTGGCCACTGAAAAGTACCTTCACTCCTTAGCCTTGCATAATTTAACCCACTGATATCGATATGTGTTCCTTGTGTCAACCGGGTATATTCATGAAAAATTTCGCTGGTTGCAGCGTAATCGAAACCAGGATAACCCATAGCTTTGGCAAATTTGCAAAGGATTTCCACGTCGGGCAATGCCTCACCTGGTGGTTCTATTGCTTTAGATAAATGACTAATGCGCCTTTCAGAATTGGTCATCGTCCCTTCTTTTTCAAAACATCCGGCTGCCGGTAATACAAGATCAGCATAGGGAATGGCCTCGTTTTTCTGGGAGATGTCCTGTACCACCACAAACTTTGCCTTTTTTAAGGCTTCCTCAGCCAACCTGGCATTGGGCAGGCTCACCAATGGGTTGGTACAAACGATCCATACGGCTTTGAGTTTGCCTTCCAATAAAGCATCT
The DNA here is from genome assembly GCA_023393375.1 of Bacteroidota bacterium. Classification (GTDB taxonomy): domain Bacteria; phylum Bacteroidota; class Bacteroidia; order Cytophagales; family Cyclobacteriaceae; genus JAEWLI01. The sequence goes on from JAEWLI010000223.1 coordinate 23,808, forward strand.
ACCATTTTGGTGGCAGTAAGCCCTGTATGTGGCGATATGGGTTTGCTTTTCCAAAAGTGTGATACATGTTTCCTGTGTTCGGCATTGGCAAGATCAAAGTGGGCTGCGAGCAATGTGGCCATTCCACCTACCTCCCTTCCGCCCATTGCGTTGGGTTGTCCGGTAAGGGAAAATGGTCCCGACCCTGGTTTACCAATTTTCCCGGTAATCAGGTTCAAACTTATTAAAGCCAGGTTTTTTTTGACACCAACCACACTTTGATTAAGACCCATTGCCCACATGGTGATAAACCCTTTGGCATCGCCTATCCATGAAGCTGCTTGATGTATGTCGGACAATGAAACACCACAAATCCGTGCGGTGTCTTCTACATTAAGCTGACTCAGACTTTCCCAATACGATGAAAAACCTTTGCAATGTTTTTCCACAAAATCCTTATCGTATTTATTTTCGACGATCAGGACTTTCGCGATGGCATTATAAAGGTAAATATCGGTACCCGGAAAAATCTGTAAGTGTAAATCTGAATATCCTGCAGTCTGCGTCTGTCTGGGGTCTACTGTTATTATTTTGACATGGGGATTTCGGGCTTTGTGTTGTTCAAGGCGTCTAAACAAAATAGGGTGGCACCATGCAGGGTTCGCACCAGCGATAAAAAATGTATCGCATAATTCAATATCCTCATAAGAAATGGGTACCGCATCTTCTCCCATTGTTTTTACATAACCTGCCACTGCCGAACTCATGCACAACCTGGAATTGGTGTCGATATTATTAGTACCAATGAACCCTTTTACCAGCTTATTGGCAATATAATATTCTTCCGTCAGGCACTGTCCCGATACATAAAATGCTACAGCATCAGGTCCATGTTTCTGGATAATGGACCTGAATACAGCTGCTGCCCTTTGCATAGCAGTTGACCAATCAGTCCTTTCCAACGGATGATTTTTCCCCCAGCGGATCGTAGGATGAAGAATTCTGTCCTCCTTATTGTTGGCCACATAATGCAGGTTCATCCCTTTTGAACAAAGCATCCCCTTGTTTACTGGATGATCGGGATCCCCCTGCACCTTTATCTGGCCGTTTTTATTTTTGTTCACCAACAATCCACAACCTACCCCACAATAGCTGCATGTTGATTTATATGTTTCCCCCTTCCTCATGTTGTTATTATTTTATTGGCACTACTACTGGAGCTGGTTTTAATGTGCCATTACGTTGTGCCAATGAATGTTCCATTTCTTTTTGCGATGCAGTTTCATCCTGTGTACTGAAGCGTATGGCAAATGATACGAATGATAGGGCAGTCACGGCGATACCCAAAATAAATAATGCTGTAGGGTAGCTGATCGATTCGCTTTTGAATAAAAAGCCCGCCATAACTGCTCCTGCATTACCTCCAGCACCTACTATGCCCGATACCGCACCAATTGCTTTTTTGTTGATAAATGGAACTATTGAATATGTAGCCCCTTCGGCCATTTGTACACACAGGCTGAACAAAATCATTGAAGCGATGGCCCAAACCAACACCCCCATTTGACTAAATACAATAAGTGTAATACCTTCAAGTAGTAGGATGGTAAATAAGAAATATACACGGCCTTTCAAACCGAATCTGATACCAAACTTGTCACCAAAAATGCCGCCTAATGATCGGGCAAATATGTTCATCAATCCAAACAAGCCTGCAATCAATCCAGCGGTTTTCAGGTCGAGTGAAAAATAATCTTTATAGTAAATGGCCGCGATATTGTTTATGGTGAGTTCAATGCCAAAACAAGCTGCATATATTAAAAATAGTCCCCATACCCGGTAATCTTTTGCTGCCAACATAAAGGTATTGCCTTCTTTCTTTTCTTTCTTTTTAAATTCAGGGTCTCTTTTTCGCAATTCGCTAAAGTTGCCTTCGGGGGTGTCTTGTGTATATTTAAAGTATAAAACACCTGCTACAAGCATGGCTACACCTGGTACTATCATGGCATATCTCCAGGCCATGGCATCAATATACCCCAGACCAATAAATGCTGCAAAAATCAATGGCATTAACATCTGTGTAACCCCGCCACCCAGGTTGCCCCATCCGGCAGTAGTTGCATTGGCTGTTCCAACCACGTTGGGAGCAAACATTACCGACGTATGATATTGGGTAATAACAAATGATGCCCCTATTACGCCAATTGCAAGACGAAACAATAGAAATGATTCATAACTGTTGCTCATGCCTATGGTCATAACGGGTATTGAGCCTAAAATTAGCAAGGCAGAATAGCTGATTCTTGGCCCAATCTTATCACATAACCACCCAATTAAGAGCCGTGCAATGATGGTTATGGCTACCGAAGCAATAATGGTATTGCCCACCTGTTCTTTGGTGAGCTGTAGCTCTTCCCTAACTATAGCCATTAGAGGTGCAATCCCAAACCACCCGAAAAAACAGAGAAAAAACGAAAACCAAGCCAGGTGAAATACCCGCATATGGGGCGTTTTGAAGTTCAAAAGGTCGATTCTAGTTGCTTTTGTCATTTTCATATTCATAAAAGTTTATTGTTTACTATAATGAAATTACGTAGTATTAAGTGTTTCATACAGCTAAATTACGTAATAAAATATAAATAGTTAAGTAATAATACGTATTTATTTTATGAGTTGCGGGGGAGTTTTGTGCGTAACCAAATTTCGATTAGAATAGAGTTTCATCGGGGGCGGGTATTTTCATTGTAAAAACATCCGATATGTGCATTCTGCAAGAACTTGCTTTAGATCTCTCCTGATGTTTGTGGATGTCAGTTTAGTGGCATTTACTGTACCAGAGCAGCAGATGAAGGGTTTGAACAATAAGTTTAATCCATTAAGTTATATCGTATGGGAATGAACGCCTGCCCCGAATTGTCATTCCGACGCAGGAGGAAACTAAGGTTATGGTAAGGTAGACAATGAAACAACAGCTAACGATAATCATCCGTTAAATGCATTCTGCAAGGCCTCGCCTTAGATCACTCCTGATGGTCGTGGATGTCAGTTTAGTGGCATTTGCGGTACCCGAGCAGCAGATAGAGGGTTTTGGACAATAAGCTTAATCTTATAGTCAGGACATTTGGTAGATGTAACGATGTGGGATCTTAGGCACAGGCAAAAAACGTATGTCCATTATACCACTAGAAAATTTTGTTAATGGATCAATCCAACAAATTCTCTTTCACAGTTTTATTTACCATATCAATGGCATTTTTTACATCCAACTTTTTCATGATATTAAACCGGTGTGTTTCTATGGTTCTTACGCTCTTACCAAGTATTTCTGCGATTTTCTTATTTTGTTTCCCTTCTACCACCAACTTCAAAATTTCCTTTTCCCTTCTGGTAAGGTCATATTTGTTAGGGTTTTCTTTATTGGCAACTGGTGGTTGTTGTCGGGAAAGGAGGTGTTCAGCCAAAATTGCTGATACGGTGCCTGAAAAATATTTGTGCCCGCTTTGAACCTGCTTTATGGCTTTAATAAATTCGTTTTTGTCAATATCTTTCAACAAATAACCATAAGCTCCGGCTTGTACGGCTTGCAAAACATAATCATCCGAATCGTGCATTGACAGGATCAGGGCTTTGGTAGATGATTTATCCTGAGTAAGTGTGGCCGCTATCTCCAATCCTGTCGGGGCGGGCATCCTGATGTCTAAAATAGCCAGATCGGGTTGTAAATGATGAATTTGATCCAATGCCTCAATTCCATTATTGGCTTCACCCACTACTTCTATGTCTTCCACCTGTTCCAACATAGATTTAATGCCGTTTCTGATCAGTACGTGGTCGTCGGCAAGTATTATTTTAATTTTATCGTTCATTGTATATAAATTATGCAATCACCTCTTTTTCCTGTAGTGGCACTTTTAGCTTCACTGAGGTGCCATTTCCAGGTGTTGAATCTATTTCAAAGTCGGCATTGATATAATCGGCCCGTTCCTGCATGTTAAATATCCCATTTCCGGTTGATTCCAGCATTTGATGCGTATTTAGTATGGTACGGTTAAATCCTTTGCCTTTGTCGGTTACCCGAAGATAAAGAAATTCTTCATCCTGGTCGAGGATCACATTGATTTCTTCAGAACCGGAGTACTTGATGGCATTGTTTACAGCCTCTTGTACAATCCTGTAAATGTTGTTTTCCACATTTTTTGAGAACCTTTTGTTAAAACCACTTGAGTTTTGGAAATTTATATTGATATCGGTTAGTTTGTCCACTTCTTTAATATACGTACTAAGACCAGCATGTATGCCATAATCGCTCAATACACTGGGTTTTAAGTCGAAAGTCACCCGTCTTGCCTCTTTGATTATTCCTTTGGTCAGTTCTTTGATTTTGTACAATTTGTCTGTGGCGTCATGGTAATTATTAAGGTTGATTGATTCAATCTGAAATTTTAACGAGGTAAGCAATTGGCCTATGCCATCATGGATATCCATGGCTATCCGTTTTCGTTCCTCTTCCTGGCCCTCAAGCACCAGTACTGACCTGAACTTTTGATCCTTTATCTTTTTTTCGATCCATTCCAGGTCTTTTCTTCTTAATACTGTCTCAGCATATTTTTTCTCAGTAAGGTCGGCTGCCAGTACCACCAATTCTTCTATGGCTTGTGACATATTTTGCACCGGTACCACATGCAATTGTAACCATACCTCATCTCCATTTTTTCCTTTAAACCCAACTTCCTGTACCACACATTTTCCTTCTGATACTTCATCTATGATGTGGTCCATAAAATCCCCGCCATAATTTTCAGAATGGAACAAACTGGCGATAGTACTATACGGCACATCTCGTTTATAGCCAGTAATTTCGGTATAACGTTCATAGATTTCAGTGATATTGCCACCGTTATCTGCTTTGGCTATCAATTTGGGCGTTTCTACCGAAATATTGATATCGGTAAGGTCTTTATAGGATTTTTCAAGTGACAAATAGAGGGTATTTATTTCTTTTGCCATCTTAATGGCTTGTTTTTCAGAATCAACCAGCTTATTGATGGTTCTTTTGACATGGTTGGCGGTAGGAATAAAAATAAAGACGATCACCAAAATGATGATTACCAAAACTATACTAAGTACAAAATAACCCACAGTAGAAAGATTTTTGACCCTAAGCCATGCTTCATGATCATATTGGAAGACAATGGCATCCATGCTTTCAAGAAAATAAGGCTCATTGTCCAATATTATCTGCAGGTCATTTACAAATGCTTCTTGTGGCGTATTAATACTATTTTTAAGTAATTCTACTATTGTACTGCTGCTGCTGAGTATGGCATTATAATGTATCTTGTTTTGTTCAAACAATGCTGTGATAGTGCTGCTATTGGTACCAGGCAAATTCAAACTATCATTGCCATATATTAAACCTTCCTGTGCTAATTTCCATGCATTTATCGATTTTTCCAGGGTCTTTAGGTAAGCAGACCGTTCTGATTCATTAGTGGAAGTATATAGCTTAAGTGAATAAAGTGATATCCGTTGACTAAGCATCCGCTGTCTTCCAGCCAGATTGACTACACGCGAATCGCTGCGTTGATTTTCCAGGAACACCTGAATCATCACTTGCCCAACAATTATGACTATAGCAATAAATGAAAGGGCCACAATGTGCCAGATCCCCAATTGATTGAAGTTAAATCTATTTACAAGCTTTATCATTCAATTACAATAATAAGTAAAAATACGTAAAAATATTATATTACGGTAAATTCATGTGGTTTGTTTTCTCACATTTTCTGAAAATATGGGTAGGATAAATATTTTAGACAGATTTCTGAAGACAAGAATAGTGTGCTAATTAAGAAGAATTTTGTTTCTGCTCAATAGGGGCAATTTATTCAATTGAACCACCTCATTGATGTACAAACCGTTATTTCGATTCTGAAAAAAAATTGTAAATCGTTTTACAAGTGTTCCGCAAAGGGTTTCTGACAATCATTATCACTCAATGAATAATTTTAGTATGTCATTAAAATAAAAAGATGTTACACTAAAACTTATCTATTATGGAACCTAAAAAGTATAAGAAGTATGATTTACGGAACAAATCAGGGATGTTTTTTAATATTGGTATGTCTATCAGCATTTTACTGGTGATTACAGCGTTTGAGTGGAAGTTTTATGTAGACGATAAAAAGGTGGAATTGACTTCTGATATTCACTTATTTGATGATATCATAGAAGTACCACGTACTGAACATCTTCCTCCGGAAATTCCAGTACAGAGTCCAGCAGTAGTTGAAGTACCTGATGATGAAGAAATACCGGAAATCCTGGTAACCTTTGATGCTCAAATAATGGAGGAGGATGTCATAGAGGACATTCTATATATAGCACCTCCGGCGGAAGAAGAAACGGAAGAAATTGTCAAATTCCCGGATACTCAGGCTGAGCCAGTAGATGGTTTGACAGCATATTATAAAGCTATTGGTGAGGCTTTAAAATATCCTAAACAAGCCGAACGAATGGGCACTCAAGGTACGGTATATGTGCAATTTCTTGTGGATAAAGATGGGAATATATCGGACATACAGATCATGAAAGGCATTGGTGGAGGTTGTGATGAAGAAGCGATAAGGGTGATCAAGGAAGGGCCGAAATGGAAACCAGGCAGACAAAGAGCATTGCCTGTAAAATCATGGATGAGATTACCCATCCGTTTCAGATTACAATAACCATTTTCTTCTGAGATAAAATTTGAAAGTTTAATTCAATGGTTTAACAAACATCATTATGGAAGCTCGAAAAAATAAAGAACTTGAAATTGACAAGAAAAGAGGTTTGTTTTTCAATATCGGTTTGGTAATTAGCCTTTTATTTGTGATTTCAGCTTTTGAATGGCAGTTCGAAAAAACCATTCCGGAGGCAGATCTCCCAAACATAACTGAATGGGATGAACCAGTAATTATTCCCATTACTGTGCATACACCAAAAATACCTGTACCACCGATAGTAAAACCACCGGTAACCAATAGTTCGATAGTTTCAGATGAACCGATGAAAGAGGTGCCAAAGGAATATTTACCTGACATTATTGATGAGCCTGCGGATGATTTTATAGAACCAATCATATTCTTTAAAGGCCCACCAACAGAAATAGATTCTGTATTCAGAATAGTACAGAAATTCCCTGAACCCGTGGGAGGGTATGACGCTTTTTATCATCATTTAAGTAAAAAGATAAAATATCATCGGGCGATTGGCCACCAGATAAACGGGTGGGTATATGTGGAATTTGTAGTAGATAAAGACGGGTCTTTAACAGAACAGAAAATTGTGAAAGGCATTGGCTTTGGTTGTGATGAAGAAGTATTAAGTGCATTTGCTGATGTGCCAAAGTGGCATCCGGGCAAACAAAGGGGAGTGCCGGTAAAAGTAAAAATGGTCCTGCCGGTGAAATTTCAAAATCAATAATTCATTAGTGCTGTTGTATGCTTGGGTAAAAGTAGGGGGGAGGAACTTCTTCCCCTTTACTATTTTTTATAGTTTTACCTGATGACTTTTCACAGGTTCCCCAAAGAAATTAATAGCGTTCATATCGAATAAACCAGGGGCATCTGTTGTAAAAAATATCCTTGTTTCACCTTTTGAACATCTAGTTTCCATTTCGGGATGGCGAAGAAGATAATCAGATAAGCTATCAGCCACAATATTGCCCTGAGAAATAATATTAATTGCGGATGGGGTACATCTCCTGATCAATGGATATAACAAAGGATAATGTGTACAACCTAATAGTAAAGTGTCGATCTGCGGTGATTGAATCAAGAGGTTATTAATGTGTTTTTTTACAAAATATTCAGCACCTGCATTTTCGATCTCATTATTTTCTACCAGGGGTACCCACATGGGACAAGCTTCCTGAGAGACTTGAAGGTCAGGAAAAAACTTTTTTGTTTCCATCAGATAAGACTCCGAATTGATAGTTCCGGGTGTACCCAGTATGCCCACATGACCGGTGTTGGTAAAGTTGCCAATCACTTCAGCCGTGGGTCTTATTACACCCAATACCCGGTTTTGGGGAGCAATAGAGGGTAAATCCTTTTGTTGAATATTTCTAAGTGCTTTTGCCGAGGCAGTATTGCAGGCGAGGATCACCAATGCACAACCTGCCTGAAATAAAAATTTTACACTTTCAAGCGTGTATTTATATATGCTTTCCAAAGACCTGGTGCCATAAGGTGAGCGTGCATTATCACCTAAATAGATATAATCATATTCCGGTAGTTTGTTTATAATAGATCGAAAAACAGTCAGCCCACCGTAACCCGAATCGAAAATTCCTATTGGCGTTTTATTCATTTTTCAAATTTTCTTGTCCGGATCCAGCCCACCTTATCCCTTCCTCTATATGTTTCAAAAGCTTTTGATCCTGAAAATACTCCGCTGCATGCCCCAGTGCTGTATAGAAGACACGGCTATTGTCCAATTCCCTGTACCATGCAATAGGATGATTTTCTCCCATTTCACCACCTTCATAGCTGTTTTCATCAATTTCTATCAATACTACAGCATCTTCCGGTAATGGTCTGTCGAAATTGTACCACTCATCTGTCCATATCCATTCCTTTTCCAGATGTTTGATAGCAGGGTGTTCGTGGCTATTATTGACAATCAATTTGGCTTCCTGGATATGGGGATGGTTTTCAAATTGGGTTCCAATCATATTGATATACCAATCCCAATTGTAAGAAGTGGCAGATGCACCATGAATCCCTACAAAATTTCCACCCTGGTCCATATATGACTCAAAAGCTTGTTGTTGCTCTTCACCTAATACTTCACCGGAAGTGTTTAAAAAAACAATCACCTGATGTCTGCTTAGATTGTCGGGTGTAAAGTACAATGAATCCTCTGAATGTGTAAATTGCCAGTTGTTGTTTTTGCAAATATTTTTTACTGCTTCCACAGCCGCGGGTATTGATTCATGATAATAATCATTCGTTTTGGTAAAGACCAGAACCGATATTTTACCTGATGATTGATTAACAGTTTCACATCCCACCATTTTTATAAAAATAAATAATATTAAAATTATTCGACCTCTCATTAGTATATGGATCAATCAATTTAAATGATTTTTTACATCCAGATAAACCAAAATTACGAGAAAATTTTTTTTCAATACAAATAACGGATGATAACTTTAAAAATGATTACCAGTCACCGGCATAAGATAAGTCGAGACCGGATGTTTTTTTTAAATAGCCATATTTTAACCGGACGATTTGACGGATGTGATGATAATCATGCGCTACCCAGTTTACAAACAATTTTTCAGCAGTCATTATGCCAGCGGTGGGGTGCATGGTCGAATTTTTCCAATTAGGAGAGTAGAGTGATTGTAGCCAATATATAGATTTGTCCCGTTCGTGTAGAAATTCTTTTATTTTTTTATCAAAATCCTGTCCGATATAATTTCTTTCCATTACCCATGCCAGGGGATCGATTGGCATAAACGGGATTTCCGGATTTTCGAGGGTTTTCTTTAACCTTTCACGAAAATCATCTTTTTCTTCATCGATTAAATGACATAAAACTTCCAACATACACCATTGTGTTGAATCAGGTTTCCATAGTGCTGCATTTTTGGAAGCCCCTGCCAAAAGATTTAATAACACCTCGCGGTTACGAATCAGTGATTTGATTAAAAAAACAATGCTTGTCATTAACAAAAAATTACTTCTTATCGGTTTTGATTTTAAAAAATACTTATTTGCTGGGTTTGAAATATAAAAATACTCAAATTAATTATAAAATATAATCAACAATACTCATATTTTTCAGGCTATTCCGTTTAATAACATTCATTAACAAATTGCTGCATGTGAGATTTCCCCTCAATTAACCCATTTTTATACCTATCTGTTTTGTAAATTGTGAAATGATTTACATTAAGTGAATAAATTCAATTAATTTCCATATGAAAACCTTACTATTCGCCTTGATATTGGTTACAGGATTTTCTTTTTGTAATACAAAAAAAACGCAGATGGATGAGCTCACTGCTTTGGGAAATGTAGAAATTGACCAGTCTTCTTATGAAGATAAATGGAACAGCTTGATAAAAAATCGTGAATTGGGTGCATTAAGTGCAGGTGACAGTTTGGAATCGGCAATAAAACTGATCAGGAAGTATTTCTCGGTAAAACAAATACACAAAGGGGAATCTGATTTCTACACGGTTTATAATCAAAATAAAGAACGGATATTCAATATTTATCCAGGGAATACCGATTCGACACTATCTATAGTTGAAAAGGTTGAAGTGTTTTTACCCGGATTCGCTACCGATAATGGTGTGAAAATCGGTGATAGCGTAGGTGAACTAAAACAGAAATGTGAAATTAATGAAATTGCATTCCGGGAAAATGAAGGGTTATGTTTTAAAATTGATGGTTTTGATGGATTATTCGTAGTAGGCCTTGATCAGATAAACTCATCTGGCATTAATTATATTCCCGGAATCCAGCATGATTCCATTCCACCACACCTTATTGTCGATAAAATTGTGTTGTTGTAACCTTGTTCCCATCAAGAAATTTAATTTAGAAGAATTAATATGTGATATTAAAAAATAATAATTATTATGAATAATAAATTTATGTTATCGATGATAATTTGTTTGGTGTGTTTTGCTTGTCAACCTACTCATACTATTGATCATCAAATGGTAGAAACTGAACATATAAACAAAGAATCTACAATTATGACAACAACTGAGGTAGTATTAAAGGATACAACTGGTGTTTATAGAATTACCAATTTAGAAGCTCGTGAATTTATAGTGCAAATGAATGATAATGTAAATAACATTGAAAGGGCAATAAATAATAATAACTTTAATAGTATACCTCAACTTATAAATATTGCTAAAGATTATCAAAATCAGCAAGTTTCAATTCAGAATAACCTTGATGAAAATGATAGGGCACTTTTTAGTTCATATATAAAAAGAATATCAACCAGATTGGTGGAAATAGGAGATAAGCTCAGTAAGATGTAATTTTTAATACACCATTGGGAAAGTACTATTGGCAATAATAGACTCGAAATTTCCGATGACAAGAAAATTATTATTATTATATTATAATGAATAATACTAAAGGTATTTAACAAATTAGATAGACTATGAAATTAATAGTAAAATGCCCTACATGTAGGCATGAAAATATAGCCCCCCATCATGTTAATTACAGAATAGATTACGCAAAGCAATATGGAGAGAATTTTTCACTATCCTGTAAATCTTGTAATGAAACAACCGAATTCCATGTAGATGATATAAAAGCTATTGATTATTCATTAGTAGAGCTAATTAAAAACCGATTATTTGTTTTTGCTGTAACTTGGGTTGTCACTTTTGTTTTGGGATTCTTTCTTGTTGGAATATTAGGGGGGATAGTATTGTCTATAATATCCACAATTATTTCAATGTTTTTGGTTAAGAGAAATAACTCAAAACAAAATCTGATTTTTAACAAATACAAATTGAAGGGGAGAGTTTCAGGTGTTGATTTCAAAAAGTTAGGAGTTGAGAAATAAATGTTTAGGTATATGGTATATAACAGATAGGTTTTGAGCATGTTTATTATCTATTAAAGGATCGTACCCAATACACTACATATAATAATTGGTTATTATTATATTCTTATAAACAATAATAATATAGACATACCACAATCAAGCACAATAATTAAGGGTTAATGGCAATGTTTAATATATATAAAATAAACTATATAATCAAAAAAATTACAAAATAAAGCTTATGAAAAAGATTATTTTACTTGTTTCAATTTTTGGTCTAATGTTTTCTTGTTCTGGAAATAAAGAACAAACGGAAAAGATATCGGTCGAAATAGAAGAACAAATTGAGGTGATTGAAAAATCCACACAAACACTTGATAAATCTTTAAAAATATCGGATGTTGAAATGGAAAAAAATCAAAATGAAATCGATTCCTTATTAAACGAAATTTAAATTTTATACTATGAAAGAGTTTCTAATAATTATATTGTCATGTTTCTTTGTGTCCTCATGTTTATTTGCCCAAGGAAAAAGTTCCGGACAACAAAATAAAAATCATAATGTGGAGAAAAAAAATATGGATACTGATTCTGTTCATTATGTAAAAGAAGACCAAAAGAAAAATATTAAAAGAACACAAGGGAAAGGTCATCAAAATAAAAAAGAGGTAATTGAAAAGAACAAAGATGATAATTTGAATAAAGTTAAAGAAGATACTGATAGCAGTAAATCACATAGAAATGCATTTGGAAAAAACAAAGGTAATTTATCAGGTAAGGAATATGGACAACAACGTGCATCGGATGCCAAAACTCAGGCTCAGGACCTGAAATCATCTGCCGAATTAAAAATTAAAGAACAAGAAGAACAAATTTCTAAAAATGAAGAAAAGATTAAACAAGCCAAAGAAAAGATAAAAGAGCAAAAAGAAATTGGTGAAATTTCTCTCGAACAAGAAAGAGTTAAGCATGATATCATTCAGAGAGCTGAAGAGAGGATTAATAATATGAAAGAAATTGTTGCTAAGAGTAAAAAAGAATTAGAGGTTTTGAATGAGGAAATTCGCAATCTGGAATAATTCTTAAAGATCGCACAAAATTTGTAATACAAATGAAAACAATATTTGAATGTGACTATGTTAAAGTAGTGTATGAAGAAGATTTTAAGCTTCTTACTATTACTTGGTCTAATAAAAAAATTACCTTTGAGGAATATCAAAGACCCTTTAATATCGCCATTGATTTTATGACCAAAAATTCTGTAGATAATTATATTTCCGATATTAGAAATCAAGGAATTATATCCCCTGAATTTAGGAATTGGTTACAAGAAACCGCGCTGCCTAATGCAGCTCAAGCTGGCCTGAAAAGAGTAATTGGTGTAGCTAACGTTAATATATTTAAGCAATATTATATTAATAATGTGTTTCAATCGGCTAAAAAGTTTGGTCTTCCTTTCAAAATGTTTAATACAATAGATGAAGCAAAACAATGGATTAAATCATTTGATTAAATAGGAATTTATTCCAATAATTTATTCTCAGTAAGAATAAATTATTGGAATGTTTAAAAATCAACGCCGATCCGAATCAGATTGTATCATTTTATACAGTTAGGATTTTAGATGGTTCTTACACCCATGTTAAAGCTGATTAAGATTCACCAGTGTGAAATTGCTTTTCCACATTTCCCTATTTTTTGACAAAACAATTTTTCCTTTTCTCTAACCCGATGTACACAAACAATAAAATGCAAATAAATCAACAATTATACATATTGTAAGAATATTGCTACAGAAGTTTGATAATAGGCCCTCACATCTTCACACATACAAAATAATTTGTTTGACTTAGCGATTTAGATTGTTTTGATTACCTTTATACTTTTTGCACCGAGATCTGCAGAAAATTGTTATTCTTATAATCAGAATCCAAAATCATAACATTATTTTATAATTATAAAAATTATGGCAATAAAACTTTGTATAAAACAATACCTGATCAAAATGAAAAAAGTAACAAAATTATCATTTGTAATACTCATACTAGGAGCATGCAGTGTTAATTCTCAACAAAATTCACAACAAACTCTTTTACTTAATGATCTTGAATATTTTGAAACCCAAGGGGTTAATGTGCTGGTTTACAATAATCAATTTACCGGGGGGTTTAATGATGAAAAAAATGCTGGTATAGAAATCATTCACCATGGCGTCAGAACTTCGCAAGGTGGTGCTGTTAGGCTTTCAAACACCCCGGAACAGTGGGATCTTGTTCCCGCAATACCAACCCGGACTGTAAACCGTGAAGGGAACACTATTGAAACTACGTTAAGATATGATGATTATGATTTTGAATCTCGGGTAGTTGTTACAGCAAAAGGCAAAAGTGTTGAAATATCGGTGTACCTGGACAAGCCTGTTCCCACGAAACTGGAAGGAGATGCCGGTTTTAATCTTGAGTTTCTGCCCTCACAGTATTGGGGTAAGACCTATTTAATGGATGGTCGTTTTAATCGTTTTCCCCGCTATGTGGTAGGCAACACCAAAACAAGGCCAAACAGTGAAAAGCTTAAGCAATTTAAAGGTTATGAAACTTATGACGATCGGGGAACAGGTAAATTTATCGACCCTCTTCCTCTTGAAACAGGTCGCAACATTCTTTTGGCTCCTGAAGAACCCGAACGTATGGTAAAAATCACATCACATGACGCCGATCTTATGCTATTTGATGGCCGTATGCTGGCACAAAATGGCTGGTATGTAGTTCGCAGTTTGTTGCCTGCAGGAAAAACAGGTAAGGTATTGACCTGGACTATTGAACCCAATGCTATTGACGGCTGGATAAGAGAACCAAACATAGGTTTTTCTCAAGTAGGTTATCTTCCCACACAACCAAAAGTTGCTGTCATTGAACTCGACAAAAACGACAAACCACTTGCGAAAGCATCATTATATAAAATAGGAGAAGATGGCAAAGCCACCAATGTATTTGGTGGTGATATCGTATCTTGGGGCGACTATTATAAGTATCATTATGTAAAATTTGATTTTACTTCAGTGGACACTCCCGGCATATACTATATTGAATATGGTGATTTTAAAACAAATAATTTTATTATAGACAATAGTGTATACGATAAAATCACCGACGCTACCAGCGATATCTGGATTCCAATACATATGAATCATATGTTTGTTAAGGAGGGATACAGGGTATGGCACGGCGAACCATTTAAAGAAGGATATCTACAAGCTCCGCCAAACACCGATCATTTTGACCTGCACTGGCAAGGACCAACAACTGATACCAAATACAAACCTTTGGAATTGATACCTGGATTAAACATTGGCGGTTTTTTCGACGCTGGAGATTTTGATATTGAAACACATTCAAACATTAGCGTGGTACAGAACTTTGTACAAACATGGGAATATTTTAAACCCATGCGCGATCAGACTTTTGTTGATCAAGAGCAACGTCATGTCGTGCTTCACCGGCCGGATGGTACGCCAGACATATTGCAGTTTATCGAGCATGGTACCCTAAATCTGGTAGCTCAGGCAGAAATTATCGGCCATATGGCACAAACACTTTCCAATTCTGTGCTTCATAATTACCATCACCTTGGTGATGCCGTCTCTATCACAGACGGCCTTCCTTATAACCCAAAACTTGGTCCTTACGAAGTAGCACCTGATGGTCAATCAAGTGGTGTTAAAGATGATATGTGGGCATTCACGAGCCGTAATCCTAGCCTCGACCTCAGGGCTGCGACAATGTTTGCCGCAGCAAGCCGTGCTTTGAAAGGATACAACGACGATCTTTCTGCAAGAGCATTGGTTCAATCGAAAAGACTTTTACAGGAAGCAACAGAATTGATTGCAAATCAACCGCAGGATACAACTAACAGGCAGTGGGGGTCAATAGGGGATATTTCCACCAATCTTCAGTTGTACATTTCAACCGGTGAACAACAGTATGCTGACAAATTCCAGGAGCTTTTATGGCCTGCGCTTGATCGCAATGTCAGTTTTATTGTGTTGACAGCATTACATGCCATTCCGCATATGGACCCTTCATTTAAAGAAAAGCTCAGACCATATGTAGTACAATACAAAGAATATATCGAAGGGCTTGAAAAGGATAATCCTTATGGTGTTCCAATTGGTCTTGGTAACTGGGCTGGGGGCGGCATGATAGTGAACTTTGGAACTACCGTGGCCTTTGCCAATACGCACTTTCCTGATATTATTGATGCCAATCATGCTTTCAAGGCCTCCAATTGGTTATTTGGTTGTCATCCATACCACAATTATTCACTTGTGGCTACAGTAGGTGCTTCCCGTCCCAAAGAAGTATTTTATGGTAATAACAGGGCCGATTTTTCATTTATTCCGGGCAATGTTGCTCCGGGCATATTGTTCAGAAAACCTGACCATTTCGAAAACTACGATGACTGGCCTTTTCTTTGGGGACAAAACGAAGGTACAATTGGTGGCAATACCAGTTATTTGATTTTTGGATCAGCCTTTAAAAATTTAATAAAATAGGTTAGGCCAGCATTGCCAAAATTCAAACCTGATAACTCGCAAGTTCAATGCCTCATGAAGGAGAAAAAACTTGCGGGTTTTTTGTTTGGCTTATTCCATTTCTTTCCTTCTATCTATACTGGTTTTCTATTGGTGAATAATACGGGTATTTTTAAACGGAGATTCGTGTAAATAATTTTTTAATGCAGAAATTACCTCCACTGAATCCTCAAAGCTGAAATCTGCTGAACGGATTAAATGTATGGATGAGTTGATAGGCATATTTTTTTCTGTATAGAAAACAATACCTCTAATTTCGGGATAGTAATCCTTTATATAATACAAAGCTTCTTCCATCCATAATTTTTGTTTCCCACCAATAGATGTAGCACCGAAATTAGTGATCAACACCGGTTTATTCATGATGCTATACTTTTTTGATTTGGCTATTTCATGCCTAAATGGTTCGTACAGTGATGAGAATGAATGCCAACTGCCGTTTTCGATTGTTCTGCCATAGTTTAGGATTGATATCCCGATATAATCAACCAGATCACCTGGGTAGAAAAATTCGATATTATAATATGTATGGGGATTCCAAACCCATTTTACATTCCTTACGTTTGCTTCTTTAAACTTCTGAACTACATATTTAAAGGCATCAGCATAATATTTACCATTTTCTTCATCTTCTTCATCTAAATTCAACCCCCAGTTTTTATCAAGATTATCACCGTGTGGGGCAAATGAAATAAGAACTGTTTCTTTTAAATTTTTAAATTGTCCAGCTACCGATGTGATATATGCATCAAATTCTTTATCCACCAGCTTAGTTAAAAAATTATTTGAAAAATCGTTGGAACCCGGATCCCAAAAAAGCAGTGGAGTTAGGCCATTTTGATGATATTGCCTTATCTGATCAATTGGTATATAACCATTTAAGGTATCAAATGGCTGGTTTAAAGAGATAGTATTGATTGGCAATTCAATAGCAGCCTCAAAGTTCATCTTTTTATTTAGAACTATAGAATCGTTTGATGACTCGGAAATAAAAAGCCCCGTATAAAAAAACTTTTGGTTACGATATGCGATAGGTTCTAATGTTTGTACCCTAAACGAATTGGCGTAGTCATATAATAAAAATCCACCAGAAAAAATGAATATTGCCAATCCCATAGGTAGGGTATATTTCGTAAACAAATTTATCATTTTATTTTGAAATCCAGAGTATAGCTGGAGCGCAAAACTAGGTTGAAATGACGGTAACCATCTTTTATATAATGCAACTAGGTCATTTATTAGTTTTTCTTGACTGAACAACGCAACAGTACCCATAACCACCATATTTGTCATGGCAAAAGCCACCATAATTAAGTTGAATGGGTGCCAAAAAACACTACTTCCATAAATATAATAGTTATAAACAATAGCTGCTCCGCTTAGTGCTACTACCATTATATTTGGTAAACTCAATAAAATATTGTTTTTTGGTTTATCATCTTTTGGTGTTGGCAGATAAGGTATTTTTTTTCTGAATATAGTGTATACAAATCCCAAAAAATAGATCCACCATGTGCCGTTCCGTAATAATCCGCCACTTATATGTATCCCTTTCTCCCTATCATCGATCAGCCATTTCTGAACATATTGCCTTAGAACCAATGAAATCATCCAAATGGGTAGGTAAAGCAACAAGAAATCGTAGAAATTGATGAACCAAGGAAATATAGCAAAGATCAGTGCCAAAATCGGAATAAGAATATCTATAAAATTGGCCACGCCATATAAGTAATACAATGGTGCTGTCGCATAGTAAATTTTTTGACGCAAGGAATATCCGTTAAATAATTTTGGAAATGCGTAAAACAACAAATCAAATGTGCCTCTTGCCCATTTCAACTGTTGCTTGTAATAAGCACTAATAGTGTTGGGTATCAATCCTTTACTCAGGGGTTCTGGAACATATACTGATTTCCACCCTTTGGCATGAAGCTTCATCGCAGTGTGCATATCTTCAGACAGTCCAGCGGCATGCCCGCCTATCGATTCCAGGGCTTTGCGCCGAAAGGTGCAGTTCGCACCAATCGCTTGTGCAGTACCATACCCATGCATCCCCATCATCATAGGGCCATAAAAATGGTAGGTTTGCTCAGCTGCTGCATATGCCACCAGACTTTCGTTGTAATTATAATAACCCTGAACTACTTGAACAAAACCAATCTCCGGGTTTTCAAAGTAAGGTACAACCTTTTCTAAAAAGGTGGGGTGAGGAATATGATCCGGATCCAATATTAAACATATCTCTCCTGTTGATTGATGAAGGGCATTGTTAATGTTTCCCGCTTTGGCATCTGTTTTTTCTGTTCTAGTAACATGAGTTACACCTAATCTGAGACAAGCCTCTTTCAATACAGGATCATCACCCTCATCGCATAAGAACGTTTTATGGGGGTAATTCATTCGCTGAATTGCTTCCAGTGTTGTGATTACCATTTCATGCGGTTCACCAGGACAGGCAGTAGTAAATACGTCAACAGAATACATCTTAGTACCATTAGCAGGTGGGGGGACAGACATATTGTAATAATGATACCATTCATGCACAATACGGAATAGTTTAAATGCCAGGGCAGCAGTAAGCATCCAAAACAAATAGGGATGACCAACGTGATAAGGGTCTATAAACCAAAAAACAAAAAACATGATCCATATTGATCCCAAAAAAATCATTGAATGAATAACGCGTTTTTCTTTTTTGGTAGGCGGAACTATTTTTTTAAAAGACATCCTTTGAAATAATAATAAATTATATTTGTATTGTGCAAATATCAAATATTTTCTATCTTTGAGCAAATAAAATCCTTATTTATTCATGCAATTCCTGT
Source organism: Bacteroidota bacterium (assembly GCA_023393375.1). Classification (GTDB taxonomy): domain Bacteria; phylum Bacteroidota; class Bacteroidia; order Cytophagales; family Cyclobacteriaceae; genus JAEWLI01. Next base: position 42,780 of record JAEWLI010000223.1, read on the forward strand.
TAATGAGAAAAATAATTATTTACTCAGCAGTTGTAACTGTTGCGATTATAGCTTTTGTTGGACGCCATTTAAGTATAACAAGCAGTCCAGGTTTGATTAATATACAAAAACCTACAGTTGAAGTAGTTAAAATCGGGGAAAAATATCAGTTAATAAGAAATGGTGAGCCTTATTTTATAAAAGGAGCAGGCACGTTTGTTAATTTAAAGGATGTAAAAGCATTTGGGGGAAACTCGATCAGGGTTTGGGATACTAGTGATGCGACCCGAATACTTGATGAAGCACATGAGTTTGGACTAACCGTCAACCTAGGCATATGGATAACCCGTCAACGAGAAGGATTTAGTTTTTACAACAATAAACTTCTGGAAGATGAACTAAAGCGTATCAAAGATATAATAAATCGCTTTAAAGATCATCCGGCACTCTTGATGTGGAGTATTGGAAACGAAATGAGCGCCGGAAATCCAGGAATCAGAATGTGGGATACCCTCAACAAAATTGCCCAACTAATTCATGAGCTAGATCCCAACCATCCTGTGAGCACACCATTGTTTAGTGTCAATATCGATCAGTTAAAAGTCATAAAGAAAAGATGTCCTGATATTGATTTTATATCTTTTAATGTTTATGGCAGTTTAGGTAGCGTATCTCAAGAACTTGAAGCGGTTGGATGGGATAAGCCATACCTAATTTCTGAATATGGAGCCAAAGGATATTGGGAGAGTCCGCAGACATCATGGGGCGAACCATTTGAACAAAATACCACTCAAAAAGCAGAATTTATACAAGAACGATACGCTCAATTTATTACCGATGTTGACGCTTGTTTAGGATCGTACATTTTCTTTTGGGGTTATAAAATGGAAAAAACCCATACATGGTTTAGCTTAATGAATGAAGAAGGTTTGAAAACAGAGGCAATTGACATATTACACTATAACTGGGAGAATAAATGGCCTGACAATAGAGCACCTAAAATCGTAAATTTCGGTACTGTAGGGTATGGAATTGAAGAAAGTATATATTTAAAACCCGGTGAAATTGGTGAAACATTTGTGAAAGCCTTCGATTATGAGGGAGATTTATTAGCTTATAAGTGGGAAATCTTAAAAGAAACAACGCTAAAAGATGGAAGTATAGAAAAACAACGCAAACCACGACCATTGAAAAATTTGATGTTGACGAATGGAGGGGATCGCGTTCAATGGAAAGCTCCTGAAAAGACCGGTGCTTATCGATTGTTTGTCACCATTTATGATGGAAATGGAAATGTAGCATCAGCAAATGTCCCATTCTATGTCGGTAATCCTCAAGAGAATACATCTTTTAATGTATTTTCATTACTTGGTTCACGCTTTTCAAATCTGTTTTAAATTTGTAAAACCAGAAATAAAAGGTTACTTAGACAATTGGAAAAAAATGGTCAATAGCCAACTGAGTTGCGATGAAACTCCGATACACGACGGGTGATACCTTTTATTATATTATTGATCTAATAATCCTAATCTAGTTGTATAGGATCCAAAAATGGATAATATAGTTCAAAATTACAATTTACGTATTATTTTTTGTAAATAAGAAGGATAAGTTAGCGTATTATTAAGTTCAATAAACATTTTTGTTTATCTATTAGTTAGTGCACATTGTAATCCATTTTTTTCACTAACAACTTTTCCATCATGCAAAAGAGCTTAATGATTGTGTATTTGATGTTCATGCTTTATTCATGTCAAGCTGATAATAAAAATACTGAAGGTAGTACCCAAACTTCTAAAGAGCCTGCTACAAATCAAAAGGTCCAATTAAAACTTGATACATTATCTACCGATTTATCTGAACCATGGGGCATGACTTTTTTGCCAAACGGGGATATGCTTATAACTGAAAAAGGTGGAGAAATAAAAATATTCCGCAATGGATCGTTCCTGCAACAAACAATACAGGGGTTACCTGAAATCAGGGTAGGAGGACAAGGTGGTTTGCTTGACATTGAATTGCATCCGGATTATGATAACAATGGATGGATATATTTTTCATATAGTGCTCCTGGCGATGGAAGAAGTGGAAATACCGCGGTAATGAGGGCTAAATTGCAAAACAACGAATTGGTAGAGAAAGAACAGATTTTCCGTGCTTTGCCTGATGTAAATGGCGGAAACCACTGGGGCTCGCGTATCGAATTTGATAATGATGGTTATGTTTTCATATCTTTGGGCGATAGGGGTAATCAAAACCTTGCTCAAGACCTGAGTGTACATAATGGAAGTATGATCCGTTTGCACGATGATGGTAAAATCCCCGACGATAATCCATTTGTAAATCAGGCAAACGCCAAACCAGAAATCTATTCTTACGGACATCGGAATATACAAGGTATGGTGATTCACCCTTCTACTGGCGACATTTGGACACACGAGCATGGTCCGAGAGGTGGTGATGAAATAAATATTCTGGATAAAGGGAAAAATTATGGTTGGCCGGTAATCACTTATGGTATCAATTACGATGGATCCACTATCACTGATGAAACAGCTCGTGAAGGTATGGAGCAGCCATTACATTATTGGGATCCTTCTATAGCACCATGTGGCATGACTTTTATCACCGGTGACAAATATCCAGGTAGGGAAGGGGACTTATTGGTGGGTTCACTTCGATTTAGATACCTTCATTATTGCGAAATTGAAGATGATAAGGTAATAAGTGAAGAAAAACTTTTTGAGGATATCGGAAGGGTACGGGCTGTGGAAATGGGACGAGATGGATATATATACGTTTTGACAGAAGCTCCGGGTCAATTGTTAAGGGTTGTTCCTGTAGAGAATTAAAATACAATAGGACTAATGTTTTTATAAATGATGGCTGAACTGCTGACAGGCATCTTAATTAATTTTCTGCGGACAACGTAATGGCAGAATAGGAAATCGACCTACGGCAAACAGCACTTAGTGATTCAACGGTCCTAATCTCTTCCGATAGAAAGTGAATACCCAAACTATTCACGAGTACTTTAAATTATAGGTGCTACTCCAATAAAAAAGTCCGCCAAATTTTAGATAATAGTAGGATATCATGCGAGTTTTGTCAGGTACGGTGAGGTGAGTGGTACATCCCGATGGCGGTATGGTTATCGGGAAACAAATTTTAGCCTAGTTAAAAGATAGTAAATGATGCCATCACCGTTTATCATTCAAATCACCCATTCTTGGACTCTTTTATTACTCACATAGGATTTAAAAAACACCATATGATTTATATAATTATATTTGGACTTTAATTAAATCCGAACTTAATTAAGAAAAGAAACTATCAATTTAGAAAGCTATCATCAATTTTTTGTGGTCATTACCAGGTCACGTGGTGGCTTGACCAATTGTAAAATTTAGAGAATAATCACAAATCGTCTTCAGAATTTGTCACATAGAAAATTGGATTTAAATTCTGAAATCAAAAAAGTATTGAACCAAAATAAACAATATATGAAATATAGTAAATATTTATTTTTGCCTTGTATGGCTATTTTTATTGGATATGGTTGTCAAACAGACAATCAAAAGAATGAAACCATGGTATCAGGAATTTCTTTAGATTATATGGATTCAACTGTGAATCCGGGTGATGATTTTTTTGCATTTGTTAATGGAGGATGGTTTAATACGGTAGAAATGCCGGAAGATAGAAGCCGGTGGGGAAGCTTTGATGAGCTTCGAAAATCCACTAGCGACAAAGTATTGACTGTACTTGAAGAAGCTATCGAAAGTGGCAAATATGGCAAAAACACGGATCAGGCTAAGGCTGCCACTTTTTATCAAACGGCAATGGATACAGCTTACTTAAATGGATTAGGCTTAAATCCTTTGATGCCTGAGATGGAGAAAATTGAAAAAATATCCAACATGAATGAGCTGGTGGAATATCTGAAAAATACAGCTTCTTATCAGAACAGTTATTTTTTTGGATTTGGTGTTTATCCTGACTTGAATAATAGTAATGTCAATGCTGCATTTATGGGTGCAGGAGCATTCGGTCTGCCAGAAAGGGATTATTATGTAAATGAAGATGAACATAACCTCTATATTCAGGATGAATACAAAAAACATATTGTCCGGATGTTTGGCAAATTGGGTGTAAATGAAGAGGATGCGAAATCTATTGCAACACAGGTTTTTGAAATAGAAAAACAAATGGCTTCGGCACAAATGACAAAAGAAGATCGCAGGAATCCAGTATTGATGAACAATCCTTTAAGCATAGACCAAATTACACAACTTACGTCTGTAGTTGATTGGGAAGAGTTCATCAGCGCTATTGGCATAAATGCAGATACAATTATTGTTACTGATCCTGGTTATCTTAAAAATTTAACTAATATCATGCAGGATAAAAATCTTCATTCAATGAAGAATTACCTGAAATGGACCCTGTTTAATCAATCGGCTTCCTATCTGACAACTGAACTGGATCAGTTAAATTTTGATTTTTATGGGAAAATACTCAATGGAGTACCAGCCATGCGCCAAAGATGGGAAAGGGTATTAGACCAGGCAAATGGATCTATCGGTGAAGCCATTGGAAAACTATATACTGACAAGTATTTTCCACCACAGGCCAAAGAAGCTGCTGAAGAAATGGTAGATAACATTCTATTGGCATTTGGCAAAAGAATTGAAAATCTTGATTGGATGACTGATTCCACCAAACAATTGGCATTGCAGAAACTCAGTTCTTTCAAGGTTAAAATTGGATATCCTGATCAATGGAAAAGTTATGGTGATCTCTCCATTCAAGGAAAGGAAGATGGTGGTTCTTATTTAGGAAATATCATCAGCATTACAGAATGGAACTGGAAAGAGGATCTGGAAAAAGTAGGAAAACCAGTTGATAAATCTGAATGGTTCATGGCTCCTCAAGTAGTAAATGCATATTATAATCCAATGTATAATGAAATTGTATTTCCAGCTGCTATTTTGCAACCACCATTTTATAATTATCAAGCCGATCCTGCTGTAAATTATGGGGGAATTGGTGCCGTGATCGGACATGAAATTTCTCACGGTTTTGATGATCAGGGCAGTAAATTTGATGCAGATGGAAATTTGAATAACTGGTGGACTGAAAGTGATAAGAAAAGCTTTGATGAAAGGTCAAAATTATTGGTTGATCAATACGATGCTTATGAACCTCTCGAAGGAGTACGCGTGAATGGCACTTTTACTTTAGGTGAAAACATTGGCGATCTTGGAGGTGTAAATGTAGCTTATGATGGATTGAAATTACACATAGCGCAAAATGGTGATCCAGGATTGATAGATGGTTATACCCAGGCTCAAAGATTTTTCATTTCTTGGGGTACTATTTGGCGTACTAAAATCAGGGATGAAGCACTGAAAACGATGATCGCAACGGATCCTCATTCACCAGGGATGTACAGGGCTATCGGGCCACTAGTTAATGTAGATGCATTTTATGAAGCGTTCGAAATATCTGAAAATCACAAACTATATAAACCTGCTCATGAACGGGTTGTGATTTGGTAGGTTGCTTTTATTATTATCAAAAAATCCTCATTTGCAAACCTGCATCTGAGGATTTTTTTATGTCCAATAATTTCTTTTATGATTAATTACCTTTTCAAAAAATGAACATGTTGTAAAGTTGCAGGTTAATTTAATGAAAATTATTTTTTAAACGTTCGGTTATAGTGTTCTAACCGAAGCAATCACCAAACATATAACAATATGAAAGCTTTATTAATAGTAAGTTTAATTTTTTTCTTGGCAGGATGTAATCAAAGAAGCAATACAGATCAGACAAAGGAAACTGAAATAGTGGTAGGAGATCAAACTGATATAACTACTCAGGAAACAGAAGATCTTATTATTATGGTGATGGTTAATAACCGCCTTCAGTTTGCCCTTGCCAACCTTGCTGTTGAAAAATCAGTAACACCACAAGTAGCAGAATTTAGCAAGATGATCACTGATTCACATGAACAATTTCAAATTGATATGGCAAGGCTTTCTGATGCGTATAATGTTGCACCTCCTGAAGGCTTAACACCTGAAGCCACACAGACTTTAGAGCGTATTAGTGCAGCAGAGGGAGAACAATTTCAAGAAGAGTTTCTGAAATTTACTATTGAGTCGCATGAAAACAACCTTGGTAAACTTCGTCGACTGGCCACCTCAAGCCAGCCTATGCAAAGAGGTTTATTGCAAGCCATTCAGGAAAACCTGCAACAACAACTGGAAATAGCAAAAAACTTAGAAGATGAGATCATTGCAGGATCTTAACCCTTGGTATAGTATATACCCTTCCATTTTAAACAATTTGGAGCTAAAATGATTTTACTTCAGAAACCGCATTTAATTAATCAATACATTTTGTGGTGTAATAATGATGATCAAACACATTTTATCTTCAAGTACTAGCTCATATTTCAGTACAGTTTTTTTAATAATCATACTCTTGAGTTCTTGTGCAAGAAATCCAGTAACGGGTAAGCGAGAATTTATGCTGGTTTCAAAAGGCCAGGAAATAGAAATGGGAAAACAAGCAGACCCAGAAATTACCGCTTTTTTTGGATTGTACGAGGATCCGAGGTTACAGCGGTTCATAAATGATAAAGGAAATGAAATGGCCAGAGAGTCTCATCAACCAGACCTCGATTATGAATTCAAAATAGTAGATTCGCCCGTAGTGAATGCTTTTGCTGTACCTGGAGGATATGTCTATTTTACCCGGGGCATTATGGCACATTTCAACAATGAAGCAGAATTTGCTGGTGTGTTGGGGCATGAAATTGGCCATATTACTGCACGTCATTCGGCCAAACAACAAAGCAGGGCAGTAATGGCCGAACTTGGGTTAATAGTTGGGTCTGTTATATCCGAAACTTTTGCGCAATTTGCCGACATCGGTAGAACTGGCCTTGGAATATTATTTTTAAAATATGGTCGCGATGCAGAGCGGGAATCTGACAAACTAGGAGTAGAGTATTCTACCAAAATTGGTTATGATGCGCATCAGATGGCCAACTTTTTTAATACCATTGGCAGAATACAACATCAAAGTGGAGAAACAGTTCCTGATTTCCTTTCAACCCATCCTAATCCCGGAGATCGATATAAGAGAGTGGGAGAACTAGCAGATAATTGGAAGAACGAATTAAATGCTTCCAATCTTAAAGTAAACAGAAATGAATACCTTCGATTGATTGATGGACTGGTGTATGGCGAAGATCCGAGACAGGGTTATGTCGTAAATTCCGTTTTTTATCATCCCGAACTTAAGTTCTCTTTCCCGATTCCTCAAAATTGGATCGTTCAGAATACTCCTCAACAAGTTCAAATGGCTCCTTCCGATGGACAATCTCTACTTTTGCTGACGCTTTCCCCTGACAAAGACCTTGAAACGGCAGGAAATGCTCTACTCGAAAATTATCAGCTCACACTGGTAAGTTCAGAAAAAATTACCGTGAATGGTTTTAATGCGTTGACATTTGTAGCTGATCAGGTACAACAGAATCAAACGCTCAGAATCTTGGTATACCTGATACAAGACAATGAATTGATATATACATTCATGGGTCTTTCATTAGAACAGACTTTCAATAATTATTTGCCTGTTTTTACCAGTACAATGAGTAATTTCAAGAGATTGACAGATCCTTCCAAAATAAATGTAAAACCAGATCGGATCAAAATAATTGAAGTTACCAAAAGAACTACCCTTTCAGGTGCCCTACAAGAAGCTGGCATGCCGGCACAGAGGTTTGAAGAGCTTGCCATATTGAATGGGATGGATATTCAACAAACCCTTTCCCCGGGAATGTTAATAAAGGTAATCGGAAAATAAAAAAAGATCAACTCTTCTTTAAAACTCAAAACAATAATTTTTATTAATCCGTTATTAAATTACCGATTATGTTAAAATAATTAAATTATTAAGCTAAAATAAATGCATCAAATTAAGATAATTGTAGTTGACAACAATTCATTGTTCAGGGAGGGCATCTGTTCCATATTAAATGCTGAACAATGTATGGAGGTAAGAGCGGCAGCTACGATTAAAGATGCGTTATTTTTAATGGACGAGTTTGATCCCAACGTGATTTTACTGGATTGGAGCCTTGCAGAGTGCCATGGAGCAGTGGTGTCTCATCTGTTAAAACAAAACGGAGGGGAAGTAAACGTGCTTATCATCACAAATACGCATCCTAATAAGCATTTATTAGCAAATCTACAACAAGGTGCCAAAGGATGTATATCCAAAGAAGCTTCAAAGAAAGATTTGATACTGGCAATCAAATCCATAGCTGCCGGAAATTATTTCCTTAATAAAGACGCTGGTGAATTTGTAACAGAATATCTACAACATAAGAAATCCAACGATTTTAATTTCAGTGATGCTCATTCTTTGTCTAAAAGGGAAAAAGATATATTAAAATATATTTCATTGGGATTTACCAACTCCCAAATTGCGGATAAATTATTTATCAGTTCACACACTGTAGCTACACACCGCCGCAATTTGTTGCAAAAGATCAACGCTAAGAATACAGCCGGACTGGTAGTGTATGCTTCCCGGTTAGGGTTACTTAACTAACGTTTTTTTAGTAGAATCACATCATCAAATGTATTGTGCTTATTTCCCTTAGTGTGTAATTTGCTAATATTTTTAATCTTTCCTGGATTATCTTGTATGTAAGTTTATATATAAAATCCAAAATATTTTATTAAAGGTGAGTGTAGATCACACACCAAGTTTATACTGAAATTATGCTTCTACTTCACTATACCCTTAAAATGGTATATTTATAAATACCATTTTAAGGTCTGTTTTATGAGGTAAGTTCTATGTAATTTTACAATACCATATTCAACAAAATACTTATGCATATAATTGAAGATTTAGCATTTGCGAAATATAATAGCCAGGAGGATTCAGTTGAAGTCAATTTCTGGGGTCATGGAGATGTTTTTTTATACCGATTGGCTTTTCAGGTAGCTATAGATATTGCCAATGCGCATCAGATAAGGAAATGGATCTTCATAAAAACCAACTTTAGCGATATCGATTCTTCAAAGTTTTTGGCTTATGTAAAGGAATATATGAGGCCATGCGAAGAATACGGAAATGATAATCATGAAATTATTGTCATTACAAAAGTGCAGGCTGTAAAAAAGATGAATGCTTATTTAAAATACGATAATCTTTATGATGGTGGAAATCGATTGAATGAACGGTTTACAATTGCCATTAAGGAAAAAGCAGAACTTGTACCTGTATATGTATAATAAGAATAGACTTAGAAACCAATAACAACTAACTGTAAACAATGAAAATGTATAGATATTTAGCCAGTTATCTTATTTCACGGTTTAAATCACTGGCAAAGGGAGTGACTGAAGAAGAGATCGTGAAATTTCTAGATCAAAATGGCTGGATCTTATATGATACAGAAGCCATGAGTAGGGATTTTTTAAATTGGAAGGCATCGCAACAGAAAAACAGCTTGGTTGTGTAAATTTTAGTTTTGGTCATTACACAAAAAAAGGCCATGAGAATTATGTTCATCATGGCCTTTTGATATTTATTATCTTGAAGATTTAGTTTACTTCCCAATAATCTTTCCCTTTAAACAAATTTACCAGATCACCTTTGCCACGCTGTTCCACAGCTTTATCTTTCTGTTCATGCAAAGCATCTTCATAAGTAGGTCTGTCAACTTCGAATATCACACCCAATGGTCGTGGAAAAGCACTTTCTTGGGATGGATCATTGAAGAAACGGCTTAATAAAGTAGCTTTGTAGAAATCATTTTCGTCATGAACCCATAAATCATTTCTTGAATAACCATCAGACAGGGCTACTATTTTAGGACGATAACCATCAATGATAATTCCCTTGTCGTCGTCAGCACCAAATACCAAAGGTTGCCCATGTTCTAGTGTGATGGTATGGTTTTTCCTGACAGATTTATCAGTAAAGGCTGCAAAAGCACCATCATTAAACACATTACAATTTTGATAGATCTCCAGAAACGAAGTTCCTTGGTGTGCATTCGCTCTTTTCACTACATCCCGCAATTGTTTGGGGTCTACATCCAGTCCTCGGGCTACAAATGAAGCATCAGCACCCAAAGCTAAAGCTATTGGATTAAATGGTTGATCAATTGTGCCATAGATTGCAGTTTTGTTAACTGTTCCTTTGGGTGAAGTAGGAGAGTATTGGCCTTTTGTGAGGCCATAAATTTCATTATTAAAGAGCAGGATGTTCACATTAAAGTTCCTGCGCAACAAGTGGATCAAATGGTTGCCACCAATCGATAAAGCATCTCCGTCACCTGTTACAATCCAAACACTCAAGTCCTTTCTGATAGCTTTTAATCCTGACGCTATGGCAGTAGCCCTTCCGTGAATGGAATGCATACCATATGTATTCATATAATATGGAAAACGGGAAGAACAGCCAATACCAGAAATAAATACAATATCTTCCCGGGTTAAATTTTCTTCTGCCAATACAGTTTGTACCTGTTTTAGAATAGAATAGTCGCCACATCCCGGGCACCAGCGTATTTCCTGATCAGATGCGTACTCTTTGGCTGATACTGCAGGTGTACTGCCGTTAGTTTTGGCAGCACCAGGCTTATAATTTGAAACTCCTTTTATCTTAACTTGCATTCTATCTATCCTTTTAAAATTTCAGATATTTTATTCTTAATTTCATTTTTTGTAAATGGAAGACCTTTAATTTTATTTAAGCCCACTGCATTTACAAAATACTTTTCTCTTATAATTTTTACCAATTGCCCATTATTAATTTCCGGGATCAATACATGGTCGAACTTGTGCAGTAATTCCCCCAAATTCCTAGGAAATGGTTTCAGATAACGAACATGAGCAGAAGCAACCTCCATGCCTTCGGCATTCAACTCTTTAACAGCTGCAACAATTGCACCATGAGTAGACCCCCATCCCAACACTAACAATCGACCAGATTCAGGACCTAATTCTATTTCTTGTTCTGGTATATATTCTGCGATTTTCTCTACTTTGGCTTCCCGCATCTTCACCATAAACTCATTATTGTCGGGATCATACGATACATTTCCCGTTTCATGCTCCTTTGATAACCCACCAATTCGATGTTCAAACCCTTTGGTTCCGGGAATTGCCCACGGCCTTGACAGTTTTTCATCACGAAGATAAGGTAGAAATCTTCCATTCCGGGTGTGCTCTTCTGAAGCAGTGGGTACTTTAATTTCACTTAGTTCTTCAGGGTTGGGGATTTTCCAAGGCCCAGCACCGTTGCCCAAATACCCGTCACTAAGTACCAATACAGGGGTCATATGCTCTATTGCAATTCGTCCTGCTTCATATAGTATGTCGAAACAATCACCCGGCGACATAGCTGCCAATATCGGAATAGGGGCTTCTCCGTTTCTTCCAAAATAAGCTTGAAGCAAATCTGATTGTTCTGTTTTTGTAGGCATCCCGGTGGATGGCCCTCCCCGCTGAACGTTGATCACCAACAGTGGAATTTCAAGAGCTACTGCTAGCCCCAGGGCTTCTGTTTTCAAAGCAATACCTGGCCCGGAAGAAGCTGTTACACCTAAACCTCCACCAAAGGAAGCTCCAATAGCGGCTGTTACCGCAGCGATCTCGTCTTCAGCCTGAAAAGTATATACATTAAAATTTTTGTGCCTTGCTAACTCATGAAGGATATCAGATGCAGGAGTGATTGGATATCCCGCGTACAATGTTTCTAACCCTGTTTTTTCAGCCACAGCAAAGATACCATATGCCAGAGCTTCATTTCCCCGGATATTTCGATATATGCCTTCAGGCAATTGAGCAGGTTTAATTTCATATTGTGTAGTGGAAGCTTCTATCGTATCACCAAAACTGTATCCAGCTTTCATTACCTGAATGTTGGCTTCAGCCAGCCTGATACTCTTTTTGAATTTTTCCAATAAGAATTTTTCCGTAAAATCAGTAGTCCTGTTAAACAACCAGTACACAAATCCTAAAGCAAACATGTTTTTGGAACGGTCCTTTTCTTTAACCCCCAATTCGTAATTCTCAAGTGATTTTCTGGTAAGTTGTGTGATTGGGATTTTGTACGTGATATAGTTATTCGAAAGTTGCTCATCATGAATAGGGTTTTGCCCGGGTTGATATTTCGCAAGTCTAAGATTTTTTTCATCAAATCCATCTATATTCAATATCAGAATACCCCCTGGCCTTAAGGAAGCAATATTAACTTTGAGTGCAGCAGCATTCATCGCTACTAAAACATCAAATTCATCACCTGGTGTGTGAATTTTCATGCTACCAAAGTGAAGTTGAAAACCTGATACTCCAAAAAGTGTTCCCTGTGGAGCTCGTATTTCGGCTGGAAAATCTGGAAAGGTTGCCAGGTCATTACCGAATTTAGCTGCGGATTCAGTAAATTGACTTCCTGTCAATTGCATCCCATCTCCTGAATCACCGGCAAATTTGATTACAACCGATTCCCGCAACTCTTCTGTTCTTGTATTCATAAAAAAAAGAATTCTATTGGTGTTATAAATTGGTAGAAATTTAAAAGAATAAGATTATTCTTGAATAATTTTGCAAAAATAGAGTAAACTATTATGAAAGTAAAATTATTGTTGAATATTTACTATCAACAACATCGTCCTGAGTAGAACAAACAAGGGTTGAAGAATAATTCCAGAATACCAGATATTAAAAGCATTTTTTTCAAAACTTAACCTTTAGTTAACTATTGACATAACGATAAATGCACTATTTGGTTTTAGTTTTTGCGAAATTAAACAAAATAAAATAAGGACTACTTTTTGGGTAAAGTAAAAATAAATTTTGATCCTGAACGACCATCTGATTCTACTTTAACAGAACCCCCTTGATCCTCCACGATTTTTTTTACAATAGTTAGGCCGATACCAGTACTTCCTTTAATGTCTTTAGATTGAAGTGTCTGGAAAATCATAAAAATCTTTTCGTGATAATCAGGATGTATACCCGGTCCATCATCGGCCACAGAAAATATATGCCATTGGGTATCTTCCTGGTAGTTGATGGTGATGGTTCCCTGTTTTCTATGATGGTATTTAACCGCATTGCTGATCAGATTGATAAATATCTGCTCCATGAGGGTTTTATTTGCATGAATAACTGGTAGTTTTTTTGAGATTTCTACCTTGAATTTATCAATAGCGTCAACCATGGTAGTGGTTTCTTTTACCAATGCATATAAATTAACTTCTTCCTTTTCGCTTTTAGTCCTTCCAATTCTGGAGTAGTTGAGAATACCATCAATGAGATTTTGCATGCGTACTACCCTGTCACGCATTAACCCCATATTTTTTCTTACATCTCCACTTATATTTTCACCCAGATCATCTTCAATCCATTGAGAAAGATTTTCGATTGCTCTTAACGGAGCTTTTAAGTCATGCGAAACGATATAAGCAAATTGATCAAGTTCATTATTGATCTTTAATAAATTATCGGCCGAACGTTTAAGTTTCTGTTCAAACCGGATTCTTTCACTGATGTTCAAAGCAAGACCAATCAAGCTTCCGGGTCTTGTTTGATCAGGGAAAACGTAATATTCAAAATAAAATTCCTGATTTTCGACAGTGGATTTTTGAATAAAAGTGACAGTTTCCCCCGAATAAGCCTTTTCTAAATTAGCTTTCGTTTCAGGATAGGCTTCTATAATATTTACACCCGTTAAATCATCGGTTTTAAAATAAAGCTCCTGCAATAGATTGCCTATAATTTGAACAATGTTGCCTTTTTCATCCAACTTAAATACGAATACTGGCATATGTGTAATGATACCATTCAATATCTGGCTTTTATCGATAATTTCAGCTTCTGCTTTTTTCTTGTCAGAAATATCAATTCCCGTAAAAAGATAGCCTGTAATTTCATCAAAGCGATCTTTTAGTGGTGTTACAGTTACTAAAGCATCAAAGCTGGTGTGATCATTTCTTACATATGTCCATTCATTTTCATCTACGTTAAGGGTCTTTAATTTTTCAACAAATACTTCAAATCCTACCGGGATCTGTCTTTTCGTTTCCATGGTCAATTCCATTGCGCGATTGACCAATTCCGATTCAAGATGCAACTGAACAATATTTTTCAACTCGACAATTTCTTCGGCCTTAAGCCTGAACATTTTCTCAGCACCTTTATTGAAAGTTTTGACTAAACCGTTGAAGTCGGTTGAAATAATTGAAAAGTTGGCACTATCAAGTATGGCTTTTTGAAATATAGTAGATTTTAAAAGCTCATTTTCAAGTGTTTTTCTATCAGAGTCATCTCTTACAGCTACTGCATTCAGCACCCTGTTTTGGTAGTTGATTGATTTTATCCTTACTTCTGCGGGAAAAGTAGAACTGTCTTTTCTAACACATATTGTCTCTATTCGCCTTTCTCCTTGATTTGGAATAGCTTTGTTATTGACGAGTATACGGTAAATTTTTGGAAAAAAATGAAAAAGGCTCATGCCCCGGATATTTGATTCCTCGTATCCAAAGGTTTGAATAAAATTATCATTATAATTTAGTATTTGGCCATTTTCATAAATAGCAATGCTTTCAAAAGAAAACTCCGACAGGGTTTGTTGATCATCTTTTTCAGAAGAAGTTTTCATTCAAATTAATAATTTAAGATAATTCGATCATATTGAAAGGAATACCAATGATGGAACTGTAATTTTCCCCATCCGCGATCATTTGCTCATCGTCGGTTACAAAATACCAGTTAATGGTTAACTTTTTACCTGCACTATTCAATTTTTCAACTTTTTCGAGCAATTGCAAAATACATTTTGCTGAGCTGGTGTTAAAATATTTTAATTTAAAGTTAAGAACTGTATCAGTTGCAGGATTTTGAATATATTCGTCAAGCCATTCGTAGATAGGCTTATAAAAATTTAATGCATGTTCGGCACAAGACATCCCTTTTATTTCCAACACCCCTGAAGCAGCATCAAATGCAACATCAGGTGTTTTGGGTGTTGATTTTATTGTTAATTTAGTCATCCCTTTTTCTTTATTCACTTTTATATTTAGGGTAAAGTAGGAATTCACACTATCTACCGGATTGAAATTATAACTTATTTTTCCTTTCCGTGCAATATCTATCAATCCCAAACCCCCACCACCTTTTCACTGTACTAATTATTAGTCAGGACTTCATTGTATAATAAACGCAATTGATCATGGGATTTACGGTTTAGCCTTTCCAGAATCGCGGTTAATGTACAAACATTTTCATTTCTTACATAATTTTGGGTGGTGATGATATAAGCATCAGGTTCGTTTGTGATGGAAACATATATGCTTGTTGGATCATAATGAAGAATCTCGTCGGACTTATTGGTGTGGAAACAAAGGTTTTGGCTACATTCCATTAAGACGCTATAAGCCCTTTTTCTAATATTTATGTTTTTTTCTACTACTTCTAATTTGGTGGCAGCAAGGTACAACAGAGAATCAATGATCTCAAAATTAATCCTGCCTGTATAGGAAAGATTAAGGTTAGAGGGATCTTTGGTTGATTTTATGGCTCCTTGGTTCATTTTACTATAGTTCTTTTATATTAAATGGAAAATCTAACAAAGTACTATAGTTTTCCCCATCCTGAATCATTTGTTCATCATTTTTCTCATAATACCAATTAACGAATACTTCATTGCCCTCAGTACGAATTTCATTTAGCTTTTGGAGCAATGCAAGAATACTTTTTGCAGAACTAGTGTTGAAATATTTAAATTGTATGTTTACAACTGTCTTAGGTAGGGGGTTTTTGGCATATTCCTCAAGCCAATTCAATACCGGTGTGTAGAATTCTTTGCCATATTCAGGATATGACATCCCTTTTATGGTAAATTCTCCAGAGTTTGTATCAAAAAAAACTTCAGGTGTCTTTGTAGCACCTTCTATTTTTAGTGGTTCCATTATTGTCATGTTATTTTTTTATAACTGTCTTAAAGTAAAATAAAGAGTAATTATCATTAAATGGTTTAAACTTATAAGTGATTTCACCATTTGATCTCAACGCCACATCCAGTAAACCTAAGCCACCGCCTCCTTTTTCATTAAAACTCGAATGAAGTAAAATATCATTATATTTTTTCCGTATTTGCTCAGGTGTAAAACATTTTATCATCTCTATCCATTCCTTAAGCTTCTGAATTTCGCAATTTTGTAGAAAGTTTACAGTAACAATTTCGTATCCATCATTCGTGTTTTCAATTTTAAATCCTACCGAAGAAGGGTCATATTCTACATATACCTGGTTAATATCTGCTTTTATTGCGTGATTTCCCAAGTTTTGCAAACATTCCATTAC
>JAEWLI010000106.1 GCA_023393375.1 Bacteroidota bacterium
GAACCTGGCTATGAAGGTACTAAAACTGCAACATTGGTTATTGAAAAAGCCCCCGCTTCTATTGAGTTAAGTAATTTCGAACACCAGTTTAATGGAACACCTAAATCAGTATCCTATTCTACTACACCACCGGGACTACCGGTGAAAATCTCCTATGATGGAAAACCAGAGCTACCGATATTGTTAGGAAGTTATGATGTTGTCGCTACTATCGATAGCAATAATTTTCATGCCGAAGCAGCTACCGGTACGCTCACGATTGGGGCATCTAATGTTGAAATTACCTTATCTGGGCTGAACCATGTTTACAATGGTGATCCTAAACCAGTTACAGTTAAGACCATACCTGAAGGAATTTCTTTTGTTGTTACATATAATGGGAATACCAATCCACCAACTGTTGCTGGCACCTATGAAGTCATTGTGAAAATTAACCAAGAAGGATATGCAGGGACAAAATCGGGTACTATGGTAATAACTAAGGCTGAAGCTACTATTGAACTTCAGCATCTTGTCCAAACTTATGATGGATCTCCAAAACCAGTTTCTGGCATCACCACTCCTCCAAATTTGCCAATAACTTATAAGTACGATGGCAATAGTGATGAAATACCAGTGAATGCAGGAGAATATCAGGTTGAGGCTGAGATAAATGACCCAAATCATTTTGGATCAGCAGAAGGGACATTGATTATTAATAAAAGAACAGCTCCCATTACCATTACTAATTTGCTGCAAAATTACGATGGAGAGGCAAAAACAGTGAATATAGTTACCAATCCCGCAGGGCTATCCACCAAAGTAACTTATAATAATTCTCCCACCTTGCCCATAAATCAAGGGACTTATCAGGTGAAAGCTGAAATCGAAGATGCCAATTATCAGGGAAACAATACGGCTACTTTAGTAATCAATGGCCCTCCTGTTGCTGGTGTTATTCCTGCTATCAATATAAATGAAGATAGCCCACCATATGAATTGCCATTAAATGAGTATTTCTCTGATATAGAAACCCCTTTCAATGATCTTAATTTTTCTATTATTGAGAATACCAATGATAAATTGTTCAGTACCATCACGTTTCAGACCAACAGGTTGGTTCTTGGATTTAAACCTAACCTTAATGGAACAGCACAAATTAAAATCAGGGCAACAGATGCCAATGGTCTATTTGCCGAAACCACTTTAACTGTCAATATCAGACCCGTCAATGATGCCCCGGAGTTTACATCGTCTCCAGTAAGGACGGTTAACCAGAACAGTGAATATTCATATCTCATCACATCCGAAGATATTGATAATCCGGTATCAGATCTGACTATTAGTGCAATGACTTTACCAGGATGGCTCACATTTTCAGGAGGTGAGAATGGTACGGCAACTTTGAAAGGAACACCGGGAAATGATCATGTTGGCACACATACGGTTGTGTTAATTGTTTCAGATGGAGAATTAACTGCTGAACAGGCATTTCCTATTAATGTGATTAATATAAATGATCCCCCTTATTTCGAAAGTACGCCCCCTACCAATGCCATTAAAAATGAAAATTACACCTATAATATTATAGCCAAGGATCCTGACATAGGGGATGTAATAACTGTGTCGATTATAAAAAAACCATCATGGCTAACATTCCAGAATCTTGGAGGTGGAACAGCGCGATTATCTGGTATCCCTAGAGAAGCAGACATCAATAAGGATAACTCTGTCACACTAAGAATAACGGACAAAGCAGGAGCGTCAGTAAATCAAAGCTTTACTATAATAATCATTTCAACCAATGTACCACCTTATTTTACAAGTACACCCATTACTGAAATTAATGAAGGAGTTTTATACAACTATCGAATAACTACAGCAGACCCTGACCAGGATGATAAACTGAAAATTACGGCTTTGTCTAAACCCAATTGGCTTACTTTAACTGACAATGGAGATCGGACAGCTCAACTTCATGGAATAGCCGATGATCAGGATGTGGGAACTATCAAGATCATTCTGGCAGTAACCGATGCTGCGGGAGTAGCTGATTTTCAGGAATTTAATCTAACAGTAATTAATATCAATGAGCCTCCAGTTTTTACCAGTAATCCTGTGCTGAAGGTGAAAGAAAGAGAGGAATATCTGTATACTGTGAGAACTACCGACCCGGATATCAATGATTCCTGGGTAGTAGAAGGGGTTGGTTTACCATCATGGCTTACTTTGACTTTAAAAAGCAAAGGAGTTCATGAGTTAAAAGGAAATCCTGCTGCTTCGGAGCTTGGGGTGTATCAAATAAAACTGATAGCACGAGATGCGAGCGGTTTGGAATCTGAACAAACTTTTACTTTAACGGTTGAAAATGTAAATGATCCACCTAGATTTACTTCGACTCCGAAAACTTTGGCAGTATTGAATCAGGAATATGTATATGAAGTAACTGCTGAAGATGAAGATCCGCAAGATGTACTTGTATTGGATGCTGTGATCAAACCTGAATGGCTCAATTTGACTGATCATGGAAATGGCACAGCCAGCTTGTCAGGCATTCCCAATCAGGCAGGAAATTATCAGGTTAGTTTGAGAGTTGTTGATTATAATCTGGAAGAAGCAATTCAAAATTTTGTAGTAGTGGTCAATACGCCTCCCCAGGTTATTGACTTTGCTAAAGAAGGCATGGAGGACCAGGCTATCACTTTTTCACTAATTGATTTTACGGATCACTTTTCTGATCAGGAAGGGAAAGAAATGACAACAATACAAATTAGTTCGCTGCCTAGCCATGGGGAGTTAAGGTTAAGTAACCGTACATTATCGATTGAGGATGAAATAAAATCTAGTGATTTGGATTTACTTATCTACATGCCTGAGCAAGACTATTTTGGTTCTGATGAATTTACCTGGAGAGGCTCTGACGGAGATACTTATTCTCTGAACGCTGCAACAGTATCTATTTCTCTTACTGGGGTTAATGATCCACCTGTTTTATCCCACCTGGAATCTACCCCATTGATGTATGTACCTGGAAAAGACCTATCAATAGCCATCACTCAGCAATTACAGATAATAGATGTAGACGATGAAAGGATGATAGGGGCACAAGTGATTTTTACCAATAGATCATACTATATAAATGAAGATATCCTGGAATTCGAGAACATTGGCAACATAACAGGAGTTTTTAATAGGGATGTTGGGTCTCTGACTTTTTCGGGTGAGGATACTAAAGCAAACTATGAAAGAGCATTAAGATCGGTAAAATATCATAACGTAGCATTTAGCCCTCGGTTTGATGATCGGTCGGTAAATATATACGTAGATGACTGGAAGGAATCGAGTAATTTTGTCAGAAGGGAAATTACCATGGTGGATGGATTGGTTGAACTTGTTATTCCTTCAGGGTTTACACCCAACAACGGTAGTGTGAATAACTTCTGGATCATAAAGAATATTCAATTATATCCTAATTGTGAGGTCAATGTATTTTCACGAAATGGAAGCCTTATTTTTAAATCTTTAGGATATAATGATCCATGGGATGGAACCTATAACGGATCAAATTTACCTGTAGGTACTTATTATTATATCATTAAACTAAATGAATTTAATAAGACTTATACAGGTACAGTGACTATAATCAGATAAACAAAACGCAGATGAAGAAATTTTTATCTATTATTATTTTTTTAGTTCTATTTCAATATTCCCATGGTCAGTCAGGGATGCAATTAAGTCAAGGTTTTCAAAATGCATCTACTTTGAATCCTGCTTTTACGGGAATTGATAATTTTATGGATATCAAAGTTGGTTATCGCCAACAATGGACTGGTATAACAGATGGGCCACAGATTTATTATCTTACTGTAAATGGGGTATTGGTAAAGCCAAAATACGAAAGTATTAGAAGTAACGCATTAAGGATAAGTGATCCAGAATTATATTCTGAAACAGGATCAAATAACTTTAACCGGATTTCCGCTATCAAACACGGATTAGGTGGTCATATTTTAAATGATTCATATGGCCCATTCAACCAACTTAAAGCTGCTTTGTCTTATGGGTTTCACTTTCCTATAAACCAACAACTAAGGTTTACCGTTGGAGCATCTGGAGGAATTGTTAATACCAGGGTTAATGCGGATAAGGTGAGGGTTGATGAGGAGTTTGAAGGCATCGATGAAACATATCAGTCCTTTTTGGCTAGTAGTGGTCAAAGCACAAATCTCGATATTGGTTTAGGATTGCTTTTATACTCCAGGAACTTTTATGTGGGGTATTCTGCAACAAATTTAACCCGCAACACATTGTTGGCAAATGTAGGAATGGAAATTGAAAAAGAAGCAGTCACTCATGCACTTATGGGTGGCGTTAAATTTCAATTGGGGGCAGACTATCAGTTACTTCCAAGCATTACTTATCGCTCTATAGAACCCTTTCCTGGTTCGGTGGATTATAGTTTGAAAATGCGATTCAGAAAAAGTTTCTGGAGCGGACTTACTTATAGGGACAATAAAGATCTCGTGATTATGACAGGGTTTTTTCTGAATAATTCTCTTAATATCAACTATTCTTATGATTTCTCATTGGGTGGTATGAATGATCAGTTGAAGGGCAGTCACGAATTTGTAATTGGATTTTCACTCTTTAATACCACGTCAGCTCTGCCGTATGCCTGGTAGTATGAAAATTATTCAGACATTATTTTTTATTTTTTTTAGTATATCCGGTCAAAGTCAGCCGTTATTTTCACCTCCTATCAAAATAAAAGACATAAATAGCGTGGCTGAAGAAAGCCTGCCTTTATACCTGAATCGTGGATTATATTTTGTAAGATCTTTCTATGAGAAAAACGCTGGAGGTATAGAAGGAGGACAAGATATCTGGTATTCAGAAAAAATCAGTGATGAACTTTGGGAGAAACCTATTAATAATTTTCCATTGTTCAACAACCGTGACAATAACGCGGTGATTGGTATGTCTGAGGATGGAAAAACCATTTATTTGATGAACAGCTATCATCAGGCCGAAGAAAAATCCATATGGATAGAAATGTCGGAAAAAGTAAATGGCGAATGGGGGATTCCTAAAAGACTTATTTTAAAAGACGTGAAGCCAGAAGGGAAATTCAGTGGTTTTTATATGCATCCTTCAGAAAAAATCCTGATGATCTCTATGCAAGTAAAAAATAAAGGTCACGAAGACCTGTTTGTTTGCACCCGGGATCATTTGGGAAGGTGGTCCAAACCAATCAATTTGGGCAGTACTATTAATACAAATGGCTTTGAAATTTCACCTTTTTTGAGTGCCGATACAAAAACACTTTACTTTGCCAGTAATGGGCGCGCCGATAGTAAAAATGCCGATATTTATTATGCTGATCGACTAGATAATAGCTGGCAAAACTGGTCTGAACCTGTTCGTTTACCAGAAGGCATTAATTCCGAAGCCTTTGATGCCTATTTTTCAATAACCAGCAGTGATGAAGTTTATTTTGTAAGTAACAGGGAAGGTGAATATACCGATATTTATTTTGCAAAAGCCACAGGTGATTTTAAAGTACCTGAAATTGCAAGCATTGTACAACCCAAATCCATAAGTCCGGAAACAAGTCTAAATAGAAAAGACCCAAAAGCGTTTCAGTCAAAAGGATCATCATATATCTACTTTGAATTTGCCTCAGCGGAGCTATCAGAAGAGATGACAGCACAATTGAAGTTTGTGGCAACGGAACTAAAGGATGAATCAAATTATCAAATCGAGCTTTATGGCTTTGCTGATGATTTAGGTCCGGATGGGTACAACAGGATATTATCTAGAAAAAGAGCAGAATCAGTAAAAACATTTTTGATCAACGAAGGGTTGAACAGCCAAAAAATTATTCCTGTTGGAAAAGGCAAAATTCAACTGAAGGAAAATGAAACGGTGGATGATCAGCGTCAACAAAACCGGCGGGTAGAAGTGGTAATATTAAAATGATGAATTCTACCCAAGCCTAAAAGTTGATGAAATAATGTCTTAATTTAGCAAATTATTTACTAATCAAATTAATAATAATAATGACCTACAAAGTAAAAGATATCTCCCTGGCCGAATGGGGAAGAAAAGAAATAGAGTTAGCTGAAGCTGAAATGCCGGGACTAATGTCCCTCAGAGAAGAATACGGTCCATCCAAACCTCTAAAAGGGGCAAGAATTGCCGGTTGTTTACATATGACCATTCAAACAGCGGTATTAATAGAAACACTGGTTGAATTGGGTGCAGAAGTACAGTGGTCATCATGTAACATTTTTTCAACACAGGATCATGCCGCTGCAGCCATAGCTGCCGCCGGAATACCCGTTTATGCGTGGAAAGGTGAAACACTAGAAGAATACGACTGGTGTATTGAACAAACTTTGTTTTTTGGCAGCAAGGATAAACCATTGAATATGATCCTTGATGACGGAGGTGATTTGACAAACATCGTTCTTGACAGTCATCCTGAAATTGTAGCCCAACTTAAGGGTATATCTGAAGAGACCACTACAGGTGTTCACAGGCTTTATGAAAGAATGAAAAAAGGGACATTACCAGTTCCTGCAATTAATGTAAATGACTCCGTAACCAAATCCAAATTTGATAATCTATACGGTTGTAAAGAATCTCTTGTAGACGCCATTAGAAGAGCCACCGACTTAATGATGGCTGGCAAAGTAGCAGTAGTAGCCGGTTTTGGTGATGTTGGTAAAGGATCTGCTCGCTCGCTTAGGAATAATGGAGCTCGTGTAATGGTTACAGAAATTGACCCAATATGTGCATTGCAGGCAGCTATGGATGGTTTTGAAGTAGTGAAAATGGAAAATGCAATTCCTCGGGCTGATATTGTAGTTACTGCTACCGGAAATAAAGACATCATATCCGGAAAACATTTCAGGTTAATGAAAGACAAAACCATAGTTTGTAACATAGGTCATTTCGATAATGAAATTGATATGGCATGGTTAAATGATAACTATGGCAACAAAAAAGTAACCATAAAGCCACAGGTTGATATGTACAATGTGGAAGGAAAAGATATCATAATACTTGCAGAAGGGCGTCTGGTTAATTTAGGTTGTGCCATGGGTCATCCTTCTTTTGTGATGTCCAATTCATTTACTAATCAGGTGTTAGCTCAACTTGAATTATGGCAAAATGGATCAGCTTATGACAAAGCTGTTTATATGTTGCCAAAACATCTTGATGAGAAAGTGGCCCGTTTGCATTTAGGTAAAATTGGCGTGGAACTGGATACTTTGACACCCGAACAAGCAGAATATATTGGTGTAACAGTGGAAGGTCCTTACAAACCTGAGTATTATAGATATTAATAAAAAAATCATTAACCGCTAATGTACATCTTCTGGTGTTCTTTAGCGGTTTTTTTTAGGCTTTTAAAAACCTATTTTCTTCATCCTCTTGAAAAGAGATTATTTCTTTTTTTAGGGGTTGCTCGGATATTGTAATTGATTGATAACCAGTAGTTTAACCAAGGTAATATAAAAAAGTAAACCCCAAAATCTGTTAAAATTAGCATTTTTTGGGGTTTTGTGTATCTTGTAATTGCTAAATAACTAAATAACGCTGCAAGATACAATGCAACAAGAAATTTTCCTACCAGAAGAGTATTTAAATCCAAAATGGTACATTTTTAAGGAGCAGACTTTAGGAAAACTACATGACACGAGTAAATTGAAAAGCGTCCTATCTGCCGTCAGACCAACAGTTGTGGAAGGCAGCTTTGGAGTGCTCAAAGAGAGTTATGGCTTAAAAAAAAATAAAAGGCTAAAAATCAGCAGAACGAAATCATATGGGCATTATTTGCTGTGATGACCTGCAATGCTATCCAAATAACCCACAAACGCGCCAGATCAACCATAACCGCTTGTAAATCAGCGGCATAAACACCAGGCCGAAATTGGGTAAAGGGAGGGGTGCACCCAAATGTCAAAAAATCAAAATTTATGGCTACTTATCTACTCTTCCACAATTAATTGTACTTTTTAGTGGATTGAAATTAGTTGAAATAGAAAAAGCTCCCGAAGGAGCTTAATATTTTACCGTTTTTCTTTTCAAGCAACGACTTTTTACCTCATTACCAAAAGGGGTTCTTCACTGACAGGTGTTTCAATGAAATAATTAGGATCAATCTGGTAATGATCATAACGGGTAAGATCATTTGATTTGATGATATATTTTATCTTAGACACATATTCATATCCCAGCTCAGAGTATTTATTAAGATAATTGGCCATTTCAAAAACATTATCGGAATTTGCCCTTACCTTCCTGAATCCCGTGTAGGCTTTTGCCCTGGCCACAGTGTTGAAATAATCCACAATAGATCCCGAGATATGGTCATATTTCCTCAAAAATATATTTCTGCCTTCTCTACCTGATTTAGCCATCATTCTGTTTTCTGCCGGATCATACGACCAGATACCAAACACATTGTTTCCTTCAAGAAAAAACCTGGATGTTCCCCAGCCACTTTCAATTGCTGCCTGAGCAAGAACCAAACTAACAGGATGGGTGATCAACTTTTCTTTTAGTTCATAAATATCTCTTGCCCGATAATCTTTCAAAGTTTGATTAAGAAATTCTGATTCTTCCTTATTAAGGGGAATATTGTTCTCAATTTTATAAGATATATCATCCATTTCAGCATTCAATTGATCCATGTTGTATTTTGCATACAACACAGCCGGAAGCATCATATCAATGAATTTTTTCTTTTTTAAATCGATGGGCAAATGATTAAGACTAATTACTTCATTGTATATAACAGGTACCACCAATGAATCAGTAATTTCCCGGATATCTTGTATAGTATTCACTGACCGATATTCTACCACAAGCGATTTTATACTAGTATGCTGCTCTAACACAGGGGCTTTGCAATGCGTAACCACTAACATCAATAGTAATGAAAAAATAATTTTTCCGCCTGATAGTTTTTTTGTCACTACCATATGTAAGTATTTTGGTAAAAAATATTTTTTTATAGAGCCTCCAGCCTTTTGCCGGCCTCTAAAATAAAATTATTACTGCAAATATAGCAATTATTTTATATATAATTGTATTTATCTTAATTTTTAATCCTTCTTCACCTTAATAGCCGCCAAAACATGGTCGGGTAGGTTTTTATTCAGAAAATAAATATTTATTTTCTGGTTCACTCTATCTTTCAATAATCAGACCATATTAAAAAATATATTAATTTTATTTTATAAAATCATTCAAATATGCAATTGTTTTTTATCTTTGTATTTGCATTCAAACATTTGGGTTAATCAGATTCTCATACAATTTAAGTTTACATTGATGAAATACGATATCATAATAATTGGTGGTGGCATAGTAGGTCTAGCTTCCGCATATCAGATTAAAAAAGCTCGTCCTGATTTAAACCTAGCTGTATTAGAGAAAGAGAATAGAGTAGCTGCTCACCAAACTGGCAATAACAGCGGAGTAATCCACTCGGGTTTGTATTATAAACCAGGCAGTTTAAAAGCTTTGAACTGTATCAAAGGGTATAATCTAATTGTTGATTTCTGTAAAAAAGAGGGCATTCCTCACGAAATATGTGGTAAAATAGTAGTAGCTACTGATCAAGTAGAAGTGCCAAGACTGGAAACTTTATATGAAAGAGGCGTTCAAAACGGGTTAAAAAATATAAAGAAACTTAAAAAAGAAGAACTGAAAGATTATGAACCCCATGTAACTGGTGTAGCTGGCCTTTTTGTGCCTCAAACCGGGATTATTGACTTTAAGGCGGTATCAAATAAATATGCTGAGAAGATTGTAGAACTTGGTGGCGAGGTATTGTTGAGCAGAAAAGTTGAAAATATAGTAAAGAAAAATAATTCGATTCATATTGAAACCACTTTGGGCCAATATGAAACAAACCTGGTTATAAACTGTGCTGGATTATATTCTGATAAAATAGCGAGCCTAACAGTACCCAATCTAGATGTGCGAATTATTCCATTCAGGGGGGAATATTATAAAATCAAAGAATCAAAGCACTATTTGGTAAAAAATCTTATTTATCCTGTGCCAGATCCGGCTTTCCCATTTTTGGGTGTTCATTATACCCGAATGATCGAAGGAGGAATAGAAGCTGGCCCAAACGCAGTTTTTGCAATGGCAAAAGAAGGTTATAAGAAAAGTGATATAAATTTAAAAGAGCTTTTTGAAAGTTTAGGATGGCCTGGCTTTCGCAAAGTGGCTGGCAAATACTGGAAAACGGGAATGGGCGAATATTATAGGTCGTTTTCGAAAGCAGCCTTTACAAAAGCATTACAAAAACTGATCCCTGAAATTCAACAAGACGACCTCATTCCGGGGGGAGCTGGTGTGAGGGCGCAGGCTTGCGATAGAACTGGTGGGTTGCTGGATGATTTTCTGATACTGGAAAGTGAACATGTTATTAATGTATGCAATGCTCCTTCCCCAGCTGCTACTTCTTCACTCTCAATTGGTGCCACAGTAGCAGAAAAAGTAATGGAAAGATATAAATAGAATAATTGTGTGATCGGCAGGTAGCTTCATATTTGTGAACTACTTGCCATTTTTACATACAAGACAATAACCTTTCCACATCTATATTGCCACCACTAAGTATAATTCCTACCTTTTGAAAAGCCAGCTTTTCTTTATTTTTAATAGCAGCAGCCAATGGCACAGCAGAAGAAGGCTCGATTACTATTTTCATCCTTTCCCATACTAATTTCATCGCCTTTTTGATTTCATTATCATTTACCATCCAGATATCTTTCACATACTTTCCAATAATTTCAAAATTCTTAATTCCAACAGTTGTCAATAATCCATCTGCAATGGTAGCAGGATGTTCTACCGGAGTGATCGCCCCCCTTTGAAACGAGAGAAAAGCATCACTTGCACCTTCTGGTTCGCAACCTACTACCTTAATACTTTTATTGGAATAAAATGCTGTCATTGTTGTTCCAGCCAGCAATCCACCTCCACCCACCGGAGCCAATAACCAATCTATGTCGGAAATCTCACTTAAAAGCTCTCTGGCTGCGGTAGCCTGACCCGCTATGATGGTATCATCATCAAATGGTGGGATAAACCTTGCTCCAGTACGTGTTACTACTTTTTTCAAACCTTCCTCACGGGCTTTCAAAGTAGGAGCACAAAAGAATACTTCTGCACCATAACCCACTACTGCTTCGATTTTTACCCTTGATGCATTTTCAGGCATTACGATGTACGCAGGGACATTGCATAATTTAGCAGCATATGCCAACGCTTGAGCATGATTTCCCGATGAATGTGTGGCCACACCATTGCGTAATTGTTCCTTAGAAAGTGACATAACCGCATTGACAGCCCCCCTGATTTTGAATGATCCTGTCTTTTGGAAGTTTTCACATTTAAAAAATAATTGACAACCCATCATTTCGTTCAGGTTGCCTGAAGTAATCACAGGAGTTCGATGAATATATTCTTGTATGTTTTGTTCGGCCCTTTCTATATCAATTAATCCTATCATGAAAATCAATCCCGCTCTCTAATAGAAAAATCATCAAGTTTATTCGTATAAGCAAGGTTTAAAGCAAATACATCATCTTCAATATTGGTAAAACCAATGCTTTGAAAAAAAGCGGCCAATTTATAAAATGCCTGCTCCTCATCTGCCTCCAATGCATCCAGATTCAATTTCTCCAGCCACTTTTTTTCCTCCTCATTTATGGGATCCTGAGGGGTATGTTGAAGCGTAAATAACCGAAACACCATTAGTGAACATCCATTTCCAAACCGGCTGATAGCGTCTTTTATAGCCACAACTGAAAGATTTCTACCCCTATATTTTTCGGATATTTCTATGAATTGCAATACAAACAAATTATCTCCATTAAAAATGTCGAAATTTTTTGCATCAATACTTTTTAAAACATCATTTTCACCATCCCAAATACACTCGCTAATAACTAACAGATCATGATCTGAATCAAATAATTCATATAAACTAAACCCATCTTGCTCAGCTAAACTGATATTTACATACATAAAACTGAATTTTCCAGCTATATCTATCAATTTTTCATCTTCATCAAAAACCAAAATAGATCCATTGATTTCGGTCAGGTATTTTGATTCATCATTTGACGCCATTGTTGCGTAAGAGGAGTATTCAATACTAAATAGTTCTTCCATAAATTGAGTTTGTAATTCAATAAATTTAGGGGAATAACTCAAAAAACGAAGATATTTTTTAACTTTATTTTTGTAAGGCCACTATTAAATAAACGCAGAGATGAACCGAATGAATAATCTAATGATCATGATCTTTGTGATACTACTGTTTTCTTCATGTGGTTCACGACTGAGGAACGACTGGTATCAACAAGCGATTAAAACCCATCAAAATCAGCAACATCCCCATCAGTATCAACCGGGTGAATTTATTTTGATAGATAATGAATTTATATCCAAACAATCTTGCTCAGTCCAAATTATTGAACAACTTCAAACACTGTTTCATCATCAACAACAGGAGATAAAAAACTTGTTACCAGAAAAACCTATCGACATTTCGATTCAGGAACTTCCGGATATTGCTCCGGACACATTGATCTATTATATCCGTTATCTCAATGATTGTAATAAAGTATTATTGCACTATAAGGAAAGTAAAGAAAAATATCAGCTTATTGTGAACAAAATAGAGGAACAGTTGAATATTTACAAATCTTTTTTATCAACCTTTAATCTCTCTGTTTATAATCTGGATGTTGATCACTTGGATAGTGTTTTTGTTTTGCATCAATATGTGATCGAACAGGATAATAAAAATTCTTTACCCATATTATCTACATTTGAAGTGGATAAAACCACTCATATGATATTATCAGAAAAAATAATAAAACCGGAGGAATTATTGATATCCAATCCAGATTGCTAATGCCATTGCCAAAGACCCTAAAATCCATATCTTGATCATCAGGGGAAATATAAACTTGAACCATTTTTCATAAGGTATTCCGGCAATACCGAGAATCCCCATTAAAACTGCATTTGTAGGCACTAACATATTGGTAAAACCATCGCCAAACTGATAGGCCAATACCGCAGTTTGACGTGATACAGAAGTCAGATCTGCAATGGGAACCATTAAAGGCATGGTCACATAGGCCTGACCACTTCCGGAAGGGATAAAGAAATTGAGTACACTCTGGATCCAAAACATACCCATCGCTGCGATTTCCGGACCTGTTTGTTGCAATGGTGTAGCTAAAGCATGTACAATAGTATGTAAAACCTGACCGTCTATAAGTATTAATGCGATAGCCCTCGCAAATCCAATTAATAAAGCCGTTGTTGTGAGCTCTGTTGCCCCTTTGGCAAATTCTATAGCAGCTTTATTCGCAGAAACTCCCCCAATTATAGCAGCCAATATACCTAATACTAAAAACACTGCCCCTAATTCTGTTAAATACCATTCCCATCCGGAAAGTCCTGAAATTCCATAAACAATAAGTGCAATGGCTAACATGGTAAATATAAGTATTACCATATGTGTCCCCTTTAATTCCGGGTAGGATGAATTTGATTCAGGTAAAACTTCTTGCTCATGTTGAGGACTTAATTTATTTTTCTTTGTGTACCCCAGCACATGAAAATAGCCGATCAGAAAAAATGGAACCAAAAGAAACAAGCGGTAGGTTATTCCCGAAGCAGGCTGCAATCCTGCAATATTTTGGGCTACGATCACTGTAAACGGATTAAATGCAGCTACACCGTATCCTATGCCATAACCCACCACCATGATGCCAATAGCGGTAGTTTTATCAGCTCCCATTGCCAAACAAAGGGCTATTAACACTGCAACAAAAGGCAAATATTCTTCTGCCATGCCAAGTGTACCAGACCCGATAGAAAAAGTAAGCATACCAATCAGGATCAGCAACCATGGCCTGGAACCGAATTTTTTCAATACCTTTCCCAAAACTGCATCGATCGTGCCGGTGGCTTTAATCACTGCTAGCGCACCTCCTATAATAAAAATAAAGAAGATGATATTTTGGGTATCAGCAAATGCCCTGGGAATAGCAGTAAATATGTGCCAGGGAGCCAGCCAGGTTCTCTTTTCAAAAGTTTGATAGGTATCTGGCACAACAGCAGGGTGACCTGATCCGTCATCTACAGTTTCATATGCTCCTTGTGGAAGGAAATAGGTAGCAATCTGAGCCAGTATCATCATAGAAAATAAAAGCACCAGCGTGTTGGGCACTTTAAACTGAAATCTTTTCTTTTCTTCCAAAATGGTAATATTTTAAAAATTTTATATTGGAGCAGTAATTATCTTCTTTTTAAGCTAAAGAATCTGAACCCGTCCCTTCTGTTACCAGCCGCAGGCAGCTGTTCATCCCTTACTTTTTTTACATTTTCTACGGTATAAAATGCCCGTGGATTATAATTTTTAATGATCTCGATGATCTCTTTAAGCTGGTATCTTTTGATCACCATGAACACAATATTTACTTTGCCATCTCTGCCTTCAGCTGGGATGTTGGTAAAATAGAATTGTTTCTCCCTGAAATGATCAACTAGTTCTGTCGCATCCCTTCTGGTGATTACCCGCACTACCACATTTCCCAGTGCCAATTTTTCTTCTATGTGCATTCCTACAAAAGTTCCGGCAGCGAATCCACATGAAAATGCGATATATGAAAATACATTGTCGATGTTTTGAAAAATCTGACTAATTGCTATTAACCAAATCAGTGACTCAAAGAATCCCAAAAGGGGGGCCAGGAATTTTTTGCCACCCATTACAAAAATAATGCGGAGCGTGGCTATGGAAACATCGATGATGCGTGCGAAAAAAATCAAGAGAGGGAGAATGACATATAAAAATACTCCCGAACTTATACCCAAACCTTCAAAAAATTGCTCCATCTGCTATTCGATATTTATCCAAACAAATCTGAAAAGATATCTTCTAATTTCCCAACTGCTTTAACATCTATTTTATATTTATTTGGTAAAATTGATTTTTGATACCTGGATATGAATATTTTTTTAAAACCCAGTTTTTCGGCTTCCGATATCCGGTTTTCAATACGATTGATAGCCCTTATTTCTCCTCCCAAACCTATTTCACCCGCAAAACAAATTTTTTCTTCTACTGGAATATCCTGAAATGAAGATATTAAAGACACACAAATGGCCAGATCAAGGGCAGGATCTTCCACTTTTAACCCTCCGGCAATATTAAGAAAAACATCCTGCATACCTAACCGAAAACCTGCCCGCTTTTCAAGAACAGCAATCAGCATACTCAATTGTTTTGAATCAAATCCAGTAGAAGTTCGTTGGGGGGTGCCGTAGTTGGTGGGAGTAACCAAAGACTGGATCTCAATTAGCAATGGCCGGTTTCCTTCCAAAGTTGCCCCAATGGTCACTCCACTTAAATCGTGCTCTCTTTGTGTAATCAGAATTTCGGAAGGGTTGGTAACTTCCCTTAATCCCCGATCGCCCATTTCATAAATACCTAATTCTGAAGTAGAACCAAACCGGTTTTTGGTAGTTCGCAATATACGATAAATATGATGCCTGTCCCCTTCAAATTGTAAAACGGTATCCACCATGTGTTCCAGCATCTTTGGTCCGGCAAGCATACCATCTTTGGTAATATGGCCAATTACAAACACCGGAGTATTCGTCTCTTTTGCAAAACGGATCAACTCGGCAGTACACTGACGTACCTGTGAAATGCTCCCTGCTGACGATTCAATATAAGATGAATACAACGTTTGGATAGAATCTATTACTACAAGGTCGGGTTTTACCTCTTCTATTTGTTGAAAAATATTTTGGGTAGAAGTCTCGGCAAGGATGTAACAATGTGGTGATTGGATATCGATGCGCTCAGCCCTCATCTTTATTTGTGATATACTTTCTTCACCTGATACATAAAGTACTTGCAGGTTTTTTAGCTTTAACGCAATTTGCAGCATCAGTGTAGATTTTCCAATACCTGGTTCCCCTCCTATTAGTACCAAAGAACCCGGCACGATACCACCTCCCAATGTCCTGTCAAGTTCATTATCCCCACTTCCTATTCGAACCTCCCCTTCCGTTTCTATGGCAGAAAGTGATTTGGCTTTAGCCACTTTTATGCTTCCCGGAGATGTGGGTTTCCAGGAATGTGCTGTGTTTTCATCTTTTTGAATTATTTCTTCTACAATCGTGTTCCATTCTCCACATGCATAACATCTTCCCGACCATTTGGCTGATTGTGCCCCACAATTTTGACAAAAAAATGACGTTTTGGTTTTTTTCATGAAAAAGATGATTCCTCCTCTAAGTTAAGGAAGAAATGTATTTTACACAATTTAGCTTTCATGAGTTTGATTTGGGATGGTATAAATATGAAGGGACAAGCATAAAAGTATATTTGCATACTTTACGCCTGTCACCTGTCATCGGTCAACGCTATAAGTGAAGATGCGAGAAAATTCTTAAAAAATGCGCCTACCTGGATGCCTCCACCCAGGGGCAGGAATTAAAAAATTCAAATTAAAAGCAATGGCTGAGAAAAGAAGACCTTATTGCATGACCGTAAGATTATTGATTTCACCTTGATAAACTATAGGCATGATGCCCCTTTTTAATAGTTGGTTTTCCAAAGGCGCCCCTATTTGGGCAGAATAGAGGGCCTGGCAATCGCTGATCAGGTTATATACATTGTCTAACTCTCCGTTTTCGATTCTGCTATATGCAGAACGGGTTTTCAAACTAATATTTCTGGTTTCAACAAAATTTACTTCAGGTCCTTTTATATTAAAAATGTAGAAGCTGCCATTTGAGCCAAAATCCTCATCTACAATAAACCCATCAGATGTTGTTACGGCAATTTTCATTATCCTATTATTTTGAGATTGATATATTTTTATGGTTAAGAGATTGATCTCTAAAAGTGTCTCACCTCCAAAAAAGTGATCTTATTTACTGTGGACGCACTGTCGAAAATCAAGGATTCTAAAAGTATTAATTTTCATTTTCATCTTTATCTTGTTTTGCTAATGTAATGCAAGCGGAATTCCAACTATTGTGCCATACCTTCAATTTTCATAAAAAAGCACCCTCTGTTGTGCCACAAGCGATATTCCAAAAATATAAACAGCATAAAAATCCTACATAAATGTAGCTTTCAACCTTTATCCTACTTAAATGTAGGAGAATAAGAATAATATTTTAATTATAGGACAATCCAACTTTTTCCCAAATAATTAACCACATCTAATTAAAATTTTGGAATTTTGAAAGTGCTAAATCAGTCCTTAAAAAATTACATTAATGAAAATACTAAAATTCGGTGGGACTTCAGTAGGAAACTCCAGAAGCATTAAGAATGTATTAGATATCATTTCATCTTATCACAAAAAGGGAAATACTGTAGCTGTAGTGGTATCAGCTATGTCGGGAGTGACCAACAAGTTGATTGAAACCGGTAAAAATGCATCTCGTACAGATGAAATCTATAAGGAATTACTAAAAGAGCTGGAAGAACAACATTATCAGGTAATCCGCGAACTGATCGATTCAAAGCATCAAAGCCAGGTGTTTGCCAAAGTAAAATACAAGTTTAATGAACTGGAAGATCTGCTAAATGGTGTTTTTCTATTAAAAGAGTTGTCTCCACGTACCCTTGATCTGGTTCAAAGCTTTGGAGAAAGACTATCTGCCTATATCATCAGCGAAAGTCTCAAACAAAAGAATATAGAATCTGAATATTTGGATAGCAGAAAACTGATCAGGACAGATAAAACTTTTGGAAAAGCAAAGGTCAATTTTAAGGTGACCAATGAAAATATAAATCAATATTTTTATCAACACAAAGCCGTTCAGGTAATCACTGGTTTTATTGGATCTTCCGAACACATGGAAACGACCACTTTAGGCCGGGGGGGATCTGACTACACCGCCGCTATTATAGGTGCTGCACTAAACTGCGATGAGATTGAGATTTGGACTGATGTAGATGGAGTTATGACCGCTGATCCCAAAAGTGTAAAATCTGCATTTTCCTTGGCATCTATTTCTTACAGTGAGGCCATGGAATTGACACATTTCGGGGCTAAAGTGATTTATCCACCCACACTACAACCCGCATTTAGTGCCAATATTCCCATCCGGATAAGGAATACTTTTAATCCTTCATTTGAAGGGACATTGGTAAGTAAGGTTTCCGGACCGATGGATTTCCCTGTAAAAGGCATATCCTCTATTAAAGACATTACGCTAATCAATGTAATAGGAAGTGGTATGGTGGGTGTGCCCGGAGTTGCATCCCGTCTATTTGGGGCTCTGGCAAAAAACCAGATCAATGTTATTCTTATAACCCAGGCTTCATCAGAACATTCCATATGTTTTGTAGTGAACCCCGAAGATGCTGAAAAAGCCAAAGAAATCATTGAGGAAGAGTTTTACTCGGAACTGCAAACTCGAAAAATTGATAATATCCATGTAGAAAAGGAACTGAGCATCATCGCTATCATAGGCGAGAATATGAGAAATACCGCCGGGATTTCCGGTAAAATGTTCAATGCGCTTGGAAAAAATGGTGTAAATGTAAATGCCATTGCCCAAGGATCCTCCGAGTTAAATATTTCTGTGGTGATTTCACGTGCAGATCTTGCCAAATCCTTAAATGCCCTCCATGAAGCATTTTTTCTTTCGGATATCAAATCACTTAATTTGTTTTTGGTGGGAACTGGCTTGATCGGAAATGCCCTTCTGAACCAAATAGAAAAACAATTTGATTACCTGTATCGTGAACAACACTTAAAAATCAATATAGTAGGCATTACTAACAGCCGAAAAATGTATTTTGAGGAACAGGGCATAGCCCTTAACAACGGGGCATGGAAAGATCAACTAAATACCATCGGGAAAACTGCAAATTTAGCTTCTTTTATATCAAACTTAAAAAAACTTAATTTGCCAAACAGTGTATTTGTAGACTGTACTTCCAGTTATGAAGTGGTGCAATTTTATGAAGAACTGCTGAAGGCCAATGTTTCAATAGTGACACCCAGTAAATTGGCTAATTCAGGAAGTTATGCAGCTTATAAAAAAATAAGGGAGATAGCTTATCGTCATGGCACCAGATTTTTATATGAAACTAATGTAGGTGCAGGACTCCCCGTAATTACTACTTTAAATGATCTGAAGAATAGTGGTGATAAGATCTTAAAAATTGAAGGAGTTTTATCCGGAACTTTGTCATACATTTTCAACAACTTCAAGACTGGTGAATCTTTCAGTAAAATCGTAAGTAAAGCTAAGGAACTGGGTTATACAGAACCAGATCCACGTGATGATCTGAATGGAATGGATGTAGCTCGTAAAATATTAATATTAGCTCGTGAAGTTGGTTTGAAGCTGGAGCCAGAAGATGTAAAAATTCAAAATATTCTGCCGGAAAACTGCCTTCGTGCTGAAACCGTGGAAGAATTTTTTATGGCTCTCGAACAATCGAATCCAATTTTTGAAAATCAACGCTTGTCCGCAGAAAAAGAGGGCAAGGTATTGAGGTTTATTGCAAAGTTGGAAAATGGCACGGTGAATGTTGGACTAGAAGCCGTGGATGCCAATCATCCATTTTATAATTTATCCGGTAGTGATAATATTATATCATTTACCACAGAACGGTACAAAGAACGTCCATTGGTGGTGAAGGGGCCGGGGGCAGGAGCAGAAGTGACTGCAGCCGGTGTATTTGCTGAAATTATTAGTGTAAGCAATTATTTATCTACCCGATAAAATATGCCAGAAAGTATAAGAGTATTCGCTCCAGCCACAGTAGCCAATGTAACCTGTGGATTTGATGTATTAGGATTTGCAGTGAATCAGCCAGGTGATGAGCTCCAGCTTAAGTTTACCAATCAGCCCGGAATTGTCATTTCAAAAATTACCGGTGATAATGGCAAATTGTCTTATGATCCGATGGAAAATACGGCCGGAATAGCAATAGTAAAGTTTTTGGAACATCTGGAAATAAAAAAAGGGTTAGAAATCATATTGCACAAAAAAATGCCACTTGGTTCTGGTTTGGGTTCGAGTGCTGCAAGTGCAGTGGCTGGGGCATTTGCAATCAATGAACTGCTCGACAGACCTTTAAGCCGTGAGGATTTGGTGAAGTTTGCTTTGGAAGGTGAAAGAATTGCTTGTGGAGCTGCGCATGCCGACAACGTGGCACCTTCCATGTTGGGAGGATTTATACTTATCAGAAGTTATGACCCTTTGGATATCATCCGGATTCCCACTCCTGTGAGCCTATACGCCACTATTATTCACCCACATATTGAAATTAAAACCAAAGACGCGAGAGAACTTTTGAGAAAGCAGATTCTTTTGAAGGATGCGGTAAAACAATGGGGAAATGTAGGGGGTTTGGTGGCAGGACTAATGATGTCTGATTATGGATTAATTGGCAGATCCATGCATGATGCCATAATTGAGCCTATTCGTTCACTTTTGATACCTGGATTTAGTGATATCACCAAAAGTGCTATTGAAGCCGGTGCATTAGGGGCAGGAATTTCCGGTTCAGGGCCTTCTATTTTTGCGTTAAGTTCATCAGCACAGGCTGCAGAAGTTGCCGGAGAAAAAATGACGAATGAATTACAAAAAATTGACATAGATAGCGACCTGTATGTATCAAAAATAAACCATTTAGGGCCTCAAATATTAGATTGAAAAACACATGATTTTATATAGCACTAACCATCAATCACCTGAAGTAGGATTAAGAGAAGCCTTGTTTACCGGGTTACCTCCAGATAATGGCCTTTACCTACCTACAGAAATCCCTGTTTTACCCAAAGATTTTTTTGACCGCATTCAGGAACTAACCCTTAGGGAAATATCATTTGAAGTAAGTAAAGCCTTATTGGGTGACGACATTGATGACCATTCTTTATTGAAAATAGTAAATGATGCTATTGATTTTGATGCACCTGTAGTTCGGATCAATGACAGTATGTATGTGCTTGAGTTGTTCCACGGCCCAACACTGGCATTCAAAGATTTTGGAGCCCGCTTTATGGCAAGATTAATTGCCCACTTTGTTCAACAAGATGAAGCTGAAATAAATATCCTCGTAGCCACGAGTGGTGATACTGGAAGTGCTGTGGCTCAGGGATTTTTAGGTGTAAAAGGTGTAAATGTGATTGTGCTTTACCCTAAAGGTAAAGTGAGCCCTATGCAGGAGAAACAGTTTACCACTCTTGGTGAGAATATTACGGCATTGGAAGTAAATGGCAATTTTGATGATTGCCAGCGATTGGTAAAACAAGCCTTCACCGATCAGGAATTGAATCAAAAAATGCGTTTAACTTCGGCCAATTCAATTAATATTGGCAGACTTATACCACAAACCTTTTATTATTTCAATGCCTTTGCACAGCTAAAATCCCTAGGCAAACCCATTGTCTTTTCCACTCCAAGCGGAAATTTCGGAAATTTATGTGGTGGCCTTATCGCCAAGAAAATGGGGCTTCCGGTTGAAAAATTTATAGCCGCAACAAATGCCAATGATATCGTACCGGGTTACTTGATGTCCGGATTGTTTGAACCCAAAGCCTCTGTAGCCACTATCAGCAATGCCATGGATGTAGGTAATCCAAGTAACTTTGCGCGTATGCTGGATCTTTATCATCAGGATATTAACGAAATCAGAAACGATATATTCGGCTGTAAATTTACCGATGACCAAACAAAAGATGCAATTCATCAGGTATCTGCACGATACGAATATACCCTTGATCCCCATACGGCAATCGGGTACCTTGGCTTGGAGAAATATTTTAAAGAATTAAAAGTGCAGGATCAAGTTGGGATTATTCTATCCACAGCCCACCCTTCAAAATTTGTGGAAGTGGTGGAACAGGCAACAGGTAGTAAAGTAATAATTCCTGACAGGCTCCGAAACCGTTTGAAAATGAAAAAGCTAACTATCCCTATGAAAGCGGAATTTGAAGAGTTTAAAAAATTACTTTTAGAAAAATTTTAATAATAATATTTTCCAGAAAAAAAATGCCTCAAAATTATCATTATTTCATAAATTAATGATAATTTTGAGGTTACCCGATGATGAGAGGCTTTTTTTAAAACTACTTATTATTTATCAAACCCATTTTTTAGTGGTCTTATTATGAAATATAAAAGCTTGTACCATTACAGGGCTATTTCTGGTTTTAAAGCTCTGGCAAGGGATTTAATTAATATCACCCGAAATGCTTTTCTTCTTTATTTTTTTAGAGATAAAAGTAAAATTATTTTATTTTATCCCGAGTTTCCCGACTGGAATGCCGATATTCATCAAGCCCTGTTTTGGAGTAAATTTCGAATGATTTCCAATCCGAATCAACCATATGATTATGCGATCAATTGGGAAGATACTACGTATAGGAATACCGACACCGCTTTATCAATTCTTTCTCAAAAACAACATTTTATCAATTTGGGATGTACAGATATAAGTAAAAACAAAGTAGAAAAGGTATTTTCCAATATTTTTGGGTATTCTACTTTTGTTGATCCACTTCACTATCAAGGCAAAATCATAGAAAAATGCGAACTAAATTCAAAACACAGTCAAGCCAGGGTTTTAAACGCACCAATTAAGCAGATCAAACAAGGGTTCATCTATCAAAAGTTTTTGCAGAACCAAAACGATAATTATAGCATTGATTACAGGGTTTTATTTATAAATAATATATTGCCGATCGTTTTTATCAGATACAAACCTCAGGATGATATTTTTGACAGGGTGTTGAATTATCAAATGGCAAAACCGCAAGACTTATTCAGCGAAAAGGAAATAGCGAATATTATCAGCTTTTGTCATGCCATGAAGCTGGAATATGGCGAATTGGATGTGATCAGGGATCAGAACGATCAGAAGATATATATTATTGATGTAAATACAACTGCTCACAAACCAAAATCAACTTGTAAATCATCCTTCAGAAAATATAAAAACAACATAACAAGAAGATCTTTATCTGATCTGTTAAAGAACAGGCAAGTGAAAAAAGAACCATTGGAACCAATGGCAGTTTAACAAAGATGGATAAAAATTATATTGTTCCACCTTCAGAGATTAAACTGATCAATAAACTGATTCCGGAGGATCACCATTTTCCAAATAATCCTTTACTTCCACTTCTGGTGTATCAAAATGCCCTTATTTTACCTAAAGAGAATGCGGCCACGGTGATCGAAGAAATATTCAAAGAGAATAAATGGACCTCTGCATGGCGAAACGGAATTTACGATTATCACCATTATCACAGTACAGCACACGAAGTACTAGGTATTTACAGAGGGCAGGCTACCGTTCAATTAGGAGGGCCACACGGAATGGAAATAGAGATTCAAAAAGGTGATGTAATCATTTTACCTGCTGGTACTGCTCATAAAAAAATCCACGCAAGCACTGATTTTGCTTGTGTTGGGGCCTATCCAACTGGTCAAGATTATGATATGCAATATGGAAAACCCGGAGAACGACCGAATGCAGATCACCGCATCCAACAAGTGCCATATCCAAAGCATGACCCTGTTTATGGATATTCAGGTCCTCTTCTTAATCTTTGGAGTTCCTAAAATCCCATCTTTTTTAAACATGTCTTTCCTAGTATCTGTTAATATCACTATCTTTAGCCCCTTAATTTAGCATTTTTTATATTTATGGAAGCAAAAACAGTTTTTTCTCATAATCCCTGGCATGCTGTTGAATTTGGCGATGGTGCCCCAATTACAGTAAATTCAATTATTGAAATACCCGCAGGATCCAGGGCAAAGTATGAACTCGATAAAGTTAGTGGGCTATTAAAACTCGACAGGGTTTTATACTCTTCAGTGTATTATCCACATAACTATGGATTTATTCCCCGGACACTTGGTGAGGATGATGACCCTTTGGATATTCTTGTACTTTCACGTATTAATGTAGTCCCTCTGTGCATAGTATCTGCTAAAGTAATTGGCGTGATGCGTATGATCGATGGTGGTAAGCCTGATGATAAAATTATTGCGGTTGCAGAACATGATATCAGCGTAAAGTATTACAATGATATCAAAGAATTAAAGGATTATTACCTACAGGAAATGCGTGCTTTCTTTGAAGACTATAAAAGGCTGGAAAAGAAAGAAGTAAGGGTAGAAGAATTTCAGAATAGGGAAATTGCTCTTAAAATTGTAATCGAAAGCATTGAAAGGTACCGGGATAAATTTGAACGGGCTCAAGAAAAACAAAGCTAAATATTTCCTGAAATTACATTTTGCATAATATGAAAAGGATAAAATTGGGAGTTTTGGGTGTCTCAGGGCATTTTACTAAAAGAGCCCTTCTCCCACTTCTTAAGTCCTCTAAAGTCGAGCTGTATGCTATTGCTTCAAGAAATGAAGCTAAAGCACAAAAAACTGCACGCGAATACCAGATTCCTAAAGCATACGGATCGTATGAAGCCTTGTTAAAAGATCCGCAGGTTGATCTGGTATATATCCCTTTGCCCAATCATTTACATGCGGAGTGGATAAAGAAGAGTGCAGACGCAGGTAAAAATATCTTATGTGAAAAACCTATCACACTTAATGCAAAAGAAGCCATAGCATCTGTTGAGTATGCTGAGTCGAAAGGTGTGATGATTATGGAAGCATTCATGTACAGGTTTCAACCCCAATGGATCAGGGCAAAAGAAATATGTGATGTCGGGGAAATTGGTTCAATCGTTTCAATTCATACCCATTTCAGTTATAATAATCCGGATCCGGAAAATATTCGCAATATTGCTGAATATGGTGGGGGTGCCTTGATGGATATTGGTTGTTATGCCATTTCTGTTCCAAGGTTTATTTTAGGCTCAGAGCCCACTAAAGTGATGAGTCTTATTGAGAAACACCAACAATTTAATACCGATAAACATACCTCTGCAATACTTGATTTTGGTAAAACACAGGCAGTTTTTACTGTTTCTACCCTCACCTATCCCTATCAAAAAGTATTGATACACGGTACAGGAGGAAATATTACTGTTCAAATCCCATTTAATACATATGTGGATGTGCCAGCTATTCTGGCAATACAAAGTGGTATTGGTGAGAGAAACATTGAATTCCCCCCTTCTGATCAGTATGGCTTACAGTTCGATGCTTATGCTGATGCCATTTTAAGAGGGCTTCCTGTTCCCACTCCACCTCTTGATGCCATAAACAATATGAAGGTGATTGATGCTGTCTTTAGATCTTCTGAGTCTGGACGGTGGGAAAATGTCTTATAATACGACCGGTGATTGCAACCGTTAATCCTCATCCTAAATCGTTTATCACCCAAAACATTGCAGTTATAACTTTTTGCATGCGGAATTCTATTATAAATCCTAAATTTATAGGAAAACCATATGGCATATGGACATTAAAAATCACAAGAAGGTATTAGGTATTTTTTATATTGTATTTGGAATTTTCAATATCCTATTTGGGGTGATGGGATATTTTTTGCTATGGCGGATTTTTGAGTTTGCCCACGTGCCTTATGAAGTTTACCATATATTTAGAATTGGGGGCGTAGCCATTGCGATATTATTAGTAATCCTTTCCGTTTTATCCATTATCGGCGGTGCTGCAATGATCAAATTTAAACCATGGGCCCGTTTGTTGTTGCTTATACTAGGTTGTCTTTATTTGTTTTTATTTCCAATAGGTACGATACTGGGAATTTATACTATCGTGGTATTCCTTTCAGAAAACGAAAACGGCAAACCTCTCTGAAATTATAAGATTCACTTGTTAATGATTCCCTCCCAATTTGGGTTTGCTGTATTTTTTTTACCAATTTTGTATTTCATTTTTTAGACACCAAAACTTTTATTGTATGCTTACGAATAAAAATCCCTTAGAAACCCAGGCATGGAAAGATCTCGTGAAACACTTTCAATCTATGCAAAAAATACAGATGAAAGATCTTTTCAACCAGGATCCTGAGCGATTTAAAAAATTCTCTTTACGTTTTAATGATATCTTGCTGGATTTTTCTAAAAATATAATTACTGAAGAAACATTCCAAAAGTTAATAGTTCTAGCAAAAGAAGCTGAATTAGAAGATGCCATCAAAAAAATGTTTACTGGTGCTAAAATCAACCATACAGAAAACAGGTCGGTATTACATGTGGCCTTAAGAAATAAATCTGGCAAACCCATTCTTTCCGATGGTATCGATGTAATGCCCGATGTTAATGCCGTTTTACATCAAGTGAAAACATTTTCAAATCAAATTATCAGCGGTGAATGGAAAGGTTATACCGGAAAAGCTATTTCAAATATTGTAAATATTGGCATTGGGGGATCTGATTTAGGACCATATATGGTCACAGAAGCCTTAAAACATTATCAGGCACCCAATATCAATGTGCATTTCGTGTCCAATGTTGACGGTACGCATATGGCGGAAACCCTGAAAAAAATTGACCCCGAAACTTCTCTTTTTATTATAGCTTCCAAAACATTTACCACACAGGAAACGATGACCAATGCCCAAACTGCAAAAGATTGGTTTTTGGAAAAAGCTAGAGATGAAAAGGAAGTAGCCCGTCATTTTGTGGCTTTATCGACCAATGAAGCCAAGGTTCGTGAATTTGGGATTGATACAGCCAACATGTTCCGGTTCTGGGATTGGGTAGGAGGAAGATATTCATTATGGTCTTCAATTGGACTATCCATTGCCTGTGCCATTGGGTATGAAAGATTTGATGAGTTATTGCAGGGTGCATTTGAAATGGATCAGCATTTTATAAATACTCCTTTCGAAAAAAACCTGCCGGTCATACTGGCCCTATTAGGCATTTGGTACAATAATTTTTTCGGTGCTGAAACTGAAGCCATTCTGCCCTATGACCAATACCTCCACCGTTTTCCTGCTTATTTCCAACAAGGGAATATGGAGAGCAATGGTAAATATGTGGATAGGAATGGTAAAAAAGTAAATTATCAAACAGGCCCGGTAATATGGGGAGAACCCGGAACCAATGGACAACATGCTTTCTATCAATTGATCCACCAGGGCACTAAATTAATCCCATGTGACTTTTTAGCTCCGGCTATTAGCCACAATCCCATCAGCGACCATCATGCAAAGTTACTTTCCAATTTCTTTGCACAAACAGAAGCCTTAATGAAAGGCAAAACAGCTGAAGAGGTGGAGGCAGAATTAGCGGCTACCGGAAAATCGAGTGAAGAAATAGAAGAGCTAAAACCATTTAAGGTGTTTTTAGGGAATAAACCTACTAATTCTATCCTATTTAAAAAGCTGACACCTAAAACTCTGGGAAGCCTGATTGCGCTTTACGAACATAAAATATTTACTCAAGGGGTAATCTGGAATATTTATAGTTTCGATCAATGGGGTGTGGAATTAGGTAAACAGCTGGCCAATCAGATATTACCGGAATTGGTCAACGAGAATGAGATCAATTCACATGATGCTTCTACCAATGGATTGATCAATGAATTTAAGAAAATGAGAAAATGAGAAAATAAAATGCCAAAACAGGATCTTCAGTTGTGTAGGAGATACTGTTTTGGCAATTTTTGCTGAGAAAGTATATTATTTTACAAAATGCTTCAGCCTGATCACTTCTTTTTCATTCAGATAACGCCATTTGCCACGTGGTAAATCCTTTTTTGTCAGGCCAGCATACATCACCCGGTCCAGCTTAATCACTTCATACCCAAGGCTTTCAAATATCCTCCTTACAATCCGGTTTTTTCCACTGTGAATTTCCAATCCCAAAGATTTCTTATCAGGTGTAATAATCACTAAATCATCCACAATGGCTTTGCCATCTTCCAATTCAACCCCTTCCTGTATCTTCTCCATATCCGCTTGCAGAATGGGTTTATCAATGTCTACCTGATAAACTTTTTTGATGCTATTTGACGGATGGGAGAGCTTGTCAGCCATATCACCATCGTTGGTAAACAACAGCAAGCCAGTGGTATTTCTATCGAGTCGGCCAACCGGGTAAATCCTTTCATCACATGCTTTCTCCACAAGCATCATCACGGTTTTCCGTTTTTCCGGGTCATCGGTAGTGGTGATAAAATCCTTGGGTTTGTTTAGCAGCACGTACACAGGTTTTTCGGGGCGTAATACCTTCTTATCATAAACAATGTTATCTGTCCTTTTAACCCTCGAGCCTAATTCAGTTACTACTTTGCCATTTACCAAGATCTGCCCCTTCCTGATCAGTTCATCTGCTTCACGCCGGGAACAAATACCCGAATTGGCGATAAACCGGTTTAGCCTGATCTCATCATGATCGTTCTCAATTGGTTTTTTCACCCTGCTTTCCAAAGGGCCTTTTTTGCTGAACTTTTTTCTATCATCCCCATATTTATCTATTTGATAATCGGGTGGGCTGAATTTTCTTTCTCTTTTTGAATCCGACCATTTTTTGGGTCGTATGTTATCATCAGGCTTGTCTTTGTTAAACCGCGGTGTGTATCGCTTATTTTCAGATCCAAATTTGTCAGATCCAGACGACTTTGTAAACCTGGCAGGTCT
This sequence comes from Bacteroidota bacterium, assembly GCA_023393375.1. Lineage (GTDB taxonomy): Bacteria > Bacteroidota > Bacteroidia > Cytophagales > Cyclobacteriaceae > JAEWLI01. The sequence continues at coordinate 28,613 of JAEWLI010000106.1, forward strand.
ATTAGGACGTTCGTTATCAGAATCTTCTGATCTGGTTTTTTTAAATTTAGAAAAATCTTTTCCTGGTTTGTCAAACTTATCTTTTCTAAAATTATTTTCTGACTTTTCCTGCCTGTTATCAGTTTTACTCCTTTGGTCAGTACGTTGGATTCTTTTTCTCATGAATCTGAATATTAATAATAAATTAAAAGCTGGTAAGTGCTTACTTGTTTAAATGATTGAATGCTGAAAACTATTCTTGGGCTTCGCCAATTTGGTTTTCTTCTTCTTTAAATTCTTTTAGGGAGGGCAAATCGTCTAAACTGTTAATTCCGAAATAATCCATAAATTTTGTTGTTGTCCCATACAACAAAGGCCTTCCTAGTGCTTCTGATTTTCCCTTAATTTCTATTAACTCTTTATCAAGCAGTTTTTGTACGGTATAATCACAATTTACACCTCTTATCTGCTCAATCTGTGGTCTGGAGATGGGTTGCTTATATGCAATAATAGATAAAGTTTCAAGAGCGGAAGCAGAAAGCCTTCTTTTGGATTGCTGCTTTAGTAAAATCCCGATACTTACCTGATATGCCGGTTTAGTCAAAAATTGATATCCACCACCTGTTTTTATCACTTGAATAGCAAAATTATCACTTTCGTACTTTTGCTGAAGGGTTTCAATGGCATCAGAAATGTCCTTTTCAGGAACATCAGCCTCAAACATTTCAATGAGGCAATTTCTTATTTCATCGATTTTAATAGGTGAAGGGGCACAAAAGATCAATGCTTCAATATGACAAAGCAGAAATTCCAAGATTACTGTTTTTTCAATTTTGCTTCTATCGAGTGCATGGTATGAGGAACAGCACGTAATCGTTCCTTAGCAATTAATTTGCCCGTATCGATACATATACCATAAGTGCCATTTTTTATTCTCACCAAAGCATTTTGCAACTGATTGATAAATTTTTGCTGCCGGGCTGCCAATTGGCTCAGACTTTCTTTTTCTGCCGTGTCAGCACCATCTTCCAATAATTTACTGTTTCCATCGGTGATGTCAGTACTTTCGTCATTTACCCTGCTTAAAGTTTCCTTGAGCGACTTTAATTCACCGGTTGCTTGTTCCAATTTTTCAAGAATAATTTGCTCAAACTCTACCAGTTCTTCAGAAGAGTACCTTAGTTTTTCTTCACTCATGATTTTATATTTATTACTGTCGAATAAACCGCAAAAATACGGGTTTTTATTATAAAATAAGTAGACTCGAAATAATTTTTCCCTATAAGCACAAAACTTTGACACTTGACCAGTTTATCAGCTACATTTAATTTATGTAAGCTTTCGGGAATCAGTTTTACGGGAAATCCGTGTTAGGTGACTGCAGTTTAATAATTAAATTTAATCATCCGCAATCTTTCTTTTAATGCTTTATGGTCGATTACTATGTTGTACCTCCGCTTGATATACATTTTTATTGTATCCAGAGTTTCTCCCTTGTTAATGTTTGTCATCAATATTTTATTGATAATATCATTCATGACTCCAAAATTGGTTACTATATTAAATACGCCAATTGAATTGAAATAGTTTCCCATCAAGCTTAATTGTCATATTACTCTATCCCTACCAATGCTTTAATATATTGTAACCGCTCAAAATAAGCTGGTTTTTGGTTTCCTTTAGTACTAAGTATTCCTCTGAAATCATCTACAGATGCATACCCATGCGTATCCATCCAGAATTGAACCCTGTCAAGCATAATGTGTATTTGCTTAAACCCATTGATAAATAATGTAGAGCAAATCATCGTAGCTTTAGCACCTGCCAATAAATGTTTAATGACGCCGGCACCATCAAAAACTCCTGTAGAGCCAGCCAAATCCAGTTTCATCTGACGTGATAGAATGCCGATCCATCTTAAGGATAATGCTATTTCCTCAGGTGTACTATAACGATATCCTGGAATCATTTCGATATTTTCGATATCCACATCAGGACGGTAAAATCTATTAAATAATACCAAAGCATCAGCTCCTGCTATTTGCAATCGCTCTGCTATTTTTGGAACAGATGTGAAATATGGCCCAATTTTAACGGCTATCGGAACCTTCACCATTTTCCTCACTGAGGAAAAAATTTCTACCACCTGGTCTTCAATTTCATGAGGTTCTACAAAAAAATCCCGGGGCATTAATGCAATGTTTAATTCTATGGCATCGGCACCGGCATTTTCTATGCTTTTGGCAAAATCGATCCAACAACTATTTGAAATGCAATTCAAGCTGGCAATAATTGGTATCTTAACTTCATTCTTTGCCTGTTCTACCAATTCAAGATATTGATCAGCTCGCATATCCATAC